>NZ_AYWP01000032.1:0-57337 GCF_000502435.1 Mesorhizobium sp. LNHC232B00
GCCAGCCGCGTGGTGATGGCGGCGAGGAAGCCGACTGCTTCAAGTGACGAGTGGATGTTCAGCGTGATCATCCGGCAGCGGAACGAGGCGGCCAGCCCGGCGGCATGGGCCGCCGCCTCGGTCACGATCAGCGTCGTGCCCTCGCGCTCGCGGAATATCATGAGCGGTTCGAGGCCTTCCGGCTGGGGAATTCCTCGCGTCAGCGTGGCGAAGACATAGATGCCATCCAGCAATTCCGGCGTCATCGATGCCAGCAATGTCTTCAGATCGGTTTCGCCGGTCATTTGTTCCTCACCGGATGCATCCATAGCCGCGAGCGGTGAATGCCGATAGTCGCGATGTGAAGCTGGAGAGACAGCATCCCGGATGTCGCTTCTGCCTTCGCCAATAGCCAATTTCGCTGATCGGCAGGGATTTCGAGGTCGGCCTCGCCATCTGAAGCGCGAAACCGAGGCATGACCGGCACGGCACCCTACCGCTTGTTCGAGCAGGGCGTCGCGATCTTTGTTCTCCTCGGGATCAAATTAGCCGTCTGAGAGTTAAGGACCAGGCGGCGAGACGGCGATCCGCGTGTGAGAGGAACGAAAGATGACGAAAATCTTGACCATTCTGGTGTTGGCGACGGCGCTCGGCGCATGTTCGCAGACGGAAAAAGGCGCTGCCGTGGGTGGCCTTGGCGGTGCCGCGGTCGGTGCCGCGGTTGCGGGCGATCCGGTGCAGGGCGCGGTTGTCGGGGGCGCGGTCGGTGCCGTGGCCGGCGCACTGATCGGCCATGCCAGCGAAAGCGGCCAGTGCCGATACCGTGACCGCTATGGTCGGGTCTATGTCGACCGCTGCCCGAGCGGCTATTGATCGCCTCAGGGCTGAGATCAAAACGGCGGGCACGGGCCCGCCGTTTGCATGTGATTGGATAATCGGAGCAATTCCAGGACAAGTGTGAAACGGTTTTTCCGGGAAAAGCGCATAGCGCTTTCCCTTGGGAATTGCGTCAGAACAAAGAGTCAGAGCAGTTTTCGGATGTATCCCCAGGCTTCCCGGCCGAGATCCGCATCGGCGCGATCGTTGCCGCCATGCGCGTGCGATATCGACCGTGAGGTGGTTTCTCCGGGCAAGAGAATGCGGTGGCCAGCGTCGGGCGCTGAAACCAGGCGTGTGGCCTTTCCGGCATCCTTTCGGCGCTGAACGATCGCTTCGGCGAAATCCAGGGATGGCCACAGCGCATCGTCGCCGCCCGCGACCAGCACGATCTCGGCCGGGATGGCCTCGACGGGAATGGCGGCCCGGGCCGCTTCCTCCCAGAAATTTGTCAGGCAATGCTCGAAGAGGCCTCGGTAGGACACCAGGCCGTCGACATGGCTTGCGTTCCAGCTCGGGTCGGTTGGAACGAACGGCAATGGAAGCCCTTCCAGGGTCCACGACGATCGTTCAGGCCAGGCGATGCCATCGCGGCCCGGCCCGATATTTCCCCAAACCACCGATGTCGGGCTGATTGCCACCACGGCATCGATGCGCGAATCATGGGCCGCCGTGAGCAGGGATGCTTCGGCACCCTTGGACGTGCCGACAAAGACGATGCGCCGGCATCCCAGTCCGGCGAGATGGTCGGTTGCGGCGAAAAACGTCTCGAGAGGGACCTCGCAGATGCCGGGAACCTGGCCTTCGCCGCCAAACCACTGAAGCGCGAGCGCGGACGCGCCCTCCCTGGCGAACAGTCTGGCGCGAGCGACGTCGACACGGCCGCTGGATCCGCTCAAGACGACAACGCCCGTCGTGGCGCCGGTGCAGCGCAACAGCTTTCCGGCAACGCCAGCGGACAGGATGTCTTCCGTGATTGCCCGTTCGCCCATCCGCTCCATCAGCCTAAAGCGTGTCGCGTCGAGGCGGATTCATGCGCCGCGCTTCAGGTCTTTGTTTTATGCATGTCGTCCCCCAAAACCGAGATCACTTTTGGGCGACATGCATTGAATGCCACCGTGGCATTGCCGGATGATAGCAAAACGGCGGGCACAGGCCCGCCGTTTCGTTGATGCGATGAAGCAATATTTTACTCGGCGGTGGCGGCTTCCGCTTCGGCCGGAGCGGCGGCAGCGGCCGCGACGGCGGCAGCGGCGTCTTCCTGCGCCTTCTTCAGCAGGGCGGCGCGCTCCTGCGCCTTCTTGCCCGGCTCGGCCTTCTTCGGGTTGGAGCGGGCATCGCGCTTGGCGAGGCCGGCCTCGTCGAGGAAGCGCAGCACGCGGTCGGTCGGCTGGGCGCCATGCGACAGCCAATGCTTGACGCGGTCGGCGTCGACCTTGACGCGCTCGCCGTCCTTGGGCAGCAGCGGGTTCCACGAGCCGAGCGACTCGATGAACCGGCCGTCGCGTGGCGAACGGGCGTCGGCAACGACGACGTGGTAGTAAGGACGCTTCTTCGAGCCCGCACGGGCCAGTCTGATCTTCAGTGCCATTTCTTTTCTCCTAAAAGCTCTGATTTCGTTTGATTGGATTTCAACTGAGATTTCTCAGCCGGTTTTCGTCACGCCGTTGGCAGCGGATTTTTTGTCCCGCCGCTGCTCGAAGCGGCGATCTGTTCGTGGTGTCGGATCACTTCGCGGACGACGAAGTTGAGGAATTTCTCCGCGAAATCGGGGTCGAGATGTGCGTCATGCGCCAGCTGGCGAAGGCGGGCGATCTGCTGCTGCTCGCGCGCCGGATCGGCCGGCGGCAAGCCATGCTCGGCCTTCAGCACGCCGACCGCCTTGGTGCAGCGGAAGCGCTCGGCCAGCATGTGGATCAGGGCGGCATCGATGTTGTCGATCGAGGCGCGGTAGCCGGCCAGGATGGTGCGTGCGTCGGCCATGTCTTTTTCTTCGTTCATAGCGCCCTCACTTCTTCTTGCCGAGGCCGGGCAGCCCGCCGCCGCCGAGGCCCGGAAGCCCCGGAAGTTTCATGCCGCCGGGCAGGCCGGGCAGGCCACTACCGCCAGGAAGACCGCCGGGAAGGCCCTTCATGCCGCCAAGGCCCGCGGCCTGCGCCTGCTTCTGCAAGGCTTCAAGCTGCTTGGGGTCCATCTTGGAAAGGTCGGGCATGCCGCCCATCATCCCCCCGGGGCCGCCGGGCATCATGCCGCCAAGGCCCATCTTGGAAGCAAGGCCACCCATCATGCCGCGCATCAGGCCGCCGCCTTTGCCCTTGCCGCCCATCGCCTTCATCATGTCGGCCATGCCGCGATGCATCTTCAGGAGCTTGTTGATCTCGGCCGCGTCGGTGCCGGAGCCGGCGGCAATGCGCTTCTTGCGCGAGTGCTTGAGCATATCGGGATTGGCGCGCTCGGCCTTGGTCATCGAGGAGATGATGGCGAGCTGGCGGCCGAACATCTTGTCGTCGAGGCCGGCGGCGGCCATCTGGTCCTTCATCTTGCCCATGCCCGGCATCATGCCCATGATGCCGCCCATGCCACCCATCTTCGACATCTGCTGAAGCTGCTGGGCGAGGTCGTTCAGGTCGAACTTGCCCGACTGCATCTTCTTGGCCATCGCTGCCGCCTGCTCGGCGTCGATGTTCTCGGCGGCCTTCTCGACCAGGCTGACGATGTCGCCCATGCCGAGGATGCGGTCGGCGATGCGCTTGGGGTGGAATTCCTCCAGCCCGTCCATCTTTTCGCCGGTACCGATCAGCTTGATCGGCTTGCCAGTGACGGCGCGCATCGAAAGTGCGGCGCCGCCGCGGCCGTCGCCGTCCATGCGGGTCAGCACAAGGCCGGTGATGCCGACGCGTTCGTCGAAGCTTTTCGCCAGGTTGACGGCGTCCTGGCCGGTCAGCGAATCCGCCACCAGCAGGATCTCGTGCGGGCTCGACACCTTCTTGATGTCGGCCATCTCGACCATCAACGGCTCGTCTATATGGGTGCGGCCGGCGGTGTCGAGGATGACGACGTCATGGCCGCCGAGCTTGGCCGCCTGGACGGCGCGCTTGGCGATGTCGACGGGGTTCTGGCCGGCAATGACCGGCAGCGTCGCCACCTTGACCTGCTCGCCGAGCTGGCGCAGCTGCTCCTGCGCCGCGGGCCGCCGCGTGTCGAGCGAGGCCATCAGGACTTTCTTGTTCTGGCGCTCGGTCAGCCGCTTGGCGATCTTGGCCGAAGTGGTCGTCTTGCCGGAGCCCTGCAGGCCGACCATCATGACGACGACGGGCGCCGGCGCATTGAGGTCGATGGCGACGCCTTCGGCGCCCAGCATGTCGACCAGCTCGTCATGGACGATCTTGACGACCATCTGGCCAGGCTTGATCGACTTCAGCACGGCGGCGCCGACGGCCTTCTCGCGCACCTTGTCGGTGAAGGTGCGCACCACTTCGAGCGCCACGTCGGCCTCGAGCAGCGCACGGCGCACCTCGCGAAGTGCTGCCGAGACATCAGCCTCCGACAGCGCGCCGCGGCCGGTCAGGCCGTTCAGGATGGAGCCAAGACGCTCCTGTAGGGACTCAAACATTGGTCAACTCGCCGCGCGAGAGCGCCTTGGATTCATAGTAATCCCTGTCGGGCCGATGGCCCTCCACGCCTCTTGTGCGCTCCTGTAGCGATTCAAACATCGATCGTCCTTCAATCTCGGTTCGGGTTCGATCCGAGAGGTAATGCGTTCGCGCCAACTGTCCAAGCAAAAGCAAAGCCCAAAACCAAAAAGCACCCGGGGGCGCTCAGCGCTGCCGGATGTTGGCCTCCAGGATCTGTTTACAGCACTTGGCCTCAAAGAGGCTTCGGCGTCCTGGTCGGCTTGCTCGGAGGGATACTCGTCGCGGAATTCGAGGGGTGTAGACAGGAAATCGGCCGAAGAGTCAAGACAAGGGCGAGTTGGCAAGGCGTGCGCGAGCCATCTGCCGGACGACCGCCCTGCGAAGTGGGTCAGCTTGCCGGCTCGGCTGTGATCTTCACCCCGAGCGCCTTCGTGACCCCCAGCAGCGTCGAAAGGCGCGGGTCACCGTCGGGCCTCAGTGCTTTGTAGAGAGCTTCACGAGTGACGCCTGCTTCCTTTGCAACGGCAGTCATGCCGCGCGCGCGGGCAACGATGCCGAGCGCGTTCGCTATATAGCTGGGGTTGCCGGACGCAAAGGCGTCGGCCAGCAGTTCGGCCTGACCTTCGGCGCTGCCAAGATGCTCGGCGGGATCAAAGGGAACGGTTTCGATTGCCATGATCATAACTCCTTGGCCATCTGGATGGCCATTTTTATGTCGCGACCTTGGCTGGACTTGTCGCCGCCGCAAAGCAGGATGATGACTTCGTTGCCCCGTCTGACGAAATAGAGCCGGTATCCCGGCCCAACATCCAGTCGAAGTTCGCCGATGCCATCGAAGTACTTCACGTCTCCCATGAGGCCGGACTGGATGCGGGCGACGCGTATCGCGATCTTCTCGACGGCCCGCTTGTCCCTCATGCCGGCGAGCCAGTCACGAAAGTCGGCGGTTTGGCGAACCTCGATCACCCGTGAACTATAGTTCACATCTTTGATGCGTCAACCCATAGTGGAAAATAATTCACAGTCAAAACCGGCGGCACCCAGGCGGGCGTGCCTGGGTGGGTAGGTATCCGGATATCACTGCCAGCCGCTTCGGCGACGGCCGGCTGGCCTCAGCGCACCACGTACATGATGCGTCGCGTCTGCGGATCGACCAGCGTCGGCTGGCCGTTCACATAGACATAGCGGTAGTTATAGTCCGGGATTTCGCGCAGTTCGACGGTGTCGGGCAAGGTTGCCCCGGTCACTACCTCGCCATCCAGATAGACGGGGTCGAGACGGTGTGTACTGACATAGGTCCTGACTTCGGCCGGTGGCCGCGGGATGGCATCGACCGGCTCGCCGGCGACGATCGCTCCGGTATAATCGGTCGAGTAGTCGCCGATGTCTTCCGGCGGCGAGACGACGGCGACGCTGGAACCGTGCGGGCGCTGCGTCAGCACCACCCGGCTGCCGCCGAAATCGGCTGTCACATAGTCGGAATAGACCCAGCCCTGGCCGCCGGCTTCGGCGATGGTGCACCATTTGCTGTTTTCGATGCAGCCATTGAGCGTTGCCGACTGGCCGGCGGCGAGCACGCCGATGACCGGATATTGCGGCCCGGGGCCGGCGCGAACGTTGAGATCGGTGACCGCCGAGACGGCGGTATCGGCAAGTGCTGAACCCGACATCACGGTCAGCATCCCGGCGACCGCGGGAAACAATACGGATTTCATGATTTCTCTCCGTTTTCATGGTCCCTCGGCGGTGAAAACGGCGCAGCGGCGCATGCGTTCCGGCTAAAACGCCTGCATCAACTCACGATTTGTTCCCGGTTCTTTCGGCAAACCGGTCAGAAGGTCGTGAACGAAGGTGAGTTTCCGCGCCGTGACGTCCGAAATGACGAAGGGGTAGAGGTCAGGCAGGCCCATGCAGCGGTTGATCGAGTTGGAGGCTTCCGACAGCACCAGCCAGCGGGCAAGGATCTTGTCGAAGGGCTCGGGCGTGTTTGCGGGTTCCGAAGGTGCTGCCTGCAGTTCGCCGCCGGTGTCGCCTCGCGGCAGATCGTTGGCTTCCACTGTCTCGAGCCGGCCGAGCGGGAAGTTCAGCGCATGGACCATCTCCAGGGTGTCGGTGATGTGCAGATGGTGGGCCCAGGTTTCGGCCCAGTCCTCCCACGGATGCGAGGTGGCATAGGCCGAGATGTGGTTCTGCTGCCAGTCGGGAGGCGCGCCGTTGGCATAGTAGGTCTTCAGCGCCTGTTCGTAATCGGCGCGTTCATCGCCGAACAAAGCGCGGAAGGCGTCCAGCCTTTGCGGATCGTCGCGGATCAGGCGGTCCCAGTAATAATGGCCGAGCTCATGGCGGAAATGGCCGAGTAGCGTGCGATAATTCTCACCCATCTCGACGCGGCGCTTCTCGCGCTCGGCGGAATCGGCCTCCGCGACATTGAGCGTGATCAGGCCATTGTCGTGGCCGGTAAGGATCCGTTCGCCGCCGGGGCCGCCGCCGATCGGATCGGCGAGGAAGTCGAAGGCGAGGCCTATCTCGTCGGTGGGGGCCTGCTTGGGCGCGACCGGCAGGCCGAAGGCGAGCAGCGAATAGATGGCGCGCTTCTTGGCCGCCTCGACCCGGATCCAGCGGCGGCGATTGCCGTCGACCGAGAGATCGGGGATCAGCTGGTTCAGCACGCAGGCACGGCAAAAAGCCTGTCCGGGTTCGGTCATCCAGTTGCAGGCGCACTCGTCGGCGTTGGTGCACTGGAAGGCGCCGTCGGCGCCCGACAAGGCAAATTGGGCATGGGCGGGATCATAGAGCACGAGACTCCCGCAATTTAGGCACCGGGCGTTCTCGAAGTAGAGACGATGGCCGCAATGCGGGCAGTCGAAAAGTTTCATGTCGGTCTCAATCGTCGGATCAGGGGAAGGACGTCGTTCAAACGCCGATCATCAGGCGTCGTTCCCGACCGTGACACCATTCAGCAACATGGTGGAAGGATCGGCGGGGTTTCGGCCGCGCCCGCCACAATAATCACTTGATCGTAGGCAAATTCCACGGCATTCGCCAGCATTGCAGTAGAGACGGTGACAAGAGCACGTCCGAGACAGCGACAAAGGGCGCGTCTGGGACAGTGACAAGAGCATGTTTCGCTGGCAAATTCGCGCGGGACGTGAATCAGGCAACCAGGAGAACAACATGGCATTTCTTGCCAAGGGTAGGATTTTAGCGGCCACCGTAGTGGCGGTACTTGCGCTGGCAACGGGCGCGCAGGCAGCATCCAGCTGCGGCAAGACCGGTGCCGGCTTCGAGGCCTGGAAACAGGATTTTGCCGCGGACGCCAAGGCCGAAGGTGTCGGCTCGAAGGGTCTGGCCGCCCTGGCCGGCGCGACCTACGCAACAAGGACGATCTCCGCCGACCGTGCAATCCACAAGGCTTTCAGCGGCTCGGTGGAAGCCTTCATGAAGCGCCGTGGCGGGGCCGCGATCATTTCCAAGGGCCGTGCGCTGAAGAAGTCTAACGCCGCGCTGTTCAACCAGATCGAGCGGAACTACGGCGTGTCGCCGGGCGTGTTGCTCGCCATCTGGGGTATGGAAACCGGGTTCGGTGCCTCCATGGGCAACCAGAACACGGTCTCCGCCATTTTGACGCTGGCCTACGATTGCCGCCGCCCGGACTATTTTCACCCGCATGCCATTGCGGCCCTGAAGCTGGTCGACCGCGGAGCGCTGAGCGCCTCGTCGGTCGGCGCCATGCATGGCGAGGTCGGCCACACGCAGTTCCTGCCCGGAAATGTTCTGAAGTATGCAGTCGGCAGCGGGAATCTGCGCGACAAGGCGACGGCGCTCGCTTCCACCGCCAACTTCCTCAAAGGCCACGGCTGGCGAGCCGGCGCGAGCGCGGACGCGAATATGGGCGCGATTGCCGGCTGGAATTCCGCAAGCGTCTATCAACAGGCCATCGCCCAAATCGCCACGGCGATCGACGCCGACTGATAGAAATCTCTATTCGGCAAAAGCCCGGCCATGGCCGGGCTTTTTTGTTGATGGGAGCGGCAAACACGGCTTCAGCGTCTGGGGGCTACTTCACGTCGAGCGCGTAGGAGCAGCCAGCCAGCGCCTTGCCGGGATGGGACTCGACGGTCGAGACGTTGAGCGTGATGCGCGTGGCAAGTCTCACGCCGCCGCTGTCCTCGGTGCTTTCGGCCACGACCTTCTCGCCCAGGAATTGGTCCGGGGTCGAGACGCCGCCGGGACGTTGAGCTGGCGGGCGAGATCCGCTGCGGCGATGCCGTCAAGCACGGCCATCGGTCCGGTTGCGGTAAAGGCGATTGTCACCGTCTCGCGTCCGAAGACATGGACCGGAGCAGGCAGTTGATACTGCCGCAGGAAGGGATTGCCCGATGCAACCTCTTTCCAGCCAAGCGTATCCGCCGCCCTACGCTCGCCGGCCAGCCACAGGGCAAAGCTGTTGTAGTTCGGCACGTCTGCCCGGCATTCGAGGAGTGCGGCGAGGTCGAGCGAGGCGGGATCATAGTCGCCGGCTTTGGCAACAGCCAAATTCGCCAGGATAGCCACCGCCGGCAGGAAACAGTTTCCAGGAATGGCCGAGCGCCTAGGCACATCACACTCAATAATGCGCGTAGCCGCTCAACGGGCATTTTTGGGAGGCGGGAACCCGGAAGGTGCCGTCAATACCGCTGCAGTTACGGAATCTAGGGTTTTGCGGCGGCGGGGCAACCGTCCTTCGCTTGCCCTCGATGACCGTCGGGACTCCGGAATTCTGCGCGTAGCCGCTCGAAGGGCATTTCTGGGAAGCGGGAACCTGGAAGGCGCCGTCAATGCCGCTGCAGTTACGGAAGTTGGGTGACCGCGGCGCCTGGGCTTGCGCGGGCGCAGCCGCCTTTGCTTTGCCCTTGAGGACCATCCAGATTTCGGTCGGCTGGTCGAGCTGAAGCCTGTTTATGTCGGAATAGCTGATGCGGCCGCTGCGTATCCCATCGGCAATGCGCTGGCAAAACAGGGCGGGCATGCGCTCTTGCGAGACGCCCATGAACAAAGCCATGTCATGCTTGAACGTAAGGTCCCGTGTGCGAGCGGAGGCGACGCATTCGTTCATCTCCGCCTTCGGGTCACGCTTGGCGCCTGCCTGTGAGGACTGGCACACCGTCAAGACGACGATCAAGCCAAGCAGAAGAGAAATACTATTCTTCACTGTCAAACCCCCTAAACCCGCAAGTGAACTTAGATGATACCGCCAAAAGGTCAAACAGGAACCGAGTCCAGGCGGCTTGATTTTGTTTATATTAGAGGAAGCAAATAAAAACCCGACGTCTCCGTCGGGTTTCTTAGGCGTAGTTGGCAAAGCGCCAGGCCGTTGTCCGGATATCATCCCTTGCGGTTGCGGGCGGCCAGGGTGCGCAGCCTCAGCGCATTGAGGCGGATGAAGCCGGCGGCGTCCTTCTGGTCATAGGCGCCGCGGTCGTCCTCGAAGGTGACCAGCGCGTCGGAATAGAGCGTCTTCCTGGACTTGCGGCCGGTGACCATGACGTTGCCCTTGTAGAGCTTCAGCCGCACCGTGCCTTCGACGTCTTCCTGGCTCTTGTCGATCATCGCCTGCAGCATCAGGCGCTCGGGCGCGAACCAGAAGCCGTTGTAGATGAGTTCGGCGTAGCGCGGCATGAACTCGTCCTTGAGGTGGGCAGCACCCCGGTCGAGCGTGATCGATTCGATGGCGCGGTGCGCGGCGATGAGAATGGTGCCGCCGGGCGTCTCATAGACGCCGCGCGATTTCATGCCGACGAAGCGGTTCTCGACCAGGTCGAGCCGGCCTATGCCGTTGTCGCGGCCGAGATCGTTGAGTGCCGCCAGCATGGTTGCCGGCGACAGCTTCTTGCCGTTGAGCGCGATCGGATCGCCCTTCAGGAACTCGATCTCGATCTCGGTGACCTTGTCGGGCGCATCCATCGGCGAAACGGTGCGCTGGTGGACGAATTCCGGCGGCTCCACCCAAGGGTCCTCCAGCACCTTGCCCTCGGAGGAGGAGTGCAAGAGGTTGGCGTCGACCGAGAAAGGTGCCTCGCCCCTCTTGTCCTTGGCCACCGGGATCTGGTGCTGCTCGGCGAAATTGATCAGGTCGGTGCGCGACTTGAACGACCAGTCGCGCCACGGCGCGATGACCTTGATGTCGGGGTTCAGCGCGTAAGCCGAAAGCTCGAAGCGCACCTGGTCGTTGCCCTTGCCGGTGGCGCCATGCGCGATCGCATCGGCGCCGGTCTCCCTGGCGATCTCGACGAGATGCTTGGAGATCAGCGGACGCGCGATCGAGGTGCCGAGCAGGTAGGTGCCTTCATAGACGGTGTTGGCGCGGAACATCGGAAAGACGAAGTCGGACACGAATTCCTCGCGCACGTCGACGACGCGGATGTCCTTGATGCCCATCATCTCGGCTTTCTTGCGCGCCGGCTCCAGTTCGCCGCCCTGGCCGAGATCGGCGGTGAAGGTGACGACCTCCGCGCCGAGCTCGGTCTGCAGCCATTTCAGGATGATGGATGTGTCGAGGCCGCCGGAATAGGCGAGCACGACCTTCTTGACGTCTTTGGTCTTGGACATTTCTGCTCCGTCGATGGCGGACACTTGGGCGTCACGCATTGTCGGAGCGCCTTTTAGCAGGAACGGCAAAGCGAGCAAGCATGCGCGGCGCCAGACTGCTGATCCAGCGCGTGGCGGCTGGCGTCTCTGAAACTCTTCGCGATGTGGAATGGATCGTCAGCCTGATCGATGCACGTGAGGAAGCTCCGAAGCGTCCGGCCACCTAAAAGAAAAGGCCCTTGCCGCTCGAGCGTGCCCGCCGGAGATGCACTAACTAGCCATCTGGCGCCGGCGCGACGCGTCTTGTATAGGCCCCAGGTTCTCCCGGAGCCTTCCATGTCCTTCATTCCAGACACCACCACGCTGATCCAGTTCGCCATCGCCACCGTGATCCTGGCGATCACGCCTGGGCCCGACATGACGCTGTTCGTCTCGCGCACGCTGAGCCAGGGGCGGGCCACCGGCTTTGCCTCGATGGCCGGCGCGCTGTGTGGCACGCTGGTCCACACCACGCTGGTGGTGGTCGGCATCTCGGCGCTGATCGTCGCCTCGCCGATGGCTTTCTTCGTGCTGAAGATCTTCGGCGCCGGCTATCTCGTCTTCCTGGCCTGGCAGGCGATCGCCAAGGGCTCGGCCTTCTCGCCGGAAAAGAAGACGGGCCCGCGGATCTCGCTGTTGCGCAGCTGGGCGGCGGGGCTCGGCGTCAACCTGCTCAATCCGAAGATCATCCTGTTCTTCATGACCTTCCTGCCGCAATTCGTCTCCGCGCACGACCCGAACGCGCCAGGAAAGCTGTTTTTCCTTGGGCTCATGTTCATCGTGCTGTCGATCCCGGTGACGGCGCCGATGGTGCTGGCGGCGGAAAAGTTCTCGGCGGCGATGAAAGCCAGCCCGCGGGTCACGCGGGTGGTCGATTATCTCTTCGCCGGCGTGTTTTCGGCCTTCGCGCTCAAGATCCTGACGGCGCACGCGAAATAGGCTTTCCCGTTACCGCGAATTTACCGGCGCTGTTGCATTGTTGCAATTGTAGGCTCCGTTGCGCTCGCCTAAGAACCGCTAGGGCACTTGGGGAAATCAATGAAAAGCATACTTTTGGCATCTGTCGCCTTGATCGGGCTGGTCTGCGAGGCCAGCGCGCAGGACGCGGCTTACAACTGGTCGGGGTCTTATATCGGTGTCGAGGGCGGCTATGCCGGCTCTTCGGTCCGCTTCAATGCCGACGCGACCAGCTTCCACGACACCTACCACAAGGATGGTTATCTCGGCGGCATCTACGCCGGGCATGACTGGCAAAGCGGACAATTCGTCTATGGCGTAGTCGGTGATTTCGATTTCATCGGCATGCACGACACGGAATTCGGCCAGCTTGACCTTCTAGGCAAGGGCGAGACCTACACCTACGACGTCGACTGGGTTGCGACCGCGCGCGGCCGCGCCGGCTATGCGGTGACGGACGGTTTGCTGGCTTATGTGACCGGTGGCGTGGCGGCTGGGCATTTTCAGGCGACATCCTATTCAAACGTCTTCGTTCCGTTTCCTCCGTTTTCCTCGGCGTCGACCTCGGACTTCTCCGGCGTGAAGTTCGGTGGCGTGTTCGGCCTTGGCACCGAATATGCGCTGGCTGACAAGTGGTCGCTGAAGGCGGAATATCTCCACTACATATTCGACGAGATCGAGCCGGGGCCGGGCGGTACGGCCGGCGCGAGTTTCCGGCCGTCTCTCGACACAGTGAAATTCGGTATAGCGTATCGCTTCTAAGGGTAAGCTAGGCGGGAAGACCGGGTCCGGCGAAGGGGCGGATCAATCCGGCCGCCTCGGCCATCTTTGCACGCTCTTCATACTCTTCGAGCGTCAGCGCATAGAGCATCTGGTCGATGCGTTTGCCGGTGCGGCCATCGATGCGGTGCGACCGCAACGTGCCTTCGAGCCGCAAGCCGGATCGTTCGCAGACGGCGATGGCCGCTTGATTGCGCGCCAGTGGCTGGAATGTAACCTTCTCCAGCTTGCGCTCGCGAAAGAAATGCCGGAGCAACACGATCGACGCCTCGAACGCCATGTTGCGGCCGCGGTTGTCCGGATCGCCGATGATCAGATGGAGCGAGCCGAGGCGGTGCCTCAGGTCAACCTCCATCACGGCCAGGCCTAGCGGCACGTCATCGGGCCGTCGCAGGATCGCCATCAGGTTTCGCTTCAGATTGTCGAAGCTCGCGGCATAGGCGCGGAAAGCGTCGAGACCCATGGCTTTCTGCGGCGCGTTCAGCCCTTCCATGACAGCCGGATCGGTCAGCCATTCCGTGATCTCAGGCGTGACCTCGGACGGCACGAGCGTTCGGATGCGAGCCTTGTCGCTCCACCTGTCGACAAAGACCGGCTTCAGTCGCTGTGCCGCAAGAGGTGTAACAAGCGGTGGGAGTGGCGACCTTGCGCCCTGCTGCGGCATTTTTGGCATCGCCTAGTCATGCGAAAGCAAGCGGTCGGGGTCAAGAGCGCCGATCGAGATCAGGCGCCTGAAAGCTTCGCGTGGCCATTTGCCACCAGCTTCCCGCCCAGCGCCCGGCGGCGAGCCAGTAGAAGATGCCGCCGACCATGCCGCTGCCGATCACCGCCATGATGGCGCTGGTGCCGGTCACCGCGAAGGTGGTGTCACCGATGTGGTCGACAATGCCGAGGAACACGGCCGCGACAACGGCGCCCGCCAGCGCATAGAACAGCCAGTCGCGCCGGCCGAGGATTTCGGCAACCAGGACGACGACCGCCGCCGGCATGAAAGCGAAATAGGCGACGAACAGGGCGACGAAGGGAATCGAGAAATACAGCGAAGCCGTCGCCGCCGGATGCGCCTGTTCCGGCGTGTAGCCGAGCGATGCCAGGAACAGGACGTTGAGAAAAGCGCTCGCCGCCAGCGAGGCGACGGCATAGCCGAACAGGATGACGGCAAGGCGCACGATGTAGGTGACCAGGCGGCCCATCACGGATCTCGCTGCTTGAGCTGACCGGACCCACGCCCAGCCAGAAGCCAGTAGACCCAACCGGCAGCGGTGCCGGCGGTGGCCAGGAAACCGAGGAAGCCAGGATTGAAAACAAATCCTCCCGCCGAGCCCGGGACCAAAACACCAAAGGCGATGGACGTGATCGCACCCGTGGCCGCGAAGTAGAACCATCCCTGAAGCGATCGCCATTCGGCGAGAACGATGGCAGGGCCGACGACCAGCAGCGCGCAGACGGCCACGGTCAACACGGCGAGCGGAAAGGACCCCAGCCAGTCGAAGGTGAAAACCAGGGACCAGTTGCCGTATTCGATCCCTTCCAGAAGCGTGATCAGCAGGACTGGCACCAGGATGGAGGTCAGCACGGCGGCGACGTAACCGACTGCTATGATGGCGAAACGCTTGAGCCCGGCGACGAGACGGTTCACGCCTCGCCGTGCCCCGCGATCATCATGGCTTCCAGCGCCAGCCGGTCGACCTTGCGCATACGCTCCGATTCCGACTTCAGCTGGCCGCAGGCGGCGAGGATGTCGCGGCCGCGCGGCGTGCGGATCGGCGAGGCATAGCCGGCATTGTTGATGTAGTCGGCGAATTTCTCGATCGTCTCCCAGTCCGAGCACTGGTAATTGGTGCCTGGCCACGGATTGAACGGGATCAGGTTGATCTTGGCCGGAATGCCCTTGAGCAGCTTGATCAAGCCCTTGGCGTCCTCGATGGAATCGTTGACGTCCTTCAGCATCACATATTCGAAGGTGATGCGCCTGGCGTTCGACAGGCCGGGATAGGCGCGGCAGGCGGCGATCAGCTCCTTCAGCGGATACTTCTTGTTGATCGGCACCAGGAGGTCGCGCAGATCGTCATTGGTGGCGTGCAGCGAGATCGCCAGCATGACGCCGATCTCCTCGCCGGTGCGGAAGATCTCGGGCACGACGCCGGAGGTCGACAGCGTGATGCGTCTTTTCGACAAGGAAAGCCCGTCGCCGTCGGAAGCGATCAGCAGCGCCTTCTTGACCGCCTCGAAATTGTAGAGCGGCTCGCCCATACCCATCATGACGATGTTGGACACTTTGCGGCCCTCGGCCGGCACGATGGCGCCGTCCGGCGTATCGCGGTCGGGAAAATCGCCGAGCCGGTCGCGGGCGGTGAGCAATTGCGCCAGGATTTCCTCGGCGGTGAGGTTGCGGACAAGCTTCTGCGTACCGGTGTGGCAAAACGAGCAGGTCAGCGTGCACCCAACCTGCGAGGAGATGCAAAGCGTGCCACGGCCTTCCTCGGGGATGTAGACGGTCTCGATCTCGACCGGCCGGCCGGCGCCGCGCGGCGGGAAGCGGAACAGCCATTTGCGGGTGCCGTCGGCGGAAATCTGCTCCTCGACGATTTCGGGCCGCGCCACGGTGAAATGCTTGTCCAGTTCGGCGCGCAGGTCCTTGGAGATGTTGAACATGCCGGCGAAGTCGGAAACGCCGCGCACATACATCCAGTGCCAGAGCTGCTGGGCGCGCATTTTTGCCTGGCGTTCCGGCACGATGCCCGAAGCGACCAGCGCCTCGCCGAGCTCGGCCCGGGTCAGGCCGATCAGCGACGGTTTTTCGGCCGACGAGGCGCGGGCGCGCAACGCGTCACGGGCGCCTTCAGCGGTGAGGTCGAATGAAAGGGTCATGGTTTCACAGATATAAGCGGTTTGCGGCCAATGTTCAGACATCGTGCCGGACGTGAAGCGCGGCGCATAGCACAGGTTGAGGGCGGAGTCATGCCGGATGGCACACAACGCCTTGGTGCCGGCGGCGTCTCGATCGTGTAGGTTCTGGTCGACACACGAACCCATGGGGCTGAACCGAGCATTCACGGACCACCCGGTTTGACGCACGACAACGCCCGCTACGCCGGCCTTGCGGCGGCTTCCGGTGCCTTGGGACCGATCACATTGTCGTGTTGGCGTAACGATTCCCATGCCGGCTTCGAAGCCTGAAAGGGGCAACCATGCCCTCGACAAATGGGAGTATGCACAATGAACTCGATCAAGATCGCCGTCCTTGCAGGGCTCGTCGGCCTTTTCGCCTCGCAGGCACTTGCCGAAGACGCGATGGGCAAGATGACCATGATGAAAGGCGGGGAGGTGACGGCGATCATGCCGGACGGGCACATGGGCACCATGATGCCGGATGCGAAGATGGGTGCCGAGATGATGAAGATGGCAAAGCCGATCAAGCATTGCATGATGATGATGACCGACGCCAAGGGCAAAGCCTACATGATCGACACGTCGACCAAGAAGGCCCAGGCGGAATGTGAAAAAATGGCCATGTGAGGTCTGGATCCGTAGCGACTTCTCCCGTCGGCGCATGCGCCGGCGGGCTTGATCGGCGTCATGCCTGTGCTAGGGCTCAGCCTCCATCCGAGGACAGACATGGCCGGCCAATCGCGAAAATATCCCCTGTTGCGGCGCTCGCGCGCCATGTGGGGCTCGCGGCGCGTCTGGCAGCCGCGGCTGGTGTTCTGGGCCGGCGCCGTCGGCATCGGCGTGATCAGCGTCCTGTTCGCGGTGCTGGCCGACAGGGCGCAGGAATTGTTCCATCTGATAACGGGCCGCGAGGACGGCTGGCGTTTCTATCTGCCGCTCATCCTCACGCCGCTGGGCTTCGTGCTGTGCGCCTGGCTGGCCCACAGCTTCTTCCCCGGTTCGCAAGGCAGCGGCATTCCGCAGGCGATCGCCGCCCGGCACCTGCGCGACGACGACGACCGCAGCCACATCCTCTCGCTCAAGCTGGTGGCGGGCAAGATCGCGCTCACCATCGTCGGCTTGTTCTGCGGCGCTTCGATCGGCCGCGAGGGGCCGACCGTGCAGGTCGGCGCGTCCCTGATGCTGCAGGCGGCACGCTGGGGCGGCATGGCGCAGGCGCGCGGCCTGATCCTGGCCGGCTCGGCGGCCGGCATCGCCNATCGCCGCCGCCTTCAACACGCCGCTGGCCGGCATCGTCTTCGCCATCGAGGAAATGGGGCGCACCTATGAGGCGCGCACCAATGGGCTGGTGCTGACGGCGGTGATCCTGGCCGGCATCGCCTCGCTCGGCCTGCTTGGCAACTACACCTATTTCGGCGTCTCGAAGGAGACGATCGCGTTTGCCGCCGATTGGCCGCTGGTGATCGCCTGCGGCGTCATCGGCGGCGGCTTCGGCGCGCTGTTCTCGCTGCTGTCGCTGAAGATAACGCGGCGGATCCGGCGCTGGCACACCGGGCAACCCCTGCAGCGCGCCTTGCTGGTGGCCGCCATCTGCGGGCTTGCCGTGGCGGCGATCGGCATCGCCTCGGGCGGGCTGACCTTCGGCACCGGCTATGTGCAGGCGCGCGGCGCCGTCGAGGGCACGCCGCTGCCCTGGTTCTTCTTCGCCGAAAAGTTCCTGGCCGGGCTGCTGTCGATGGTCTCGGGCATTCCCGGCGGCATCTTCGCACCATCGCTGGCGGTCGGCGCCGGCATCGGCAGTTCGCTCGGCCTCGTCCTCGGCGCCAGCACCGGTGCGGCGGCTCTGCTCGGCATGGCCGGTTATTTCGCCGGCGTCGTGCAGGCGCCGATGACGGCTTTCGTGATCATCCTGGAGATGACCGGCAATCACGACAATGTCATCGCGCTGATGCTGGCCTCCATGCTGGGCTACGGCACGGCGCGCATGATCTCGCACGAGCCGCTCTATCACGCGCTGTCGCGCGTCTTCATCGCCGAGGCGATCCGGCGGCGGCGGGCGGAAGCCGCGCCGGCCCCGCAGGACTGAGCCGCGGGGTCCGAAAAAAACAAAAAAGGCCGGGCTTTGCGGCCCGGCCTCCGGTTCAAATATGGTTCGTGCCTATTTGCACTTGGCGATCGACGACAGCGCCGCCGAGATGCCCTTCAGCGAGAAGACATAGGAGGTCGGGTTGCCGCGGCCGGACTTCGCCGACACCTTCATGTCGCTGCCGGTCTTCATGGCGGCGATCAGGACCGGCTCCTCGGCGGCGTTCTCGACCCAGGCCGACTTGCCGCGCGTGAACATCGAGAAGGATTTCTTGTCGATGGTGACGGTGGCCTTGGAGCCTTCCTGGAAATTGTAGCCGGCGATGAACTGCGGCTCGTAGGAGACCTGTTGGCCGGGGCGCTGGCTGACGAAGAAGAACATGTCGCCATGATCGAGCGTCGGCGGCTGCTTGTCGGTCGGCACGGTCAGCACGTAGCAAACCTTGCCGCCCGACGCCTGGTAGCTGTAGGTGCCCCAGGCATTGTGCTGGCCGATCTTGGTCGCCTGCTGCGCCAGCGCCGGCGCTGCAAAGGCCACCAAGGCCAGACCCGAGACTAGTGCAATCAATCCGCGCATCGTTTTTCCCGTATTCCAAATGGTGCGGAGGCGGGCCGCATGGCGTCCTGCCGTCGCTTCATTTTGATTTAATCTGGGTTACCAAACGGTGAACTTCTCTGAGAAAAGGACACTCACCCTAGGAAACCGCCGCCATTTTCGCGCCGCCGCCTTGTCAGCGGCTGGCGCGACGTCCCTTCGGCGACTTGGAGGCCACGAAAGCGGCAAGAGTTTGACTTTTTTGCCGGGCCTCCGAACGCCTGTATCCAGAGGCCTGGCTGGCATCGGGACGCTCAACCCTTGTCGGCGATGGCATCCCTGGCGGCCTGTCGATGCGCCGGCGTGATGTGGGCGCTGACGGCGGTGATCGCGGCGGTCAGCACGGCAATGTCGTCGGTGAAGCCGAGCCCGAAGATGAAGTCGGGGATCAGGTCGACCGGCAGCACGAAATAGCCGAGCGCCGCCACCAATATGCCCTTGGCGCGCAGCGGCGTGTTCTTGTCCATGGCGCAGTAATAGGCGGCGACGACGTCTTCCATGAACGGAATCTGCCGCGCGGCCTTCTTGGCCGTGCGCCAGAATTTCTCGCGCACTTCGCCCTCGCCGGCGAGCTTGTCGCCAAAGCCGAAGAAATCAAAACCGGATTCTTGCGCCATCAATCGCTCCTCGCGGGCCTCATGCGCATCCAAGCGCACGCCTCGCGAGCGAAAATGTGGTGAAAGCCGAACCCCGCTGCAAGATGCCGGTGCCGATTTGGCGATCCGCGCCCGGTTGCGGCCATGAAAAGGTAATGTTCAGCCGCCGGCAAAGCGGTTCATCTTCTTCGCCAACTCGATGTCGAGTGCCGTCAGGCCGCCGGCATCATGGGTGTTGAGCGTGACCTCGACCGTCTTGTAGACGTTCGACCATTCGGGGTGGTGGTCCATCTTTTCCGCGGCAAGGGCGACGCGGGTCATGAAGGCGAAGGCCTCGGAGAAATTCTTGAAGGTGAAGGTGCGGCTGATCGAGCCGCCATCCTGTGCCAGCGCCCAACCATCGAGCCCGGTCAGCGCTGCTTCGGCGGCTTGCCTGTCCAGTTTCTCTCTCGCCATGTTCTTTTCCCATGCTATCTCGATTGAAGTCGTCACCATAATGCATGTCGCGGTTTTGGGATAACGACATGCGCAACGAAATTCCGGATCGATGAGCGCGAAGCCGATAAAATCCATTCTGTTCGTTTGCCTCGGCAATATCTGCCGGTCGCCACTGGCCGAGGGCGTGTTTCGCGCGGTCTGGGCGGAGCGCGGGCTTGGCCAGGATATCCTGCTCGATTCGGCCGCCACAAGCGGCTGGGAGGTCGGCTCCGCTCCCGATCCGCGCTCGATGGCGATTGCCGTGCATCACGGCATCGACATTTCCGCGCAGCGGGCACGCCGGATCACGCCGCAGGATTTTCACCGCTTCGACCTGATCCTGGGCATGGACCGATCAAATGTTCGCGACCTGAAGGCGCTGGCGCCGGCGGTGATGCGCGAGCGCATACACCTGTTCCTGGATTTCGCGCAGGGAAGACCGCGCGACGTGCCGGATCCCTATTACGACGGTCAGCAGGCTTTCGCCGAGGTCTACCGCATGATCCGCGAGGCGTCGGAGGCGCTGGCGACCCGGCTGGCAGGGCGGGCGTCGGTGCTCGACAGCGGCCAGGCTTCCTCGACGATATAGGGTCCGCCGCCGACCGAATCGCGCGACGACATCAACACGAAGCGGCCGATGCGGAACGGCAGGGTCGAGAAATTGCCGCGCGCCGACAGATATTGAGCAACGTCCAGCGGGCTCGAATTGCGCAGCCTTGCAAGAGTGACATGCGGCATGAATTTGCGCGGATCGGCGGGGATGCCGAGCCGCTGGCAGATGCGATCGATTTCCCCCTGAAGTGCCGCCAGATCGGGCGAAGCCGACACGCCGGCCCACACCGCATGCGGCTTTTTCTGGCCGAAAGCACCGACGCCGGTCAGGGTCAGCGAGAAGGACGGGCGGTGGACGCGGTCGAGCGCGTTGGCGATCTCGTCGGCGACATGGCCCTCGACATCGCCGATGAAACGCAGCGTCAGATGATAGTTTTCGACATCGATCCAGCGCGCCCCTGGCAGGCCACCCCTCAAAAGGGACAGCGAAAGGGCGGCGTCACGCGGAATTTCGAGGGCGGTGAAAAGACGCGGCATCAAAAGCCTCCCTTCCTCGAATCGAAACTGTCACCCGTAGCGAATCATCGATAATCAAATGGAGCAAGTGGTTTGTTGGTCGCAGGTCCTTAACTAAGCTTCCGCAGCGGAAGTTGTTCCGGTTCGATCCTTACGAAGCTTTCGGGGCAGCCGCGATGGCCTTCTCGACCGTCGGCAGGATGCGCTCGACCATCCGGTCGATACCTTTGACGCTCGGATGCAAGCCATCCTCGAGCTGCATGCCGGGCTCTCCAGCGACGCCGTCGAGGAAGAATGGATAAAGGTCGATGTCGTATTTCTTCGCAAGGCCCGGGAAAATGGCGTCGAAGGCGTTCTGATAGTCGGCGCCGAGATTGGGCGCGGCGCGCATGCCGGCCAGCAGCACCGCGATCTTGCGCTCCTTCAACTTGGCCAGCATCTCGTCGAGGTTCTTCCTGGTTATGTCGGGCGCGACGCCGCGCAGCATGTCGTTGGCGCCAAGTTCGAGGATGACCAGCCGCGTGCCGTCGGGCACCGACCAGTCGAGCCGCGCCAGGCCGCCGCTGGTGGTGTCGCCCGAAACGCCGGCATTGGCGACAGCCACATCATGGCCCTTGGCACGAAGGGCTGCCTGCAATTTGTCGGTAAACCCCTCGTCGGGTCCGAGGCCGAAACCCGCCATCAGGCTGTCACCGAAGCCGACGATCTTGAAAGGCTCGGCGCGCGCCGACGAAATGGCGCCGCAAATGGCGAGGAAAACGATCAGGCCTGCGGCAATGCGGCGTTTGAAAGACATGCGGCAGGCCCCATATGAGCAACGAATTCTTCCCGCGACGGCTTCCGGCAAGCAGAGCCTTCCCCTCCCATATAGGACGCTTTCATTTTGACAGAAGCCGTCATCGAGTTGAAAGACGTATCCCTGAGGCTCGGTGAAGGCGCTTCCTCCGTCCATGTGCTGAAGGGCATCAGCCTCGAGGTGGCGCGCGGCGAAGCGACCGGCATCGTCGGTCCGTCGGGCTCCGGCAAGTCGACCTTGCTGATGGTGCTGGCAGGCCTGGAGCGGATCGATTCGGGCACGGTACGGATCGCCGGCGAACTGCTCAACGGCAAAAGCGAGGATCAGATTGCTTCGTTTCGTGGCCGAAACATCGGCATCGTGTTCCAGTCCTTTCACCTCATTCCCAACATGACGGCGCTCGAAAATGTCGCCGTGCCGCTCGAGCTGGCCGGCCACGCCGATCCGTTTTCGGTGGCGGAGCGGGAACTGGCGGCGGTTGGCCTCAGCGATCGCGTCACCCATTATCCCGGCGAACTTTCGGGCGGCGAACAGCAGCGCGTGGCGATTGCCCGGGCGCTGGCGCCGTCGCCGCGCATCCTCATCGCCGACGAGCCGACCGGCAATCTCGACCAGGCGACGGGGCGGCAGGTCGCCGATCTCCTGTTCGCCAAGGCGGCCGAGCGCGGCATGACGCTGGTGCTGGTCACCCATGATCCGTCTCTTGCGGCGCGCTGCTCGCGCCAGGTCTCGATGCGCTCCGGCCTGATCGAGGACGCGCCCTTGCTCAAAGTGACGGCCTAGCCATGGCGGAAAAGGCTGACTGGTCGCGGACCTTTTCACTCGCCGTCCGCTTCTCGCTGCGCGAAATGCGCGGCGGCCTTTCCGGCTTCCTGATCTTCCTCGCCTGCATCGCGCTTGGCGTCGCGGCGATCGGCGGCGTCAATTCGGTGGCGCGCTCGATCAGTGCCGGCGTCGCCAGCCAAGGCCAGACGCTGCTAGGCGGCGACCTTCGCTTCCAGATCAACCAGCGTGACGCCAGCCCGGCCGAACGCGGCTTCCTCGACGGGCTGGGCGCGGTCTCGCGCACCGCCAGCATGCGCTCGATGGCGCGCCTGGCCGACGGGTCCGACCAGGCGCTGGTCGAGGCCAAGGCGGTCGACGACGCCTATCCTCTCTATGGCGCGCTGGAAACCGCGCCGGCGCTGACGGAACAGGAATTGTTCGGCAGGCAATTCGGCGTTTTTGGTGCGGCCGCGCCCGATCTCTTGTTCGAGCGGCTGCATGTCAAGCTCGGCGACCGGCTGAAGCTCGGCACCACCACATTCGAACTGCGCGCCAGGCTGGTCACCGAGCCGGATGCCGTGTCCGACGGTTTCGGCTTCGCGCCGCGGCTGATGATCTCTACCGAGGCGCTGGCCGCCACCGGGCTGGTGCAGCCGGGCAGCCTGGTCGAGAACGCCTACAAGATCCGACTGCCGGCTGACGCCGACGAAGCGCGGCTGAAAGCCATCCAGGACCAGGCGGCAAAGGATTTTCCCGAGGCCGGCTGGTCGATCCGCACGCGCGGCAATGCAGCCCCGGCGCTGTCGGCCAACATCGAGCGGTTTTCGCAGTTCCTGACGCTGGTCGGGCTGACGNGACGGCGCTGGTGGTCGGCGGCGTCGGCGTCGCCAATGCGGTGCGCGCCTATCTCGATGGCAAGCGCGGCGTCATCGCCACGTTCAAGAGCCTTGGCGCTTCCGGCGGCTTCGTCTTTACCGTCTACCTCGTGCAGATCCTGATCATCGCGGCCCTTGGCATCGTGCTCGGCCTTGTCATCGGGGCGCTGATGCCGTTCGCGGCGAGTGCGGCCCTGCAGTCCGTCATTCCGGTGCCGGCGCAAGGCGGTTTTTATCCCGGCGCGCTCGGCATGGCCGCGCTGTTCGGGCTGCTGGTGACGCTGGCTTTCGCGCTGCTGCCGCTCGGCCGCGCCCGCGACGTGCCGGCGACCGCGCTGTTCCGGGAGATGGGGATGGAAGGCCGTGGCCGGCCGCGCCTCGTCTACGTCGCTTCGGCGCTTGGCATCGCGCTGTTCCTGGCGGCGTTGGCGATCCTGTTCTCGGGCGACCAGCGCATCGCCTCGATCTTTGTCGGGGCCACGATCTTCGCCTTCCTGGTGCTGCGCCTCGTCGGCGCGCTGGTGCAGTGGGCGGCGAGGAAGAGCCCGCGTGTGCGCTCCGTGGCGCTCCGGCTTGCCGTCGGCAACATCCACCGGCCCGGCGCCTTGACGCCGTCGGTGGTGCTGTCGCTGGGACTCGGGCTGACGCTATTGGTGACGCTGGCGCTGATCGACGGCAATCTGCGGCGGCAGATATCCGGCAACCTGCCCGAGCGGGCGCCGAACTTCTTCTTCGTCGACATCCAGGGCAGCGATGTCGATGCGTTCTCCGCCCTGATCGGCAAGGAAGCGCCGCTGGGCACGCTGGCCAAGGTGCCGATGCTGCGTGGCCGGGTGATGGCGCTGAACGGCGTCGACGTCGACAAGGTCAAGGTGCCGGCCGAAGGCGCCTGGGTGCTGAAAGGCGATCGCGGCCTCACCTATGACGCGAAACAGCCTGAAAACGCGACGCTGACCGAGGGCAAATGGTGGCCGGACAATTATTCCGGCGAGCCGCTGGTCTCGTTTTCGGCGCAGGAGGGCAAGGAAATCGGGCTGAAGCTCGGTGACACCGTCACCGTCAATGTTCTCGGCCGCAACGTCACGGCCAGGATCGCCAGTTTCCGCCAGGTCGAATGGGAGACGATGGGCATCAATTTCGTCATGGTGTTCTCGCCCAACACATTCACTGGCGCCCCGCATGGGTGGATGGCGACGCTGACCGAAAAGAGCGCCACGACGGCCGACGATGCGCGCATCCTCAATGCCGTCACCCGCGCCTTCCCGGCGGTGACGACGGTGCGCGTGAAGGATGCGCTCGATGTCGTCAACCGGCTGGTCGGCCAGCTCGGCACGGCGATCAGGGCCGCAGCCGGGGTGGCGCTGATCGCCTCGGTGCTGGTGCTGGCCGGCGCGCTCGCCGCCGGCAACCGGGCGCGCATCCATGACGCGGTGGTGCTGAAGACGCTTGGCGCGACCAGGCGAACGCTGATAACGGCATTCTCGCTGGAGTACATGCTGATCGGATTGGCCACGGCACTCTTCGCGCTGGCGGCCGGCGGGATCGCGGCCTGGTACATCGTCGCCCGCATCATGACCCTGCCATCGCATTTCATGCCGGAAGTGGCGGTCGCAACCATCGTCTTCGCGCTGGTGATCACGGTCGGCATCGGTCTTGCCGGCACCTGGCGGGTGCTCGGCCACAAGGCGGCACCGGTGCTGCGCAACCTGTAAATTCAGGGCCGGAACGGCTATCCCAGGTTAAATCTTGGTAAGGATGCCGGCCAGAAAGCCCGGGAATCGGCATTTCGGCCTCTCACGAACCGTTACATCCGGTTACGGTCTTGTTCTTGACGCGAATAACCATCATATTTCGCCACAGGCATGCTGGAGCCCCGCCAGCGGCGCCTGGGTCCGGATGGACCTGACACCGGACGGGGCAGAAGCAATAGAGGACTCCAATGGCTGAACCCATTCGCAATTATCAGACGCGCGCCGTGCCCGGCGCCGGCGTCGATATCGATCAGGGCCTGCGCGCCTACATGGTCAAGGTCTACAATCTGATGGGGCTTGGCCTCCTCATCACCGGCCTTGCCGCTGTCGGCACGATCATGCTGGCCACCACCACCGATCCGGCCTCGGCTGTCGCAACGCTGCCGAGCGGTGAAATGCTGACCTCCTTCGGCTACGCAATCTTCGGCTCGCCGCTACGCTGGGTGGTGATTCTAGCCCCGCTGGCCGCGGTGATGTTCCTGTCGTTCCGCGTCCAGTCGATGAGCGTTTCGGCGGCGCAGACGACGTTCTGGGTCTATGCCGGCCTCGTCGGCCTGTCGCTGTCGTCGATCTTCCTGGTCTACACCACGGCAAGCATCGCGCAGACCTTCTTTGCCACCGCCGCCGGCTTCGGCGCGCTGTCGCTCTACGGCTACACGACCAAGCGTGACCTGACGGCGATGGGCTCGTTCCTGATCATGGGCGTGTTCGGCCTGATCATCGCGATGGTGATCAACATCTTCCTGCAGTCGTCGGCGCTGTCCTTCGCCGTTTCGGCGATCGGCGTGCTGATTTTCGCCGGCCTCACCGCCTATGACACGCAGAAGATCAAGGAGATGTATTTCGAGGGTGATGCTTCCGATGTCGCCGGCCGCAAGGCCATCATGGGCGCGTTGAGGCTCTATCTCGACTTCATCAACCTGTTCATGTTCCTGCTGCAGTTCATGGGCGACCGCCGCTGAGGCACGCTTCATGGTCTGACTGGACCATCGGGTTTGGAAGGGCGGCCCAACAGCCGCCCTTTTCTTTTGCGCGGCCTTTGCTGTTATCGAAGGCAAATGAAAGGCCTGTGTAAAGAATGAGCAATATTGCGATCCGGCCGGCGACCTCGGCCGACCTCGACGCCATCACCGAAATCTATGCCGATGCGGTGACGAACGGCACGGCGAGCTACGAACTGGAGCCGCCCAGCCGCACCGAAATGGGCAAGCGATTCGACACGCTGACGGCCGGCGGCTTCCCCTATCTGGTAGCGGAAAAGCATGGCGCCGTGCTCGGCTATGCCTATGCCGGCGCCTTCCGCCCGCGCCCGGCCTATCGCTTCGTCGTCGAGGATTCGGTCTATGTCGCACCTGACGCCAAGGGCCAAGGCGTCGGCCTCAGACTGATGCAAAGCCTGATCGCGGCGGTGGAGGCGGCGGGCTTCCGCCAGATCGTCGCGGTGATCGGCGACGGCCGTCCCGACAGCGCCTCGGTCAAGCTGCATGAAAGGCTCGGCTTCCGCCATTCGGGCCGCCTCGAGGGCTCCGGCTACAAGCACGGCCGCTGGCTGGACACGGTGTTCATGCAACTGCCGCTGAATGGCGGTGCATCGCTCCCGCCCGCCGCTGATTCGCTGCCGGAGCGGAGGTTTCGCGAGGGCAGGGGGAATTGAGGAATGGAGAACTGAGGAATTGGAGAATTGAAGAACAAAGAGGAACTGAGGAATTGAAGAATTGAAGAACAAAGAAGAAGGCGGATCATCAGGCGCTGAGTGCCTTTTTCCTCAGTTCCTCAGTTCCTCAGTTCCTCAGTTCCTCAGTTCCTCAGTTCTTCCTCAGTTCCTCAGTTCCTCAGTTCCTCAGTTCCTCAGTTCCTCAGTTCCCCAATTCCCCCTCAGGCCTCAACAACCTTCAGCTTGCTGTCGAATACGCCAAGCACGCGACCGAGTTCCTGGCCGCGCTTGAGGATGCGGCCGCCGGCGGCGATGACGGCGAAGGCGCCCTGCTTGCGCGCCAGTTTCGGGTCCTTGACGATCTGGAAAAGCGGCACTTCGCTGGCGCGGCGGAAGACGGAAAACACGGCGCGGTCCGTGAGATGGTCGATGGCGTAGTCGCGCCATTCATTGGCGGCGACCATCCGTCCGTACAGCCTCAGGATCTGGTCGAGCTCGCGCCGCTCGAAGCGCACCGGCTGGTCGAGGCGCTCGCGTCGGGCCTCGTGCAGCGGGATCAATATTGCGGATGCGTCCCCATCCCCCATCCCGCCGCTGTCATCAGTCATGCCTCGATCCTTCGAAAATGAATCTTTGCCAACCAAAGTTGGCCCCTTCGCCATCGAATTGCAAGAGCCGGCGAAGCAGCGCCAGCGACGCGCCGTTTCGGTCACGTCCAGTCACATTTGCGAACCGCATGTTGGAATTGGTGATGCTTCGCCACATTTCTGCCTTTTTTTATCCGCGCTCGTGCCCCAATCTCCGACGAATTTACCGGCGTTGCCTGAGACGGTTCGGTCCGGCACCGGCTCGTAAACCCCAAGCCCCCCGCCCACGGGTCTGCGTCGGATCGAACCAACCTCGGCTTTTCCTTGGAAAAGCCGGGTGCGACGATCCCAAAACCTAAATGACCGACGTCAGAAGCAAGCTGACGTCGGTTTTTTCATGCCCGCGTCGCCGCGACGGCGGATTTCCCCTATCGAGAGCCTTGTTTGCCGGCCGATGACGACAAGGCCGATCTGGCGCGAGCGCAAAAAGTTCGGAAGAAAAGACAATGCAAGCCAAGCACAATGGCGACGTGTCGTTCTGGTATGCCGATATCGGCGGCATCCCGGCCTATCGCCCTGCGCTGCCCGGCGACATCGAGGCCGATATCTGCATCGTCGGCGCCGGCTACACCGGATTGTGGACGGCCTATTACCTGAAGAAGGCGCAGCCCTCGCTGCGCATCGCCATCGTCGAGAAGGAGTTCGCCGGCTTCGGCGCCTCGGGCCGCAACGGCGGCTGGCTGTCGGGCGGCTTCAGCTGGTCGCGCGAGAAATATGCGGCGTCCTCGTCGCGAGGCGCTGTCATCGACATGCAGCACGCCATGTTCGGCACCGTCGACGAAGTGATCTCGGTGACGCAGGCCGAGGGTATCGATGCCGATATCCGCCGCGTCGACAACATCATCGTGGCCACCAACACCGCGCAGCTGCAGCGCGCCAGGGCGGAATACGATGAGCTCCTGCGCTGGGACATGCCACCGGAGAGGCTGGCCTTCCTGGACGCAGGGCAAGCGCGCGAGCGCATCGCCATCGACAAGGTGCTGGGCGGCTTCGTCGTCCGCAACGTCGCCCGTGTGCAGCCGGCCAAGCTGGTGCAGGGCCTGGCGGCGGCGGTCGTGCGATCAGGCGTTCCGATCTATGAGCAGACGCAGGTTCTGGCGATCGAAAAAGGCAAGGTGACCACCGATCGCGGCATCGTGCGCGCCGAAAAGATCCTGCGTGCCACCGAAGGGTTCACGGCCGGCATTCCCGGCCTCAAGCGCCTCTGGCTGCCGTTGAACAGCGCCATCGTGGTGACCGAGCCGCTGCCGCAAAAGCTCTGGGACACGATCGGCTGGAGCGGCTACGAGGTGCTGGGCGATGCCGCGCACACCTATTGCTACGCGCAGCGCACCCGGGAAGGCCGGATCGCCATGGGCGGCCGTGGCGTGCCCTACCGTTTCGGTTCGCGCACCGACATGCGCGGCCAGACCCAGCAGGCGACCATCGACCAGCTGCACGAGATCCTGACCAGGCTGTTGCCGCAGACCAAGGGCGTGCGCCTCGACCACGCCTGGTGCGGTACGCTCGGCGTGCCGCGCGACTGGTGCACCACCTGCGGCTTCGATCGCGAGACCGGCATCGGCTGGGCCGGCGGCTATGTCGGGCTCGGCGTTTCCAGCTCGAACCTGTCGGGCCGCACCTTGCGCGACCTCGTGCTCGGCCACGACACCGAACTGACCCGGCTGCCCTGGGTCAACCGGACAGTCAAGAAATGGGAGCCGGAACCGCTGCGCTGGCTCGGCGTCCACTCCATGTACCAGCTCTATCGCATCGCCGACCAACGTGAAGCAAACGGCCTCGGGCGCACGTCCCGCCTCGCCGCTTTCGCGGATCGCCTGACCGGGCATTGAAGTCCTTTCAAGGCTTGTGAATGAAGGCGGCGCCGACAATGGGGCCGGGCATGCCGTCCTTGCCGGCCGACTGCAAGAGCACGGCGCAGCCGCCCTTCTTGACGATCTCGCTTATCGGCAATTCATAGCGCTGCGCCTTGCCGTGCCACATGCCGGCGGTCTGGATGCCGGTAACCGCATTCCAATAGGTCATCTTGCGGCCGGAGTTCTCGCCCTGGGCGATCTTGATCGTTTGCGGCGGCTCGAAATAGACGATGACGACATGGGCGTCGCTGGGGCCGGTGCCGGCATCGCCGGCATCGATGATCACACNTGATCACACGGTCGCTGGTCCGGCTGACCTTGATGGCGACGCGCATGCCTTCGCCGGATCTGGCCATTCGGGCGAGCGCGCCGTCGACCTCGGTGCGATTGGCGCCGTTGACATGGATGCGGCCATTGAGCACCGCCTGCGGCGTATAGACGGAGCGGCTGCCGAAGGCGCGCATATAGTCGTACTGCCGCTCGGTGTTCTCCTTGCGGCTCAGCGTGTCCTTCCAGCCGAGATAGTCCCAGTAGTCGACGTGATAGGCGAGCGCGACAATGTCGTCCTTGGTGGCGAGTTCGGCGAAGAAGGCATCGGCCGGGGGACAGGAACTGCAGCCCTGGCTGGTGAACAGCTCGACCACGCCGAGCGGCTTGTCGGCCTGGGATTCCGCATGCATTTTCTCGGATTCGCTGGCATGGCCAGCACCGGCAACCGCCGAGAAGGCCAGCGCAAGGGCTGCCAGCCACAGGGATCTTCGCGAGGCCATGACCATTCCAATTCCCGCCGGTGATGCCGGCTTTGTTCTGATTTGCTGAAATATGTGGCAGAAGCCGAAGTCAACGGGAAGTCACGTTGCGGTGAAATTTTGCCATTGCAGCCGCAGGTAAGGTCGCAATAGGAGTGGGCACTGCATTTCACTACGCGGTTCGATTCGGGCTGGGATCATCACCATGTGGCAAACTCTCCTGACCCCTGTCGATCTCTATTGCGAGCGGACCGGTTCTGGACTTTGGGCCGAGCCGACGAATGCTTTGACCAACCTCGCCTTCATCGCGGCGGGATTATGGGGTGTGCTCGAAGTGCGGCGGCACAAAACCGGCACCTTCGCGCAAGTGCTGGCCTGGTGGGTGGTGGCGATCGGCATCGGCTCGACGATCTTCCATATCTTTGCCACACGGGGCACGATCTGGGCCGATATCCTGCCGATCGCAAGCTTTACCCTGGCCTACACGCTGTTCAACCTGCGTCGTTTCCTCGGCATGGAGTGGGGCAAGGCGATCGCGGTCTTCGTCGTCTTCTACGCGGTTGTCGGGCTGATCACCTTCGCCGTGCCGGACTGGCTGCGCCAGGCATCGAACGGCACGACGGGCTATCTGCCGCCGTTCCTGGCGCTCGCCTTCTTCGGCGTCTGGGTAACGGTGAGCGGCAACCGCGCCGGCTGGTACAATCTGGCCGGTTCGGCGATCTTCGTGGTGTCCGTCATCTGCCGCATGATCGACCCGATGGTCTGCGGCAGCTTTCCGCTCGGCACACATTTCCTGTGGCACATCCTGAACGGGCTGATGCTCGGCGTGCTGCTGGCGGCGGCAGCGCGGTATGGAGAATTAAGGGAATAGGGCAGTAGGGCAGTAGGGAAGAGAAGCGAGCGGCGGGACGACTTTTCCCTACTGCCCTACTGCCTTACTCCCTTACTCCCTTACTCCCTTACTCCCTTACTCCCTTACTCCCTTACTCCCTTACTCCCCTACTCCCTTGCCGCTACGCGGCTAGATCGCGCAGCACGTATTGCAGGATGCCGCCGTTCTTGAAGTAGTCGAGCTCGTCCAGCGTATCGATGCGGCAGATGATCGGCACGTTCTTCACCGTGCCGTCGCCATAGGTGATCTTGGCGTTCATCGTCTGGCGCGGCTTGATGGTGCTCAGGCCGTCGATCTCGACCACCTCGTCGCCCTTGAGGTTGAGTGAGGCCCATGAGGTGCCTTCCTCGAAGACGAAGGGAATGACGCCCATGCCGACCAGGTTCGAGCGATGGATACGCTCGAAGGACTGGGCGATCACGGCGCGGACGCCGAGCAGGTTCGTTCCCTTGGCCGCCCAGTCGCGCGAGGAGCCGTTGCCGTATTCGACGCCGGCGAAGATGACCAGCGGCACGCCTTCCTTCTTGTACTCCATCGCCGCGTCGTAGATCGCTTCCTCTTCCTTCGACGGGTAGTGGATGGTGTAGCCGCCCTCGCGGCCGTTCTCGCCCAACATGTGATTGCGGATGCGGATGTTGGCGAAGGTGCCACGCATCATCACTTCATGATTGCCGCGGCGCGTGCCGTACTGGTTGAAGTCCGCGACGCCGACGCCGTGGTCGGTGAGGTATTTGCCGGCCGGCGACGCCGCCTTGATCGAGCCCGCCGGCGAGATGTGGTCGGTGGTGATCTTGTCGCCGAACAGGCCGAGCACGCGGGCGCCCTTGATGTCGCCGATCTTGCCGAAACCAGCGGTCATGCCGGCGAAATAGGGCGGGTTCTGCACATAGGTCGAGTTGTCGTCCCAGGCATAGGTCTGGCCTTCCGGCGCCTTGACGTTCTGCCAGTATTCGTCGCCCTTGAAGACGTCGGCATATTTGCGGGCGAACAGCTCGCGGGTGACGTTCTTCTCGATGAACTCCTGGATCTCGGTCGAGCTCGGCCAGATGTCCTTAAGGTAGACCGGATTGCCATTCTTGTCCTCGCCGAGCGGCTCGGTGGTCAGGTCCCTGGTGACGGTGCCGGCCAGCGCATGCGCGACGACCAGCGGCGGTGACGCCAGGTAGTTCGCCTGCACGTCGGGCGAGACGCGGCCTTCGAAATTGCGGTTGCCGGAGAGCACCGCGGCGGCAATCAAGCCCTTATCGTTGATGGTCTTGGAGATCGGCGCCGGCAGCGGGCCGGAATTGCCGATGCAGGTGGTGCAGCCGAAGCCGACAAGATTGAAGCCGATCTGGTCGAGCTCCTTCTGCAGGCCGGATTTCTCCAGATACTCGGCGACCACTTGGCTGCCGGGCGCCAGCGAGGTCTTCACCCACGGCTTCTGCTTGAGGCCGAGGCGGTTGGCGTTGCGCGCCAAAAGACCGGCGCCGATCAGCACGCTCGGGTTCGAGGTGTTGGTGCAGGATGTGATGGCGGCGATGACGACGTCGCCATGGCCGAGATCATGGTCGGTGCCTTCGACGGCGTAGCGCTTGGAGATTTCGGCCGCCTTCTTGTATTCGGTCTCCATCGCCTTGGCGAAGCCGGCTGGAATGCCTTCAAGCGCGACGCGGCCTTCGGGGCGCTTGGGGCCGGCCATCGACGGCACGACGCTGCTCAGCTCGAGTTCGAGCAGGTCGGTGAAGACCGGGTCGGCCGAGCCGGCCTCGCGCCACATGCCTTGCGCCTTGGAATAGGCCTCCACCAGCGCGATGCGGCTTTCCTCGCGGCCGGACATTGTCAGATAGCGGATGGTTTCCGAATCGACCGGGAAGAAGCCGCAGGTGGCGCCATATTCGGGCGCCATGTTGCCGATGGTGGCGCGGTCGGCCAGCGTCATGTTGGACAGGCCAGGGCCGAAGAACTCGACGAACTTGCCGACGACGCCCTTCTTGCGCAGCATCTGGGTGACGGTGAGCACCAGGTCGGTGGCGGTGACGCCTTCCTTGAGCTTGCCGGTGAGGCGGAAGCCGATGACTTCGGGCAGCAGCATGGAGACCGGCTGGCCAAGCATGGCCGCCTCGGCCTCGATGCCGCCGACGCCCCAGCCGAGCACGCCAAGGCCGTTGATCATGGTGGTGTGCGAATCGGTGCCGACGCAGGTGTCCGGGTAAGCGGTGGTTTCGCCGTCCTCGGTGTTGGTCCACACCACCTGGCCGAGATATTCGAGATTGACCTGGTGGCAGATGCCGGTGCCCGGCGGCACGACGCGGAAGTTGCGGAACGCCTGCTGGCCCCATTTCAGGAACTTGTAGCGCTCCTCGTTGCGCTCGTATTCGAGCTCGACATTCCTGGCGAAGGCCATCGGCGTTCCGAACTCGTCGACGATGACGGAATGGTCGATGACGAGATCGACGGGCACCAGCGGGTTGATCTTCTGCGGGTCGCCACCGAGCGAAGCCATGGCGTCGCGCATGGCGGCCAGATCAACCACGGCGGGAACGCCGGTGAAATCCTGCATCAACACCCGGGCCGGGCGGTAGGCGATCTCGACGCCGGCCGTGCCCTTGTCGGTCAGCCAGCCGGCGACCGCCTGGATACTGTCCTTGGTGACGGAGCGGCCGTCCTCGTTGCGCAGCAGATTTTCGAGCAGCACCTTCATCGAATAGGGCAGCTGGGCGATGCCGGTGAGGCCGTTCTTCTCGGCCTCGACGAGGTCGAAATAGACATACTCGGCGCCGCCCGCGGTCAGGGTGCGGCGGCAGTTGAAGCTATCGAGGGATTTTGACACGTGCGATCCGTCCTTGTCTGTTCAGCCTGAAAGGGAACGGACGCCGATGGCATGCAATCACGCGCAAAGGTGCGGGTACGGCCATTTCCGCTGTCCGTTCCCAAGCAACCCGAGCCGTTCAAGGCGGCGCGTGCGCTGGTTCGGCGCAAATTCTGTTCCCGCGCCGACCGCTGGCACGGATGCACCGCATATAGAGAATTTTCTGGAATAGTTCTAGACAGTTGCGGAGCAAATTTGTGCGATGCGGCAGCGCTCGCGAAACATTGATTTCAGGGCAGGCGAGGGATGCGGCTGATCGCCGAAAATCTGGGCGGCGAACGCGGCGGCGAGACGGTGTTTTCCGGCGTCGGTTTTGCGCTCGACCAAGGCCAGGCGCTGGTCGTCACCGGGCCGAACGGATCGGGCAAATCGACCTTGCTCAGGATCGTCGCCGGGCTGTTGCCGGTGGCCGAAGGGCGGTTGCTCCTCGAAGGCGGCGGCGAGGTTTTTCCGTCCATTGCCTCGGCCTGTCATTACCTTGGCCACCAGAACGCGATGAAGCCGGCGCTGAGCGTGGCGGAAAACCTGCGCTTCTGGCGCGATTTCAACGGTGGCGGAGACGTCGGCGTCGACGAGGCGCTGGAGACCGTCGGGCTGGGCGGCATCGGCCATCTGCCGTTCGGCTATCTCTCGACAGGACAGAGGCGGCGCGCGGCGATTGCCAAGCTTCTGGTCAGCCAGCGGCCGCTGTGGCTGCTCGATGAGCCGACGGCGGGGCTGGACAAGGCTTCGGAGGCGCGGTTTGCGGGGCTGATGGCGAAGCATTGCGCCGAGGGTGGGATGATTGTCGCGGCGACGCATCTGCCGTTGGGATTGGATGGGGCGAAGACGTTGGTGATGGGGGAAACAGATTGATGATTGTGCGAGGCACCCCCCTCTGTCCTGCCGGCCATCTCCCCCGCAAGGGGGGAGATCGGAAGTTGTCTCGGCCTTCGCCAATCTTCAACGTTCAAAGGCTGGGGAGCCGCATGAACTGCCAATCTCCCCCCTTGCGGGGGAGATGGCCGGCAGGCCAGAGGGGGGTGCCTGGGCGCCGGCATCTCACATCATGCTAGCCCTCTTCGCCCGCGACATCCGCCTCAACATCCGCGCCGGCGGCGGCGCTTTGACCGGCGTCATCTTCTTCCTGGCCGTCATCGCCACCATTCCGTTCGGCGTTGGACCGGACCTGAAGCTGCTTTCCCGCATCGGCCCGGCGATATTGTGGATCGGGGCGCTGCTGTCCTGCCTGCTCGGGCTCGACCGGCTGTTCCAGGCCGATCGCGAGGATGGCTCGCTCGATCTCCTGGTGCTCGGCAACGACCGGCACATGCTGGCGCTGACGGTGCTGGTGAAATGCCTGGCGCATTGGGCTGGCAGCGTGCTGCCGCTGGTGGTCGCGGCTCCCTTGCTCGGGCTGTTCATGAATATGGAGCCGCTGGCGATAGGCGCCACGGCGCTGACGCTGCTGGTCGGCACGCCGGCGATTACCTTCATCGGTGCCGCCGGGGCGGCGGTGGCGGTGGCGCTGCCGCGCGGTGGGCTCTTGATCTCGGTGCTGGTGCTGCCGCTGACCATACCGGTGCTGATCTTCGGCGTTTCGGCGAGCTATGGCGCCACGGCCAATCCCGATCCGTTCTTGCAACCCTTCCTCATTCTTGCCGCGCTGACACTGTTTCTTGCTGTGCTGGGGCCGGTGTCGGCGGCGCTGGCCTTGCGCCACGGTACGGATTGATGCGGCAGTACAAGCCTGCTGAAGACCAAGGGCCTGAGGACTGCGGCGCGGCGTCCGATTGCGAAGCTGCCGATGCGCGGCTAAGGGGAAGCATGATCGAACGACGGTTGAATGGAGACGCTGCAATGGAGCGGACCGCATGAGCGCGCATGCGCTCTATGTCGCCGCGGCCTATGCCATCACCGCGTTGGTCCTGGCCGGGTTGATCGGCTGGATCCTGTTCGACCAGCGGGCGCGCAAGCGCGAGCTCGCCGAACTCGAAGCGGCCGGCGTGAAGCGCCGTTCCGACAAGACGGGCGCGGCAAAGCCGTGAGTGGCGAAACCGAAACACCGTCACGCAGCCGGCGCCTGTTCGTGCTCTTGCCGCTGCTGGTCTTCCTCGGCCTGGCAGGACTGTTCCTGTCGCAGCTATTGTCGGGACGCGATATTTCGGAAGTGCCGTCGGCGCTGATCGGCCTGCCGGCGCCGCAGACCAACCTGCCGGCACTGGAAGGGTCGAACCTGCCGGGGCTCGATTCCAAGACCTTCGCCGGCAAGGTCACGCTGGTCAACGTCTTTGCGTCGTGGTGCGCGCCATGCCGCGAAGAGCACCCGGTGCTTCTGGCGCTGTCGCAGGACAAGCGGTTCGTGATGGCGGCGCTGAACTACAAGGACCGGCCGGAGAACGCCCGACGGTTCCTCGGCGATCTCGGCAATCCGTTCCAGGCCATCGGTGTCGACGAAGCCGGCCGTGCGGCGATCGACTGGGGTGTCTATGGCGTGCCGGAAACCTTCGTCATCGGCAAGGACGGCAAGATCGCCTACAAGCATGTCGGCCCGCTGACGGCGGAGACGGCAAGGGATTTGTTGCTGCCACAGATCGACAAGGCATTGGCGGCGCATTGATATTCAGTTGATGCCGGCCTGAAAACGGCGGCTTCCTGCGCTTCCGGTGCTCACGTACGAAAAGTACGCTCCGCTCCGGTTCTCAGAATCCACCGTTTTCGTCTCGGCCTGACCTGAATCTCAACGCGCCGGGGTGGCGCAAGGTCAAGAACTCAGCCGTAGATCTGCTTGTGGATCTGGTAGAGCATTTCCGAGCGGTCGGCGCGCATGTCGGCGAGGTCGCGGCTGGAAAAGCTGTCGATTTCGGCGACGAGGCGGTTGTAGTGCTTGCGCTTGGCGATGCTGGTGCGAGCGCGGGTCATGAGATCGTTGAAGATCATAGCAAGGGTCCTTCTGTGCCGCATTCTGGCGGCGGGTTCTTCCTCCCTTGGCAGTACGGAACATGACATAGTATTGGTGCGTTGCAAAAAGAAGATGTTGCAATGCACCATTGCGCGCAGCGCATAGCCGGTTAATCGGGTCCTAAAGCGCGTTCGGGTCGGCGGCGTGTGCCGAGCCAGGTCGACCGGCTGCTTCCTCTCCGTTTTGTCATACAAATTGCAGGCGTCCCGTCTTGCCATATCGATCGCGGACTGGCTTGATCCGGCGTCACGTGATGCCGGGAGGAAATGCATGGCGGCCGCAGACTATTACGAAATTCTCGATCCGCGCTTCGCGCGCCTGTTCAACGGCAACGCGCAGGTGGAAAAGCTGTTCACCGGATGCCGCTGGGCGGAAGGACCGGCCTGGTTCGCCGCCGGCCGCTATGTCGTCTGGTCCGACATCCCGAACAACCGCATGCTGCGCTACGACGAGACGGACGGCAGCGTCAGCGTCTTCCGGCAGCCGTCGGGCAATTCCAACGGCAACACCGTCGACCGGCAGGGCCGGCTGGTGACGTGCGAGCACTCCGGCCGCCGCGTCAGCCGTACCGAGCATGACGGCTCGGTCACAACGATTGCCGCCAAATGGAAGGGCAAGCGGCTGAACTCGCCTAACGACGCGGTGGTGAAGTCCGACGGTTCGATCTGGTTCACCGATCCGACCTACGGCATCGACACCGACTATGAGGGCGACAAGGCCGAGAGCGAGATTGGTGCCTGCCACGTCTACCGGGTCGATCCCGATACCGGCGAGATCGAGGCGGTCATCACCGATATGGTGAGACCGAACGGCCTCGCCTTTTCGTTGGACGAGAGCCTGCTCTATGTCGTCGACACCGGCCGCACGCATGGCGCCGAGAACCCGGCGCATATGCGGGTCTTCAATGTCGGCAAGCACGGGAAGAAGGTGTCGGGCGGCAAGGTCTTCGCCGACTGCACGGCCGGCCTGTTCGACGGTTTCCGGCTCGACGCGGACGGGCGCATCTGGACCAGCGCCGCCGACGGCATCCATTGCTACGATCCGGACGGCACGCTGATCGGCAAGGTCAAGGTGCCGGAGGTGACCGCCAATTGCGTGTTCGGCGGCAACAAGCTGAACTGTCTCTACATCGCCGGCACCACCTCGCTCTACATGGTGCGGCTGATGGTGAACGGAGCCAAGACTTTTTGAGTGAGACCGTTTGGAAATTCTACTCTGACGGCCATCTGAAGGCGTTTTCTGCGCTTCCGGTGCTCACGTACCCAAACGTACGCTCCGCTCCGGTTCTCGAAACCACCATCATATGACTCGCCAGAGCGAATTTCGAAACGGTCTCTCAACGGCGTTAGCCATTTGAAGGGGAGGACGTCATGCCATTCGTCAACATCCGCATCGTCAAGGAAGTGATCGCCGCCGATCCGGCAGGCAAGAAGGCTGACATCGCCAAGAAAGTCACGGCCGCCATCATGGACGCCACCGGGCTCGGCAATGACGATGTCTGGGTGGTGTTCGAGGAGGTCAACGCCCGCGACTGGTATGTCGGCAAAACCGATGTCGAGACGCTGCGGAAGGGGTAGGTCTTCCCTTCTCCCCTTGTGGGAGAAGGTGGATCGGCGCGTCAGCGCCGAGACGGTTGAGGGGTGGGTGACGGAATGCCGTCGGCGCCAAGCTGGAACACCCCTCATCCGACCGAGCTTCGCTCGGCCACCTTCTCCCGCAAGGGGAGAAGGAAGAGCGGGCGCCATTCAACGTGCGCGGATAAAGCCCGCGAAAGCCGAAAGCGCGTCGCGCATCGCCAGCACATTCGCCGGCTCAGCCAAAATAGCCTCTACCTCCTGCGGCTTCTTCCCCAGCAGCGCAATCTCCAGCACCGCGTCCTCATAAAGCGCGAACGACATGGTGCGCATGATCTCGGCCAGGGCGGCGCGGGCGTAGAGCGAGCGCGGCGAGGCGTGCGCCAGCATGGCCGGCTTGGCGACGGCCGCGTCGCGCGACACCAGCCAGTCGAGCGCGTTCTTCAGCCCGCCCGGCACGCCATGGGCATATTCGGGACAGGAGACGATGATGCCGTCGGCGGCGGTGACGGCGTCGATCAGCTCGGAGGCTGCGTGCGGTGTCCGCTCGCCCTCGTCGTCGGGATTGAAGATCGGCAAGCGGCCAAGCCCGTCATAGACGGTGACGCGGCATCTGGCCGGCGCGTTGCGCGCCAATGCTTCGACCAGGGCCGAATTGGTGGAGGCCGCCCGCAGGCTGCCGGAAATGGCGAGGATGTTCAGCACAGTCGGTGAGGCCAGTTCGGACGAATCGTGTCCGGAAAAGCCTACCACATGGACTGCTTGTATTCGTCGTCCAGCCAGCGGTCGGTCGCCTCGGCCGAATCGGCTAGTGCCAGCTGGTCGCGCAAGATCTGGCCGAGTGTCGGCAGCGTCGCGCGGTCGTACCAGGTCTCCGGCTTCCACAGGTCGGAGCGCATGAAGGCCTTGGCGCAATGCATGTAGGTGGCCTTGACGGTGACGACGATGACGCTTTGCGGCTCCTTGCCATCGACGGAAAGGCGCTCGCGCAAACCCGCGTCGACGGTGATGCGGGCATCGCCATTGACGCGCAGCGTCTCATTCATGCCGGGAATGAGGAAAAGCAGCCCGACCGAGGGATTACGCAGGATGTTTTCCAGCGTGTCCAGCCGGTTGTTGCCGGGCCGGTCTGGAATGGCGATGGTCCTGTCGTCGAGAACGACGGCGAAGCCCGGCTTGTCGCCCTTCGGCGTTACGTCGGAATTGCCTTCGCCATCGGAGGAGCCGATCAGCACGAACGGGCTCTTGCCGATGAAGGAACGGCAATGGCCGTCGAGCGCCTTCAATTCCTTGCGAATCGAACCATCGGTCGGCCGCGGCGTCTTGTAGATGGTCCGCAGTTCCGCGCGCGTGCTGACGAATTCCATGACCCTCTCTCCCATTTGGTTCTTGAGGCAATTCACTAGGGAAGGCGTTACGCGCTTTTCCTGGAATTGCTCTACTTGCCGGCCTTTTCTTCCCCGCCGGCCTTCTGTTCTCCACTTGCCTTGTCGTCCAGCGAATGGCGCAGGATCAGCGGCATTTGGCTGAAGGTGAACAGAAGCGTGATCGGCATGATGCCCCAGACCTTGAAGGTAACCCAGGCATCGGTGGAAAAATTGCGCCACACCACTTCATTGACGATGGCCAGGAACAGGAAGAACAGGCCCCAGCGGAAAGTGAGCTTGCGCCAGCCTTCGGCGTCGAGCTTGAAGGCGGATTCGAAGACATAGCCGAGCAGCGACCGGTCGAAGAACAGTCCGCCGAGCAGCACGCCGCCGAACAGTGTGTTGACGATGGTCGGCTTCATCTTGATGAAGATGTCGTCCTGCAGATAGAGCGTCAGCGCGCCGAAGATGAAGACGACGACGCCGGACACCAACGGCATGATCGGCAAGCTGCGAATAAGCAGCCATGACACGACCAGCGCGATGGCCGTGGCGGCCATGAAGAGACCGGTGGCGACGAAGATCGGACCGCCGAACTCCGCCAGCACCGGGAATTTCTCCACCAGCCACGGGCCGCGCGCATTGGCAAAGAAGAAGACCAGCAAGGGACCCAGCTCCAGCACCAGCTTGAGTACGGGATTGACGCCTTCCTTCTTCTCTTTCTGCGGGTCGGACGGGTCGCGTTCGAGAATGGGTGGGTTCATGATCTTCCTTCTTACGCACGATCCCGTTCAAAAATTTTCGGGATCATGCCGCTATGCAACTCCAGCGATCGCCCTGGCGAATTCGCTTGCCGAGAAAGGTTCGAGGTCGTCGACCTGTTCGCCGACGCCGATGAAATAGACCGGCAATTTGTGCTTCGCCGCGATCGCCACCAGAATACCGCCGCGCGCCGTGCCGTCCAGCTTGGTCATCACCAGTCCGTTGACGCCGGCGACATTGCGGAAGATCTCGACCTGATTGAGCGCGTTCTGGCCGGTGGTGGCGTCGACGGTTTGCAGCACGGTGTGTGGCGCTTCCGGATCGAGCTTGCCGAGCACGCGGACGATCTTTTCCAGTTCCGCCATCAGCTCGGTCTTGTTCTGCAGGCGGCCGGCGGTGTCGATGATCAGCACGTCGGACCCGGCTTCCTTCGCCCGCTCGAAAGCATCGTATGCGAGGCCGGCGGCATCGGCGCCGAGCTTGGAGGCGATGACCGGCGAGTTCGTGCGCTCGCCCCAGATCTTGAGCTGTTCGATCGCGGCAGCGCGGAAAGTGTCGCCGGCGGCGAGCATCACCGACAGGCCGCCATCGGTCAGCTTGGCAGCGAGCTTGCCGATGGTCGTGGTCTTGCCGGTGCCGTTGACGCCGACCACCAGGATGACATGCGGCTTGTGCGAGAGGTCGAGCTCCAGCGGCATGGCGACGTGGGTCAGCACCTTCTCCACCTCGGCCGCCATGATGGCGCGCACTTCGGTGTCGGAGACGTCCTTGCCGTAGCGGCTGGAGGCCAGAGCATCGGTGACGCGCAAGGCCGTCTCCATGCCGAGGTCGGCGCGGATCAGCACGTCCTCCAGATCCTGCAGCGTCTCCTCGTCCAGCTTGCGCTTGGTGAAGACGCCGGCGATGTTGCCGGTGAGCTCGCGCGAGGAGCGGGCAAGCCCGTCGCGCATGCGCTGGAACCACGAGCGCCTCGGCGCCGGCTCCGGCGCCTTCACCGGTTCGGCCTTCTGCTCGACCTTCTTGGTGACAGTCACTTTACCCGGGGCGGGTTTGGGCTCCGGTCGTGGCTGGACGGGCTGCGCCTCGACCGGTGCAGATATAGCGTCGGGCGGCGTGCGCTTTACCTCCCCCTCGATGGGGGAGGTCCCGAGCGCAGCTCGGGGGTGGGGGTGACTAGCGCCAGCGTCGGCGCTATCACCCCGCCCCGCCGCTTCGTGGCGACCCTCCCCATCGAGGGGAGGGTGGGGCGTTGGCGCTTCTTCCTTCTCCCCGTCACTATACGGGGAGAAGGTGCCGGCAGGCGGATGAGGGGCGGCGCTGGCTTCTGAAATTGGTTGAGCGGAAGGCGCGGCCGGCGGCACCTCTACCGGCGGCGTCTCGGCTGGAATCTCGGCAGGCGGCACCGGCACTTCGACGGGCGCTGGCTCCGGCGGTGTCTGCGGGCGCGATGGAACGATTTCCGGCTCGGCAGGCGCGGGAGCAGGAACTTCTTGCGGCTGTGGCTCGGGAACGGGCTCCGGAACCGCCGGGGGTACCGGAATTTCCTCAGGCGCCGGCGGCTCCGGGGTCTCTGGCGCGGGTGCCGGCTCCTCGTCCGGCTCGGGCTCGGGCAGCGGTTCCGGTTCGGATGGAACCGTCGGCTCGGGCGAGGGCGGGATGGTGGGCGCCGGCTCGGGCTTTACCTCCCCCTCGATGGGGGAGGTCCCGAGCGCAGCTCGGGGGTGGGGGTGACTGGCGCCGGCGTCGGCGCTGTCACCCCCCCCCCCCCCCCCCCNGGTGGGCGCCGGCTCGGGCTTTACCTCCCCCTCGATGGGGGAGGTCCCGAGCGCAGCTCGGGGGTGGGGGTGACTGGCGCCGGCGTCGGCGCTGTCACCCCTCCCCGCCACTTCGTGGCGACCCTCCCCATCGAGGGGAGGGTGGGGCGCAGGCTCGGCCGCCGGCTTCAGTGCGTCCAGCGCATCCCATTTGATCGGCGGGAGGGGCGCGGTCTCGTCGATCCGTTCCTCGACAATTTCTTTCTTGCCGAACGAAAATATCTTCTTGAAAAAACCAGCCATGCCTTGCGTTTCTCAGGCGGCGCAAGCGGCAAGCGGGGCCGCGATCAGCCGCGCGCCATCGTGGCCAGTAATTGTCGCTTCGACGATCTCGCCCGGGCTGCCGGCGCCGAGTGCGGCAAGGGTGAAGCCTTCGGTGCGGCCAAGCCCGTCATGCTCGATCAAGATCGACTGGCGGGTGCCGGGAAGTGACGAGAGGTGACGGCGATAGGCGGCTTCGCCGGCCGCGCGCAGCCGGGCGGCGCGCTGCTTGACCACCTCGCGGCGCAGCTGCGGCATGCGTGCGGCGGGCGTGCCTTCGCGCGGGCTGAACGGAAAGACGTGGAGATGGGTCAGGCCGCATTCGGCGACGATGTCTATCGAGTTCTCGAACATGTCGTCGGTCTCGGTCGGGAAGCCGGCGATGATGTCGGCGCCGAAGACGATTGCAGGGCGCAGCTTGCGCACATCCTCGCAGAAGCGGATCGACTGGTCGCGCAGATGGCGGCGCTTCATGCGCTTCAGGATCATGTCGTCGCCCGATTGCAGCGACAGATGCAGGTGCGGCATCAGCCTGGGCTCGGTGGCGATGGCGTCGAGCAGGTCGTCGTCGGCCTCGATGGAATCGATCGACGACAGCCGCAGGCGCTTCACGTCCGGCACCTGCCTGAGGATCGTCTTCACAAGCTTGCCGAGCTTGGGCGCACCCGGCAGGTCGGCGCCAAAAGACGTCATGTCGACGCCGGTCAGCACGATCTCGGCATAACCGTTGCCGGCGAGACGCTTGACCTGCTCGACCACGGCGCCCATCGGCACCGAGCGCGAATTGCCGCGGCCGTAAGGGATGATGCAGAAGGTGCAGCGATGGTCGCAGCCATTCTGCACCTGGACGAAGGCACGCGCCCGGCCCTCGATGGCGTCGACCATGTGGCCGGCGGTCTCGCGCACCGAGAAGATGTCGTTGACGCGGGCCTTCTCGGTGTCGTTGACGCCAAAGTCCGGCAGTGCGCGATAGGCGTTTGCCTTCAGCTTCTCCTCATTGCCAAGCACGAGATCGACCTCGTCCATGGCGGCGAATTTTTCGGGCTCGGTTTGCGCAGCGCAGCCGGTGACGATGATGCGCGCCTTCGGGTTGTCGCGGCGCGCCTTGCGGATCGCCTGCCTGGCCTGGCGCACGGCCTCGCCGGTGACGGCGCAAGTGTTGAAGATCACGGCACCGCCGTCCAGCGCGCCGAGACCCGCGGTTTCGGCCTCGCGCCGCATCACTTCGGATTCATAGGTGTTCAGCCGGCAGCCGAAGGTCACCACGTCGATGCGGCTGGGGGCCTCAGCAACCGACATCAGGCCGCGCTTTCGGTGTCGCGGGCCCAGGCGCCGGTCGAGGGATCGAAGCTGCCGGAAAATTCCCATTCGGCGGCACCGGTCAGGATGACATGGTTGTCGTCGCGCCATTCGACATGCAGCGTGCCGCCGCCGGGGGTCAGCAGGCTGACGCTGCGCCCGGTCCGCCTGGTGCGGGCCGCTGCCACCACGGCGGCGCAGGAGGCGGAGCCGCAGGCCTTGGTCAGGCCGGCGCCGCGTTCCCAGGTGCGAATGATCATGCTCTCGGGCGACGTGACCTGCGCGATGGTGATGTTGGCGCGTTCGGGGAAGATCGGGTGGTTCTCGAGCAGCGGGCCGAAACGGTCGAGCTCGTAGGACCAGACGTCGCGGTCGACCCAGAAGATGACGTGCGGGTTGCCCATCGAGACGGCGGAGGGGGAATGCAGCACCGGTGCGTCGATCGGGCCGATCTGCAATTCGATCATGCGGGTGTCGCGGAATTCTTCGGCCAGCGGAATGTCCTGCCAGCCGAAACGCGGCATGCCCATGTCGACCGAGATCGAGCCGTCGGCATGTTCACTGGCGTTGAGGATGCCGGCGACGGTCTCGAAGGTGAAGCTCTTCTGGCCGGTCTCGGCGGCGAGCGCCTGGACGACGCAGCGCATGCCGTTGCCGCAAGCCTGTGCACCGGTGCCGTCGGAATTCAATATGTCGATGAAAAAGGCGGTGCCCAGCGTCCTCGCATCGTGGATCGCCATTATCTGGTCGAAGCCGGTCGCGGCATCCGCGTTGAGCGCGATCGCCGCGGCCGCCGTCACCCGATCGGCGCGGCCGCGCATGTCGGCGACGATAATCTCGTTGCCGATGCCGTTCATCTTGGCGAAAGGGGTCGTGCTTGCCATCGCTCCGAAAGGTTCCGTGTCCGTTTGGCGCTATATGGCGGAAACGGGCGGGAATTACCAGTGCGCAGCCGCTTTACGTCACCGCGAAGACCCCAAACAAGATCAGCAGGAAGATGATGAGCACGATACCGATAAGGATGCGCGCGCCAGTGGCTGCGGCCCCGGCCAACGCCGGCATGCCGAGCAGGCTGGCGGCGGCGGCGATGATCAGGAGAATGATGATCCATCTGAGCATGGAAATGCCTCTCGAGCCGACAGATTTTGTAACTGCATGAAAACGCTGCTGTCGTGCTTGGGTTCCGTCGCTCGCGAGGGAATGTCAGCGGCGAAACCTAGCCGGCGATCTCGATGTCGGTGCTGAACGGCCCCGTCTTGCTCGAATTCTCGTCGTGCATGAGGAAGTCGCAGCGGTATTTGCCGGGCGGCAAGCCATCGAGGGACAAGTCCAGCTTGAAGAACAGCTCGCGGTTGCGCGAGCGCGAGGCGACCTGGACGCGGCTGATCTTCTCCATTTTGCCGAGTTCCTCGCCGGATGCGGAGACCACGGTCAGGTCGACCGAAAGCGAGATCTGCTTGTTGCCGAGCCCGTCGGAGCCGTAACCGTAGCCGACCGGCTCCATGTAGAGCACGATCTTCTCGCCGGGTTTGTAGATGTGGTTCGCGCGCTCGGTGTAGATGCCGAAACCCGCCGCCGTGTCGACGTGCTTGACGTTGAGCACGGCGAGCGGCATCGCCTCCCACAGCGCGTCTTCGGCGCCGCGGAACTTTTCCAGCGCGCCGGCGGAATCACCGGACTGGAGCAGCTTTTCCGCTTCGGCGGCACGGTCGCCGATCTCACCGGCAAAGGCCGTCGAGGTGGAGATTGCGGCGGCCATGAGGGCTGCCAGGACTGTTTTCATGAGACGCGACTCCGTTCCTCGAAACATCACGACATCATGGTGGGCGAAAACCGGCGTGAGGTAAACGCCAATCCTGGCAGATGCCAAGGCCTGACCTCAGGGCACGTTCCAGACTTCGCCGGGCCGCAAGGCGCGAAAGCGCTCCGGCGGCAGCTGCTCGGCCGCAAGCGCCTCGGCCAGCCTCCGGACCGGCTCGTCGATCGGCTCATCGGTGAGCTGGAAGGTGCCCCAGTGGCAGCCGGCGGCGAAAGCCGCATTGCACAGTTTCATGCCTTGCACCGCTTCCTCCGGGTTCTGGTGCTGGGGTGCCATGAACCAGCGCGGCTCGTAGGCGCCGATCGGCAGGATGGCGAAGCGGAAGCCGCCATGCTTGTCAGCCATCAGCTGGTAGTTGATGCCATCGTGGAAGCCGGTATCGCCGGCGAAATAGATCTTGCCGTCCGGTGTCTCAACAACGAAGCCGGCCCACAGCGCCATGCGACGGTCGCGCGCGCCGCGCGCCGACCAATGATGCGCCGGCTCGACATGGACGGCAACGCCATTGCCGATGTCGATCCTGTCGCCCCAGTCATGCGCCGCCAGCCGCATGCCGGGAACCGCTTGGCCAATCAGCATGTCATTGCCGAGCGGAGTGATCAGCAGCGGGTCATGGCCGACTTTCAACTGCCTGAGCGTGGCGAGATCGAGATGGTCGTAATGATTGTGGCTGACCAGCACGAGGTCGATGGGCGGCAAATCGGCAAAGGCGACGCCCGGCGGGTTGACGCGCTTCGGTCCGGCGAAGGAAAACGGCGATGCGCGTTGCGACCAGATCGGATCAGTGAGGATGTTCAGCCCAGCGGTCTGGACCAGCAGCGTGGCGTGGCCGATCATGGTCACCGCGAGGTCGGCACCTTCGACCTTCGTTGCCGGCCTTGCCTGCGGAAAAGGGCTCGGATCGGCCGCGGGCCACTTCGCGCGTTGGCCGTTGAACTGCCATTTGAGCGCGTCGGCGAAACGCCCGGGCGGCTGGCCGCCAGGATTGAAGAAGAGGGTGCCATCGAAATGGTCGCTGGGCGGGCCGCTGTAATAGCGGTTGGCGTTTTTCTTCCTCGCGGCCAACGTCTGCGCTCCAGCGGATTTCGGCCCCTAGACATAGGATCTGCGCCGATTCGTGCAAGCAGCCGTCACGAGAATGACAGGGATGGACGCTTCTCCATTCGTGATCGTCGAGGCCGAACGGCGAAACTCCGGTCCATGTCATTGCGATAAATTTGCAACAAATATTGCTGCAAACCCTATTTTAACCATATCGGGTTGAAATTTCGCCACCTTCTCCATCTTGGTGGAGGTGAGATTGCGCGGACGGCATCCCCCCAGCCGGATCCGACGGAGGTTGTAATGAATTTTTCGAAAAGCGGTCTGGTGGCCGTATCGTTGGCAGCGCTTTTTGCGGGCGGCTGCTCGACCTCACGCTTCTCGTCGATGGACGACCAGCAGCCGGCGCCGCTGCAGCCGGCCCCGGCTGGCCAGGTGACCTCGAACCAGCTGCCGCCGCCGGCCGCGCCCGGCACCACCGACCCAGCGCAATTCCCGACAGCGCCGGCGAACACGCAGGTCGCGTCCTTGCCGCCGGATGGCACAGCGCCGGCAGGGGCCGCGGACCTCAGCGCGGCCAGCGTCGCCGGCGTATGGAACGTCAGCGTTGCCGGCCAGAGCTGCAAGGTAGCGACGCCGCAGACCAAGTTCGGCGCCGGCTTCCGCGCCGGGCCGCTGCATTGCCCGGCGCCGATCGACGGCATCAAGTCCTGGAATGTCGCCGGCAAGCAGTTGACGCTCTATGACGAGAATGGCGGTTCGCTGGCGCGGCTCTATTCCTCGGGCGGCTCCAAATTCGACGGCCAGACTTCCAGCGGCCAGCCGATTTCGCTTACAAGGTAGGCTATGTATGCCGATATTCAGGTGATGCCGGCCTGCGAACGGCAGTTTTCTGCGCTTCCGGTGCTCACGTACTTTAAGTACGCTCCGCNCGATATTCAGGTGATGCCGGCCTGCGAACGGCAGTTTTCTGCGCTTCCGGTGCTCACGTACTTTAAGTACGCTCCGCTCCGGTTCTCGAAAGCCACCATTCTCGGCTCGGCCTGACCTGAATCTCAACACACCTCGTCCCTGAGGATTCTTGCTCTGTACAAACGACGTGACCGATGCATCTGCGTGACGGCCTCCAGACCCATGCGACCGTCAGGCAGCGCTACGACCATCTGGTGGAAACCGGCGCGATCGAACGCGATCCGGCGCAGGAACGGATCGCCGCGGCACTCGACCGGCTGACATCGGAGATCTCGGCAAAACGGCTGGCGCACAAATCGAGTGCGCTGGGCTGGCTGTTTGCCCGCAAGCGCGAGACCAGGGACGTCGTCAAGGGCCTCTATATCCATGGCGGCGTCGGCCGCGGCAAGACCATGCTGATGGACATGTTCTTCGAGCTGCTGCCGGTCCGGCGCAAGCGCCGGGTCCATTTCAACGACTTCATGGCCGACGTGCAGGACCGCATCCAGAAGCACCGGCAGGCGCGCAAGAATGGCGAGGTCAGGGAAGACGACCCGATCCCGCCGGTGGCCAAGGCGCTGGCCGAGCAGGCCTGGGTGTTGTGCTTCGACGAGTTCTCGGTCACCGACATCGCCGACGCGATGATCCTGTCGCGGCTGTTCTCGGCATTGTTCGCCAGCGGCGTGGTGCTGGTCGCCACTTCGAACGTGGCGCCGGAGAACCTTTATAGCGACGGGCTGAACCGCCAGCTGTTCCTGCCGTTCATCGCCATACTGGAACGGCACGCGCAGGTGCTGTCGCTCGACAGCGACAAGGACTACCGGCTGGAAAAGCTCGCCCGCACGCCGGTCTATGTCACGCCGGCCGACGCTGCCGCCGACCGGGCGCTCGACGAGGCCTGGCAAACGATGACGCGCGGCACGCCGACGGCCGCGACGTCGCTGATGCTGAAGGGGCGGCAAGTGATCGTGCCGGCCGCGGCCAGCGACGCGGCGCGTTTTTCCTTCGCCGATCTCTGCGAAAAGCCGCTTGGCGCTCGCGATTTCCTGGCCATTGCCGGGCGCTTCTCGACCGTCTTCGTCGACCATGTGCCGGTGCTGGGCGAAGGCAAACGCAACGAGGCCAAGCGCTTCATCCTGCTGATCGACACGCTCTACGACCATCACACACGGCTGGTGGTGAGCGCCGACGCTCCGCCGCAAGAGCTTTATGTGGCCAAGCGCGGCGTCGAGGTGTTCGAATTCGAACGCACGGCCTCACGCCTGATCGAGATGCAGAGCCGGGACTGGCTGGAGGATTGGGCGGAGCGGCGGAAGGCGAAGGCGGCGCCGGCCGAAGCGCAGCAGGCGCAGGTGTAAAGAGAATCTCTGGAAGCCGCGATCTTTCGCGCCCCCCTCTGTCCTACCGGACATCTCCCCCACGAGGGGGGAGATCGGCCGTCGTCTCGGATTTCGCCGATCTGCGACGTTACAAGGGTGAGCGGAGCACCGAAGCTGCCAATCTCCCCCCGTGTGGGGGAGATGTCCGGCAGGACAGAGGGGGGCGCTGTCCCGCCAGCTCCAAGACTCAAACACATCCTCGGCGATCCGCATCACAAGGGCGTCATCGCCGGCTTCAAGCCTTACGATTTCCATCTTCATTGTGTAGATTCCTCCAAGTCGGCTTACAAACTTTGACGTTTACGTAAATCCCAAACCATCTAACCGATTGAAAATGCTCACCCCAAAATAATCGTTTGAATTTACCTCGCACCGGGGCTATTGGGTGCGGCGAAATCTCGCGGTTTCCCGCAACATTCCGGCCTCCTTCCTCGGCACCGTCATCAAGTCGTCAAAGACTTGGGCGCAGTCACAGACAAAGGGAAAACATCCTCACATGGCACGCAACAAGATAGCGCTCATCGGCTCGGGCATGATCGGCGGCACGCTCGCCCACATGATCGGCCTCAAGGACCTCGGCGACGTGGTGCTGTTCGATATCGCCGAGGGCGTCCCGCAGGGCAAGGGCCTCGATATCGCGCAGTCGTCGCCGGTCGATGGTTTCGATTCCCGGCTGACCGGTGTCAACGACTATGCCGGCATCGAGGGCGCCGATGTCTGCATCGTCACCGCCGGCGTGCCGCGCAAGCCGGGCATGAGCCGCGACGACCTGCTTGGCATCAACCTCAAGGTCATGGAACAGGTCGGCGCCGGCCTGAAGAAATACGCGCCGAAGGCTTTCGTCATCTGCATAACCAATCCGCTCGACGCCATGGTGTGGGCGCTGCAGAAGTTCTCCGGCCTGCCCAAAACCCACGTCGTCGGCATGGCCGGCGTGCTCGACAGTTCGCGCTTCCGCTACTTCCTGGCCGAGGAATTCAAGGTCTCGGTCGAGGACGTCACCGCCTTCGTGCTCGGCGGCCACGGCGATTCCATGGTGCCGATGATCCGTTATTCGACGGTATCGGGCATTCCGCTGCCCGATCTCATCAAGATGGGCTGGACCTCGAAGGAGAAGCTCGACCAGATCGTGCAACGCACCCGCGACGGCGGCGCCGAGATCGTCGGCCTGCTCAAGACCGGCTCGGCCTACTACGCCCCGGCCGCCTCGGCGATCTCGATGGCCGAAGCCTATCTCAAGGACAAGAAACGCGTGCTGCCGTGCGCGGCGCACCTTTCCGGCCAGTATGGGGTCAAGGGCACCTATGTCGGCGTTCCCGTGGTCATCGGCGCCGGCGGTGTCGAGCGCATCATCGAGATCGACCTCAACAAGGCCGAGCAGAAGATGTTCGACGCTTCGGTGGCGACGGTGCAGGGCCTGACCGAGGCCTGCGTCAAGATCGCGCCGCAACTCGCCTCTAAGTGAACCCCAGCAGCCGATCTGGAGACAATCCATATGAACATCCATGAATATCAGGGCAAGGCGCTGCTGAAGAGCTTTGGCGCGCCGGTGGCCGAAGGGGTGCCGGTGTTCAAGGCAGGTGAGGCGGAAGCCGCGGCACAAGCGCTTCCCGGCCCGCTCTATGTGGTGAAGAGCCAGATCCATGCCGGCGGACGCGGCAAGGGCAAGTTCAAGGAACTTGGCCCTGACGCCAAGGGCGGCGTGCGCTTGGCGAAGTCGGTGGCCGATGTCGTCGTCAACGCCAACGAGATGCTCGGCCACACGCTGGTCACCAAGCAGACCGGGCCTGCCGGCAAGCAGGTCAACCGCCTCTACATCGAGGACGGCGCCGACATCGACCGTGAACTCTATCTGTCGATCCTGGTCGACCGTTCGGTCGGCCGTGTCGCCTTCGTCGTCTCGACCGAGGGCGGCATGGACATCGAGGCGGTCGCGCATGATACGCCGGAAAAGATCATCACCGTCGCCATCGATCCGGAAAAGGGTGTGACCGCGGCCGATCTGAAGGCGCTCAACGGCGCGCTCAAGCTTGACGGCGACGCGGCCGGGGATGGCAACACGCTGTTCCCGATCCTCTACAAGGCGTTCGTCGAGAAGGATATGAGCCTGCTCGAGGTCAACCCGCTGATCGTCATGAAGAACGGCCGGCTGCGCGTGCTCGACGCAAAAGTATCGTTCGACAACAACGCGCTGTTTCGCCACCCCGACGTGATGGAACTGCGCGACACCACCGAAGAGGACGAGAAGGAAATCGAGGCGTCGAAATACGACCTCGCCTATGTCGCGCTCGACGGCAATATCGGCTGCATGGTCAACGGTGCCGGCCTTGCCATGGCAACGATGGACATCATCAAGCTCTATGGCGCCGAGCCCGCCAACTTCCTCGATGTCGGCGGCGGCGCGTCGAAGGAGAAGGTGACGGCGGCGTTCAAGATCATCACCAAGGATCCGGCGGTCAAAGGCATATTGATCAACATCTTCGGCGGCATCATGAAGTGCGACATCATCGCCGAGGGCGTGATTGCCGCGGTCAAGGAAGTCGGCCTGAAGGTGCCGCTGGTGGTGCGCCTGGAAGGCACCAATGCCGAGNGGCGTGATTGCCGCGGTCAAGGAAGTCGGCCTGAAGGTGCCGCTGGTGGTGCGCCTGGAAGGCACCAATGCCGAGCTCGGCAAGAAGATCATCAACGACAGTGGCCTGAATGTCGTCTCGGCCGATGATCTCGACGACGCGGCCAAGAAGATCGTGGCGGCGGTGAAGGGCTGAGCCGGTGCCTCCGCGCAAGATAAACCTGGTCGAGGCGGCGGACGCGAAGATCACCAAGGTGTTCGATCCGCATGTCGCCGGCGACGTCAATGACAGCCAGGCGAAGGTCGCCAAGTTCGGCGAGGCCTTCGACTGGCACGCGCATGACAATGAGGACGAAGCTTTCCTCGTGTTGCGCGGCCGTATCGCCATCGATTTCCGCGATGGTCCGGTCGAGCTTGGCGAGGGCGATTTCATCGTCGTGCCGCGTGGCGTCGAGCACCGGCCGCGCTCGCTGACCGCCGAGCCAGTGGTGCTGATGTTCGAGCCGGCGACGACGCTCAACACCGGCAATGCCAAGAGCGATCTTACCGTCACCGAACTGAAGCGGCTCTGAGCCATGAACGCGTCCCCCTTCTCCTCGCTCTCGGCCGATCACCAGCGCCTGCAGGCGCTGGTCGGCGCCTGGCGCGGCGAGGAAGAGGTGGCGGGCACGCAATGGACCGATGCCGGCACGGCGACTTCCGAAGTGCTGGCGGAGGCACAGTTCGGCGGCCTGTTCGTGGTGCAACGCTATCGCCAGCGCCGCGACGGCACGGTTTCGTTCGGCGCGCACAATGTGTTCGGCTTCGACCAGCAAAGCGGCGCGGTGACCATGCACCAGTTCGATTCGATGGGTTTGGTGCCGGCCTCGCCGGCCACGGGCACGTGGGACGGCAATAGGCTGACGCTGCTGCGCTCGTCACCGCGCGGGGCCGCACGCGTGAGCTACGATTTCGATGGCAGCGACAGCTATCGCATGCGGCTGCAATTCCAGCCTGTCGGCAGCGACGGCTGGCAAGACATGGTGAGCGGCCTCTACCGGCGCGTCCCGCCTTCCGCGATAGGGGAAGGCTGAATGATCGAGCTCGTGGGTAAGGCGGTTGAAGAATTACACATAATCACACATATAATGGCTGTGTATTTATGTGGAGATGAACGATGAAGAACGTCACCCTGGCCATGGACGAGGCTCTGCTGGAAAAGGCGCGAGGCCTAGCCGAACGCCGCAAGACGACGCTCAACGCCCTTATTCGTTCACTGCTTGCGCATGAAGTCGAGCAGGAAGACCGGATTGCCTGGGCGCGGGAAGGTATGCGTAGGCTGATGGCCGAAACTCCGCTCGACCTGGGCCCGGCGTACAAATGGAATCGGGACGAGATCTATGCCGAACGAGAAGATAGAATGCTTTCTCGACTCGAACGTCCTGCTGTACGCGGCTTCGGAGAGGACAAGTGATCCTCGCCGACACGATATCGCGCAAAGGCTTGTGCTGGAGACTGTCTTCGGCGTCTCTGGCCAGACCTTGGCCGAGTTCGCAAACGTTGCAAGACGCAAGTCAGTCTCTGCCGACGCAGTGGTCGATCAGTGGCTGGTGTTCCTCGGCACGTTGCCGTTTGTCCCGGTCGACCAGGCATATGTCATCGCAGGACTTCGTGTCGCGCGCCGCTATCAGCTTAAATACTACCACGCAGCGCTGCTCGCAGCCGCGGAGCGGCTCGGCGCGCCGATTTTCTACACCGAAGACCTCAATCACAACCAGGTTTATGGCTCGGTCCGAGCCGTCAATCCTTTCTTGTAATCGCTGAATTCAGAGGCGCATCACCCATGTCCATTCTCGTCGACAAGAACACCAAGGTGCTGGTGCAGGGCCTGACCGGCAAGACCGGCACGTTCCACACCGAACAGGCGCTGGCCTATCATGGCACCAAGATGGTGGGCGGCATCCATCCCAAGAAGGGCGGCGAGACCTGGACCGGGTCGAAGGGCGAGAACCTGCCGATCTTCGCCACTGTCGCCGAGGGCAAGGCAAAGACCGGCGCCAACGCGTCCGTCGTCTACGTGCCGCCGGCGGGTGCCGCCGAAGCCATCCTGGAAGCGATCGAGGCCGAGATCCCGCTGATCATCTGCATCACCGAAGGCATTCCGGTGATGGACATGATCAAGGTCAAGGCGCGGCTCGACCGCTCGGCCTCGCGGCTGATCGGGCCGAACTGCCCGGGCGTGCTCACCCCCAACGAATGCAAGATCGGCATCATGCCCGGCAACATATTCCGCAAGGGCTCGGTCGGCGTTGTTTCGCGCTCGGGAACACTTACCTATGAGGCAGTGTTCCAGACCACCAATGTCGGCCTCGGCCAGACCACCGCCGTCGGCATTGGCGGCGACCCCGTCAAGGGCACGGAGTTCATCGACGTGCTCGAGATGTTCCTCGCCGACGACGAGACCAAGTCGATCATCATGATCGGCGAGATCGGCGGTTCGGCCGAGGAAGACGCCGCGCAGTTCCTCAAGGACGAAGCCAAGCGTGGCCGCAAGAAGCCGATGGCCGGCTTCATCGCCGGGCGCACGGCGCCGGCCGGCCGCACCATGGGCCACGCGGGCGCGGTCATCTCCGGCGGCAAGGGCGGCGCGGAAGACAAGATCGCGGCGATGGAATCGGCCGGCATCAAGGTATCGCCTTCGCCGGCACGGCTGGGCACAACGCTGGTCGAGGCGATCAAGGGTTAAGGCAGTAAGGGAGTAAGGAGTAGGGCAGTAGGGGAATAGGAAGAACGGGACGAGCGCGGCTGCTTTCCCTACTGCCTTACTCCCCTACTGCCCTACTCCCCTCCAAAAACAGGAGACGGAGCCGGGCTCCGCAGACAAAAAATGGCAAGACAAGATCAGGCCAACGACCAGTTTTCGCTCACCTCTTTCCTCTATGGCGGCAACGCGGACTATATCGACGCGCTGTACGCCGCCTATGACGACGATCCCGCCTCGGTCAATCCCGAGTGGCAGGAGTTCTTCGCCGGGCTGAAGGACGATGCCGGCGATGTGCGCAGGAACGCCAAGGGCGCCTCATGGGAAAAGCTCTCCTGGCCGCTGCAGGCCAATGGCGAACTGGTTTCGGCGCTCGACGGCAATTGGGGCATCGTCGAGAAGACGATCGAAAAGAAGGTCAAGGACAAGGCGGTCACCAACGGCGTGGTCCTGTCCGACGCCGATGTGCACCAGGCGACGCGCGATTCCGTGCGCGCCATCATGATGATCCGCGCCTACCGCATGCGCGGCCATCTGCACGCCAATCTCGATCCGCTCGGCATCGCCAAGCCGCTCGAGGACTACAATGAATTGTCGCCCGAGAATTACGGCTTCACCGAAGCCGACTACGACCGGCCGATCTTCCTCGACAACGTGCTCGGCCTCGAATTCGGCTCTATTCGGCAGATGCTGGAGATCCTGACCCGCACCTATTGCTCGACGCTCGGCGTCGAGTTCATGCACATCTCCGATCCCGAGGAAAAGGCCTGGATCCAGGCGCGTATCGAAGGCGCCGACAAGGAAATCTCCTTCACCGCCACGGGCAAGAAGGCGATCCTCTCGAAGCTGGTGGAGGCGGAAGGCTTCGAGCAGTTCATCGACGTCAAGTACAAGGGCACCAAGCGTTTCGGCCTCGACGGCAGTGAAGCGTTGATTCCGGCGCTGGAACAGATCGTCAAGCGCGGCGGCCAGCTCGGCATGAAGGAAATCGTACTCGGCATGGCCCATCGCGGCCGGCTGAACGTGCTCAGCCAGGTGATGGCCAAACCGCACCGCGCCATTTTCCACGAGTTCAAGGGTGGCTCGGCCGCGCCCGACGAGGTCGAGGGCTCGGGCGACGTCAAGTACCATCTCGGCGCGTCGTCGGACCGCGAGTTCGACGGCAACAAGGTGCATCTGTCGCTGACCGCCAACCCCTCGCATCTGGAGATCGTCGATCCGGTGGTGATGGGCAAGGCGCGCGCCAAGCAGGACTCTCTGTTCGGTCGCGGCCGCGAGGAGATCGTGCCGCTGGAGGAGCGCGCCAAGGTGCTGCCGCTGCTGCTGCATGGCGATGCCGCCTTCGCCGGCCAGGGCGTGATCGCCGAAATCCTCGGCCTGTCGGGCCTGCGCGGCCACCGCGTCGCCGGCACGCTGCATTTCATCATCAACAACCAGATCGGCTTCACCACCAATCCGCGCTTCTCGCGCTCGTCGCCCTATCCGTCCGACGTCGCCAAGATGATCGAGGCGCCGATCTTCCACGTCAATGGCGACGATCCGGAAGCCGTGGTGCATGCCACCAAGGTGGCGATCGAATTCCGCATGAAATTCCACAAGCCCGTTGTGGTCGACATGTTCTGCTACCGCCGCTTCGGCCACAATGAGGGCGACGAGCCGGCTTTCACCCAGCCGATCATGTACCGCAACATCCGCACCCATAAGACGACGGTGCAGATCTATGGCGAGCGGCTGATCGCCGAGGGCCATATCAGCCAGGCCGAACTCGACCAGATGAAGGCCGACTGGCGCGCGCACCTGGAGCAGGAATGGGAAGTCGGCCAGCACTACAAGCCCAACAAGGCCGACTGGCTCGACGGCGCCTGGTCGGGCCTGCGTACGGCCGACAACCAGGACGAACAAAGGCGCGGCAAAACCGCCGTCCCGGTCAAGACGCTTAAGGAGATCGGCAAGAAGCTGACCGAGGTGCCGAAGGGCTTCGAGGCGCACAAGACGATCATCCGCTTCCTCGAGAACCGTCGCGAGGCGATCGAATCGGGCGAAGGCATCGACTGGTCGACAGCCGAGGCGCTCGCCTTCGGCGCCATCCTGCTCGACGGCAACCCGATCCGCCTCTCGGGGCAGGATTCCGAACGCGGCACCTTCTCGCAGCGCCATTCGGTGCTCTACGACCAGCGCGACGAGACCCGCTACATCCCGCTCAACAATCTGTCGGCGGCGCAGGCGGGCTACGAAGTCATCAACTCGATGCTGTCGGAAGAGGCGGTGCTCGGCTTCGAATATGGCTACAGCCTGGCCGAGCCGAAGGCGCTGACGCTGTGGGAAGCGCAGTTCGGCGACTTCGCCAACGGCGCCCAGGTGGTGTTCGACCAGTTCATCTCCTCCGGCGAGCGCAAGTGGCTCAGAATGTCGGGCCTCGTCTGCCTGTTGCCGCACGGCTATGAAGGCCAGGGCCCGGAGCACTCCTCGGCCCGCCTGGAACGCTTCCTGCAGCTTTGCGCCGAAGACAACATGCAAGTGGCCAACTGCACGACGCCGGCCAACTATTTCCACATCCTGCGCCGGCAGCTGAAGCGGGATTTCCGCAAGCCGCTGATCCTGATGACGCCGAAGTCGCTGCTGCGCCACAAGCGGGCGGTGTCGACGCTGCCGGAAATCTCGGGCGAAAGCTCGTTCCACCGGCTGCTGTGGGACGACGCCCAGCTCTTGCCCAATCAGCCGATCAAGCTCACCAAGGATTCCAAGATCCGCCGCGTCGTGCTGTGCACGGGCAAGGTTTATTACGATCTCTACGAGGAGCGCGAGAAGCGCGGCATCAACGACATCTACCTGCTGCGCGTCGAACAGCTCTATCCATTCCCGGCCAAGGCGCTGATCACCGAATTGTCGCGTTTCCGCAACGCCGAGATGGTGTGGTGCCAGGAGGAGCCCAAGAACATGGGCGCCTGGTCCTTCATCGACCCCTATCTGGAATGGGTGCTGGCACATATCGACGCCAAGCATCAGCGGGTGCGCTACACCGGCCGGCCGGCGTCCGCGTCGCCGGCTACCGGACTGATGTCCAAGCACCTTGCCCAGCTCGCCGCCCTGCTCGAAGACGCGCTTGGTGAATAGAGAAAATCTGGGCGAACAACAGAACCGAAAGAACGGACAGGCACAATGGCTACCGAAATCCGCGTTCCCACTCTCGGCGAATCCGTCACCGAGGCGACCATCGGCAAATGGTTCAAGAAGGTCGGCGATGCCATTGCCGTCGACGAGCCTCTGGTCGAGCTCGAAACCGACAAGGTGACGGTGGAGGTTCCGGCCGCCGCCGCAGGCACGCTGGGTGAGATCACCGCCAAGGAAGGCGAGACCGTCGGCGTCGGCGCGCTGCTGGGCTCGATCGCGGCCGGTGGCGCCGCTGCCCCGGCCACCAAGCCGCAGGCCGTGGCACAG
>NZ_AYWP01000033.1:0-53311 GCF_000502435.1 Mesorhizobium sp. LNHC232B00
GTGCCGACTCAGCCGGAGCGGCCGCAACGGCTGGCGCTTCGGCTGCAGAGGCCGGGGCGGCAGGCTTGGTCTCTGCTGGCTTCGTCGCTGCTGGCTTGGTCTGGGCGGGCGCCACGGCGGCAACCGTGTCACCCGGCTCGCGTTCGAACGGAACAGCGGCGCGGGTGACCACCTTCACGCCATCGGCATCAAGGCCATCGACATGGATGGTGTAGCTGCCGACCGGAATGTCGCGGGTCGCTTCGACGAGGAAATGACCGTCGCGCGATGTCTGGGCGTCGCCGAGCAAAATGTCATTGGCGTAGGCGCGCACCTTGCGGCCCGGATCGGCAAGGCCGGCGACAAAGATCTTGCTGCCATCGATCTCGACCGCTTCAACAACAATCTTGGGCTCAGCCGCGGCTGCGGCGGGCGATGTTGCCGGCGCCGGAGCAACAGCCGCCGGCGCTTCAGCGGCCGGAGCCGGCGCTGGTGCAGCCGGCGCGGCAGCCTGGTCGCCAGTGGCCGGTGCGGCCGGTTTGGTTTCGGGCGCCGGGACTGTCAGCAGTTCGGCCGGCTTGCCCGGCTCCTCGACCATCGCCAGCACCTGGCCGGCGGCATCCTTGGGAACCGAAACGACGGCGGTCTGCACCGAGGCGGTCACCACGGTACCGACCGTCGAACGCATGGCAATCGTATAGTCGCCCGGCTTCAGCGGATCGTCGAGCACGATGACAAAGGCTCCATCGGGACCCGCCACCGTCGAACCAAGCACTGTGGTGCCGTTCAGGATCTCGACCTTCGAATTGGGCGCCGCATTGCCGGCAACCACGATCGAGCCGTTGCCCTCGACGCGCACGACGTCGAATGTCGGCGCGATCGGACCTGCCGCCGCGGGCGCTGCCATTGCATCCGCTGCCGGAGCCGTCGCCTGTGGTGCCGCGGCGGGAGCGGCCGGCACCGCCGGTGCTGGCAACCGCCCTTCCGTGCCGGGATCCGCCGGCTTCGCCTCGGGCGGCGTCAAGGCCGCTACCTGCGCCGGTGGCGTTGGATGAAGATACGGGTCGAGTGCACCCGATACATAGGCGGTTCCCGCAGCCGCGACGGTCCCACCCGCCGCGAACAGGAACGCCTTCAGTGGATTAATTGCCATATTTCCCTACCCCTTAGCCACCTAATGCCGGTCTAGCGTGTTTTCCCAAAGCCGACAAGAAAAAGGGGCCGACAAGAAAAAGGGGCCGACAAGAAAAAGCCCGGCCTTATTACCCTTGGGGCTTGACCCCGCTTTCAGACCCAATCACCAATCGTCGGCATGAACACGATTCGATCCGTCTGCGTCTATTGCGGCTCGTCTCCGGGCCGTGATGAAACCTATGTCAAGGCCGGTCACCTGCTCGGGCGCTCGCTTGCACGCTCCGGCCTCAGGCTGATTTATGGCGGCGGCACCAAGGGTATCATGGGCGCCGTCGCCGACGGCGCGCTCAAGGCCGGCGGCAAGGTAACGGGCATCATTCCGCGCTTCCTGATCAACAGGGAAGCGACCGAAACCGCGCTTGACCGCCTCGACGAGCTGGTAATCACCGACAATATGCACGAGCGCAAACATAAGATGTTCGAGAAATCCGACGCCTTTGTGGCGCTGCCGGGCGGTATCGGTACTGTCGAGGAGATCGTCGAGGTCATGACCTGGGCGCAACTCGGCCATCATCGCAAGCCGATCGTCTTCGGCAATGTCGGTGGCTTCTGGGATCCGATGCTGACGTTGCTTGATCATATGGCGGCGGAAGGCTTCATTCACACCGCGCAAAGGGTCAAGCCGCTGGTCGTCAACGACCCCGAGGCCATCGTCGCCGCCATCATGGTGGCAGGCTCCTCCGTCGACGCCCCGACCGAGGGTGTGCAGTCGGTGATCGATAAGATGTAGGGGAATAAGGGAATAAGGCAGTAGGGGAAATCAAGGCGCATCGACGCCTGCCCTACTGCCCTACTGCCCTACTGCCTACTGCCTACTGCCTTCCGCAAATCCCCAATCACCGCCCGCCGGTCATGCCGGCGCCAGGCCAGATGGAGCGACACCGTGCGTTCGAACCATGGCAAATCGCGAAACACCACCCGCGGCGGTGCGGCGGCACGCAGGCTGGACTGAACCGTCGCCATGCCGAGGCCGGCGCTGACCAGGCCGAGCGAGGTCAGCGGATCGGCTGTTTCATAGGCGATGTCGGGCAGAAAGCCGGCCTTTGCACAGGCGGCGAGGAACTGGCCGCGATTGGTGTCGTCGGGCTGGCGCACCACGGTGATCCAGGTGCGGCCGTCGAGATGCCGCGGCCCGATGTCGGCTAGCGCGACAAGCGGATCATCCTCGGGGATAGCCAGCACCAGCGGCTCGCGCCGCACCAGCATGCTGTCGATGTCCGGATCGTCGGCTGGGGCCGGAGCGTAGACGAAGCCGAGATCGAGCACACGCTGCCGCAGGTCATCGAACTGCGCGGCCGTGCGCCGGCTCCTGAGTTGAAGATGGAAATCCGGCCGCTCGCGGCGGAACTGCCTGAGCATGTCGGCGACCAGCCCGGCATGCACCGCGCCCTCGACATAGCCGATGGCGAGACGGCCGACCGCGCCGCTGGCAAGGTTGCGGCCGAACTCCTCCACGCGCCGCGCATCGGCGAGCAGCGCGCGGGCCTCGGTGAGGAAAGCGCGGCCCTCGGCATTGAGGTGGACGCGCTGCTTCGCGCGTTCGAACAGAGCGACGCCCAGTTGCGCCTCGAGCTGCATGATCTGCCGGCTGAGCGGCGATTGTGAAATATGCAGGATTTCGGCGGCGCGGCCGACGTTGCCGGTTTCCGCAACGGTGACGAAGTATCTGATCTGGCGCAGGTCGAACATTTTTCTTCGAAGCTCTAATTCCTCACGGGTCTCAACTTTAGCCTAGTCAGTCTTGGACAGTCTGACCATCGAAAAGAGATACTCGGCCATCCCAACCAAGGAGACCGACATGCAGTTCTTTGCCCTTCTCACCCGCAACACCGCCAAGTTCAGCGACGCCGACTTCGCACCGCTTCTGCCCGGCGAGGCCGAGCAGCGGCGCACGCTCTACGCCGAAGGCGCGGTGCGCCAGGTCTGGAATCGCGGCGATATTCCCGGCAGCGGCATGATGTTCGAGGCGACCGACGACGCCGAAGTGCGTGGCCATCTCGCCACTCTGCCATTGGTCAAAGCCGGCATGATGGACGTCGCGGCGATGGTACCGCTCAACCCCTATCCCGGGTTTGGGCCAAAGCGCTGAACCGTCGCAATTGCAATGCGGTGGCGGTGAAAGGCGCCGTCACCGCATTGCCGCCTGCCCGACACTCTGTGATCGGCTGTCAAGAAACCGTCACACGGAAGCGGGTTCGTGCGTGCTAGAAATCCCGGTCAGGTGCCGCTGCGCGGCGCCGCCTTGCAACTCGTATCTGGCACTGCGCCCAATGGATGTCGCCCTCCCCGAAGGCACCGACCTGTCGCCCTATCTGCCCGACGAGCACGGGCTGTTCTTCATCTATCATTTCACCGCCAGTGGCCTGCGCACCAAGGATCCTGCGCAAGCGCAGTGGACCTGGCGCAGCTATCAGATCACCGACTTGCACGCCCGCCAGGAGATCGGCGCCGAAAAGGCGTTGCCGGCGCCGGCGCGCGATGCCTTCCTCGCGCCCAGCCATGGCTGCCATATCGACTACGAGGACAACTGGCTCTTTGGCGATTTGCCTGATCTCAGGCACGATTTTTCGGAGGCGCGCGGGCTCGTCCATTTCCGCTTTGCCTTCAACGACACGATGCTGATCGGCGCCCGCAAGCAGCCGCTGGAGTCGGTCGACGCGGTGCGCAAGGCGGTGGAGAACGGATCGCGGAAATTCCGCTCGCCGGCGGAGCTGATCGAGGCGGTGATGGGCCAGTCACTCGACGGCATGGCGGCAGAACTCGGCAAGCTCGCCGACACGCTCGACGGCATCGAGGACCGCGTGGTGCGCGACGCATGGCACAATGAGCGCCAGGCGCTGGTCGAGGCGCGCCGGCAGTTGGTGGTGATCCATCGGCAGATGGCGACGCTGACCAACCTGTTCCGGCATCTCGACCATTCGCATCGCGACGAATTGCCCGACCTGATCAACGACATGGCGGCCAGGCTCTCGCACCGCGCCTTCACGCTCTACAATGACGGCGAGCAGTTGCAGGCGCGCACCAGGCTGCTGCAGGACGAGCTGATGGCCAAGCTGACCATGCAGTCGAACCAGTTGCTTTATGTTCTCTCCGTCATGACGGCGGTGCTGCTGCCGATGACCATCATCTCCGGCCTGTTCGGCATGAATGTCGGCGGGCTGCCGCTCGTCGATACACCAATAGGCTTCTGGGTGGTGACGGCGGTGTCATTGGTTATCGCGGCGGCCACCTATCTGTTCGTCAGGAGGCTTGGCCGGGGATTGTAACGGCAGCCCGCGGTTTCACCCCAAGGCGCGAAGATCCTCGATGATGGTGCCGGCCGCGCGGACTTCCGCTTCGTGGTCGGGCTCGCGCCAGGTCTCGGCCAGGCCCGCAGCGTACCATTCGCGCATCGCCGGCAGGGCCAGCAATTGCGCCGGATAGGCGGAAGCCGCGCCCTCGAAAGAGAGCCCGTAGGATTGGGCCCGGAACGCCACCGGGGCAAAGAAGGCATCGGCGGCGGTGAAATGCGCGCCGGCGAGAAACGGCCCTCCGAAACGGGCAAGGCCATCGTTCCAGAGGTCGCCGAGGCGGAAGAGATCCTGCTTCAACGCGTCGGACATTGGAAACGGTTCGACGCGCACGCCGCAGCTCATCGGGCATGCGCCGCGCAAAGCTGTGAAACTCGAATGCATTTCGGCGGCGGCCGAACGCGCCCAGGCACGCGCTTTGGCCTCGACAGGCCAGACACCGTGATGCCGCTCGGCCAGATATTCGACAATGGCAAGCGAATCCCAGACCGCCCAGCCATCGTCGGTCAGGCAAGGCACCCGCCCGTTCGGCGAGAACGATCGGTAAAGGCTCCAGCTCGATCCGGTCGGAAACGGCATCAGCCGCTCCTCGAATGGAATGTCCAGCGCTCGCATCAAGATCCATGGCCGTAGCGACCACGAGGAATAGTTCTTGTTGGCAATGTGCAGCTGGTACATCGAAATCCCTATCGGGCGGAGGCCTTGCGTGCCGATGTCAGCATCGACCAGGAATAGATCGCCAGTGCCGTCCAGATCAGCGCGAAGGCGAGCGCCTGGATGGTGCCGAACGGCTCATCGAAGATCAGCACGGCGATCAGGAACACCATGGTCGGCGCGATATACTGCATGATGCCGATGGTGGAGAGCCGCAACAGCTTGGCGCCGAAGGCAAACAGCAACAGCGGCACCGATGTGACCGGACCGCAGCCGATCAGCAACGCCGTGTCGGTGCTGTTACTGGACACGATGTGATCCTGTCCGGTCGCGATCAGGTAGACGATATAGCCAAGCGCCGGCACCGACAGCAAAAGCACTTCGAGCAGAAAGCCCTGGCTTGGCCCGATCGGCAGCGTCTTGCGGAAGAAGCCGTAGGCGGCGAAGGAAAACGCCAGCGCCAGCGATACCCAGGGCAGCTTGCCGCCCTCGATCGTCAGCACCGCGACGGCGACCGCCGCAAGCACAACCGCGGCGATCTGCAAGCGGTCGAGCCGTTCGCCAAGCAGCAGCGCGCCGACGACCACACTGACCAGCGGGTTGATGTAATAGCCAAGCGCGGTCTCGACGGTGCGGTCGACGGCGATCGCCCAGACATAGATGCCCCAGTTGACTGAGATCAGCGCCGCCGTCAGCGCGGCCATGGAAATGGTGCGCGGCGAGCGCAATGCCGCTTTGAAGTCCGCTGTGCGGCCAGCCCAGATGAGAACCGCAGCGGCGATCGGCACCGACCAGACGATGCGGTGCGCGATCACCTCGGCGAGCGGCAGATGCGCCACTGCCTTCATGTAAAACGGCAGCAACCCCCACAAGAGGTAAGCACCCAGCGCCAACAGGAAACCGCGCCGGGCCTTCGAATCCGCGTCGAGCATAATTACTTCAGTGACCATGGGCCAACGCTATGGCGCAGTCATCTCCGCAAGACCATCGCAAAGTTGTGATGGATCAATGGACTTTCGCTGATGGTTCAAACTTACTCGGCCGCAACCAGGCCCGCCATCTCCCGGTTCTTCATCAGTTTGTAGACGATCGAATCCATCAGCGCCTGGAAGGACGCGTCGATGATGTTTTCGGAAACCCCGACGGTCCACCAGCGCGCGCCGGTGCCGTCATGCGATTCGATCAGAACCCGGGTGATGGCCTCGGTGCCGCCATTGAGGATACGCACCTTGAAATCGGCGAGTTCGAGATCGACGATCTCGCTTTGGTATTTGCCCAGATCCTTGCGCAGCGCGATGTCGAGCGCGTTGACTGGGCCATGCCCTTCGGCCACCGACATCTTCTCTTCGCCGTCGACCAGCACTTTCACGATCGCTTCGGACACCGTCTTCAACTGGCCATTGGCGTCGAAGCGCCGCTCGACCATGCAGCGAAACGAGGTGACGTTGAAGAATTCCGGCAGGCCATGCAGCATCTTGCGGGCCAGCAGTTCGAAGGAGGCGTCGGCGCCCTCATAGGCATAGCCTTCGGCCTCGCGCTCCTTGACCACGGCAATCAGCGCGTCGAGCCGGTGATCGTCCCTGGGCACATCGATGCCACGCCGCTTCAGCTCGGCGAGAAAATTGGCCTTGCCGCCCTGGTCGGAAACCATGACGCGGCGGCGGTTGCCGACCGTTTCCGGCGGCACGTGCTCATAGGTCGCCGGCTCCTTGGCCAGCGCCGAGGCGTGGATGCCGGCCTTGGTGGCGAAGGCCGAGGCGCCGACATAGGGCGCCTGCGCCTCAGGCGCACGGTTCAGGAGTTCGTCGAAGGCGCGTGACAGCCTGGAGATGCCGGTCAGCGCTTCCGCCGAAACGCCGGTCTCGAAGCGATCGGCGAAAGCCGGCTTCAGCGCCAGCGTCGGCACGATCGACACCAGATTGGCGTTGCCGCAGCGCTCGCCGATGCCGTTCAGCGTGCCCTGGATCTGGCGCACGCCGGCTTGGACGGCGGCAAGGGAATTCGCCACGGCCTGGCCGGTATCGTCATGGGCATGGATGCCGAGATGGTCGCCGGGGATGCCGGAGGCGATCACGTTCTCGACGATGGCGCGCACTTCCGATGGCTGCGTGCCGCCATTGGTGTCGCACAACACCACCCAGCGCGCGCCGGCGTCGTATGCCGTCCTGGCGCAGGCCAGCGCATAGTCCGGGTTGGCCTTGAAGCCATCGAAGAAATGCTCGCAGTCGACCATCGCTTCCTTGCCCGAAGCGACGGCCGTCTCGACCGAGGCCTTGATGGCATCGAGGTTTTCCTCGTTGGTGCAGCCGAGCGCGACACGGACATGGTAATCCCAGCTCTTGGCGACGAAGCAGATGGCGTCCGACTTCGATTGCACAAGGGCGGCAAGGCCGGGATCGTTGGAAGCCGAGACGCCTGCCCGCTTGGTCATGCCGAAGGCGACAAATTTGGCCTTCGCCGTGCGTTTCTGCTGAAAGAATGCGGTGTCGGTCGGATTGGCGCCGGGATAACCGCCCTCGACATAGTCGAAGCCGAATTCATCGAGCAGCCTTGCGATGGCGATCTTGTCCTCGACCGAAAAGTCGATGCCCGGCGTCTGCTGGCCATCGCGCAGTGTGGTGTCGAAGAGATAGAGGCGTTGCTTTTTCATGATGGCAAGGTGCTTGAGCACCCCCCTCTGGCCTGCCGGCCATCTCCCCCGCAAGGGGGGAGATCGGCAGCTTTGATGACAGCGCTGGTCCTGCAACGTCGACGATTGGCGAAAGCGAAGGCGACATCCAATCTCCCCCCTTGCGGGGGAGATGTCCGGCAGGACAGAGGGGGGTGTGAAGGATCGCCGTGCATCGACTATACCTTCCCCGCAAACCGGTCGGTCGCCCGGATCAGTTGGTCAAGGATGCCCGGCTCCGAATAGGCGTGGCCGGCGCCCTCGATCAGGTGGAAATCCGCCTTCGGCCAGGCCTTGTGCAGCGCCCAGGCGTAGCGCGCCGGACACGGCATGTCATAGCGGCCATGGACGATGGTGCCGGGGATGTCCTTGAGCTTGTGCGCGTCGCGCAGAAGCTGCCCCTCCTCCAGCCAGCCGGCATGGACGAAATAGTGGTTCTCGATGCGGGCGAAGGCGACGGCGTAGTCGTCCTCGCCAAATGGCCCGCTGGTCTCCGGTTCCGGCAGCAGCGTGATCGTCTCGCCCTCCCACAGGCTCCAGGCGCGGGCGGCCTCGATTTGCGCCATGCGGTCTGTGCCAACCAGCCTTTTACGGTAGGCCGCCATCATGTCGCCGCGTTCGGCTTCGGGAATCGGCGCCAGAAAGCGTTCCCACTTGTCGGGAAACATCTCGGAGACGCCGAACTGATAGTACCATTCGAGTTCGGCGCGGGTCAGCGTGTAGATGCCGCGCACCACCAGTTCGCTGACGCGATCGGGGTGGGTCTCGGCATAGGCGAGCGCCAGCGTCGAGCCCCAGGAGCCGCCGAACACCAGCCATTTGTCGAAGCCCGCCATTTCGCGCAGGCGCTCGATATCGGCGACCAGATGCCAGGTCGTGTTGGCTTCCAGCGAGGCGTTCGGCGTCGATTTTCCGCAGCCGCGCTGGTCGAACAGGATGACGTCGTAGAGTTTGGGGTCGAACAGCCGCCGGTGCTTCGACGAAATGGTGCCGCCGGGTCCGCCATGCAGGAACACCGCCGGCTTGGCTCCCTTTGTGCCGGAACGTTCCCAATAGACTTGATGACCGTCGCCGACATCGAGGATGCCTGAGTCGAATGGTTCGATTTCCGGATAGAGGGTACGCAAGCTCATAGTTTCAGGCCCTGTTGCGGCCAGTTGGCCGTTTCGTGATCGGGATGCTGGAAGGAGATGATCTGCTCCTGCCTAGCGTAGAAGTCTGGATCCTGGTGAATGGGCTGGTCGAAGATCGTCTCCACCCAGGGCAGCCGCGCGGCGTAATTGACCTGGATCTGCGGCGCCAGATCCGAGCGGTCGTCGAAGGCGCCGATGGCGATCTCGAGCCCGCCTGGCTGGCGGTAGGTCAGCGGCGTGCCGCAGCGGGCGCAGAAGCCGCGATCGATATTGACCGACGACTGGAAATAGCTCGGTTCCTCGTGAGTCCATTCGACGCCGTCCTTCGGCACGGTCACCAAAGCGCCGAAGAAGGAGCCGAACTGCTTCTGGCACATCCGGCAGTGGCAGATGGACGGGCGCCCGAGCGCCCCCTTGATGCGGAAGCGCACCGCGCCGCATTGGCAGCCGCCGGTTCGAACCTGATCGGTCATGACTTTTCCTTTGGCGGCCACTGTTCCGTATCGTGGTCCGGGTGCTGATATGAGACGAGATCGGCGAGATACGGAGCCGATGATATATCGGCCATCGTCTCCTCGCCCGGCAGTTTCGGGATGGCGTCCACATAGGGCAGTTTTGCCTCGGTGCCCCACTGGATCGACGGCACGATCTCCGCCGGATTGTCGAACGCACCGATGGCGAGACCGACACCATCAGGCGCGGTAAAGGTCAGCGGCGTCCCGCAATTGGCGCAAAACCCTCGATCGACATGGCTGGACGAGCGGAAATATTTCGGCTCGCCGCGCGTCCACTCGAACTTGGCGCCGCGCACCGATACCAACGGTGCGTAGAACGAGCCGAACGCCTTCTGGCACATGCGGCAGTGGCAGACCGAGGCATCGCCAAGCGCGCCCTCGACGCGGAAGCGCACCGCGCCGCACTGGCAGCCGCCTGTGTAGACCGGCCGGTTGTCGAGGCTCATCGTTGCTCACTCCGGGTCATGGCAAACCGCCTCGACATTGTTGCCGTCGGGATCGAAGACGAAGGCGCCATAGTAGCTCGGATGATAGTGCGGGCGCAGACCAGGCCCGCCATTGTCCTTGCCGCCGGCGACAAGGGCCGCCGCATGGAAGGCATCGACCTCGGCACGGCTGCGCGCGGTGAAGGCAACGTGCTGGTGGTCTCTCGGCTTGTTCTTGCCGGTACTCAACCAGAACACCGGCCGGTCGCGGCCATAGCCGCCGACCTTGGCGCCGCCGGTGTATTCCAGCGGCACCATATAGAGCAACGACGCACCAAGCGGCGCCATCGCCTTGTCGTAGAAAGCCTTCGAAACATCGAAATCGGCAACGGTGATGCCGAGATGATCGATCATGGAACAGCCTCCCTTGCTGGTTCGCCCGCCGGTATCGCGGCATTGCCCAGGCCGGCCTCGACGACGATGTGCTGGCAAACATTGTCGATATCGCGAATGACGTCATCGTTCCAGAAGCGGAGGACGGTCCAGCCGCTGGCTTTCAAATAGGCGCTTCGCGCCTCGTCATGCCGCAGATGTTCGGCATCTGCATGCTGGCTGCCATCGACCTCAACAACGAGGCGACAGGCCGAGCAAGCGAAATCAACAATGTAAGGGCCGATCGGCACTTGCCGGCGAACGCTCATTCCCATCAGTCGGTGGGCGCGCAACTCGTTCCAAAGCTTCAGCTCGGCATCGGTCATGGCGCGCCGCATGGATTTTGCATTCTTGCGCTGTCGCGACGGAACGAGGTCGTGCCCCATCAATCACCTTTACGCTGAAGATTGGCGAAATCGCCGATGATAGGCAATCTCCCCCGCAAGGGGGGAGATCGGCTGTCGCCAGCGCCTCCGCCAACCTTGCAAAGGCGCTTGGCGCCACCCTCACCGCTTCACCTCCCACGTCGTGACACGTTCGCCGGTCACCGGATCCTTGCCGTCCTTCAGCTGTACACCTTGCGCCAAAAGGTCGTCGCGGATGCGGTCGGCTTCGGCCCAGTTCTTGGCGGCGATCAATTCCAGGCGCCTGGCGATCAATCTCGCGACCTCGGCCTCGTCGACCCTGGCCGCGCCGATGTCGAAGCCGAGGAAGAGAAGTGCGGCTTTCAGCGAAGCGGCGGCGGCGTTCCCGCCATGGCCTTCGACTTCGCTGGCCTCGCCGGCAAGCTGGGTCAATTGCTGGAAGGCAGCGTAAGTGGCCAGGTCGTCGGAAAGGGCTTCCACGACCTTAGCCGGCAATTGTCCCGCCGCCGGCGCCAGATCGGCCGCGCGTTTCCATTTGCGCAACGTGTTCTCCGCCTCCTCCAACTTGCGCATCGAAAAGTCGATCGGCTCGCGGTAGTGCGTCATCAGCATCGCCAGCCGCAGAACCTCGCCCGGCCAGTTGCGGCCGCCGAAGGTCTCGGTCTCCAGCAGTTCGTGGATCGAGTAGAAATTGCCGAGGCTCTTCGACATCTTCTGCCCTTCGACCTGCAGGAAGCCGTTGTGCATCCAGACATTGGCCATGACATCGGTGCCGTGGGCGCAGCGCGACTGGGCGATCTCGTTCTCATGGTGCGGGAAGATCAGGTCGAGGCCGCCGCCATGGATGTCGAAGACTTCGCCGAGATAAGCCGCCGACATCGCCGAGCATTCGATGTGCCAGCCTGGCCTGCCCCTGCCCCACGGGCTCTTCCAACCCGGCTCTTCGGGCGAAGACAGTTTCCACAGCACGAAATCGCCAGGGTTCTTCTTGTGCGCGTCGACGGCGATGCGGGCACCAGCCTGCTGCTCGTCGAGATTGCGCTTCGACAACTGGCCGTAGTCAGGCATCGACGCCGTGTCGAACAGAACTTCACCTGCAGCGACATAGGCATGGCCGCGTTCGATCAGGCTTTGAATCAAGCTGATCATGTCGGCCTTGCCGTCGGCGCGGGGCTCGACGAATTCGGTGGCGCGCGGTTCGACGGTCGGCTCCAGGCAGCCAAGCGTGGCGACATCGCTGTGGAACTGGTCGGCGGTCTTTTCGGTCACCCGCCGGATCGCTTCGTTGAGCGACAGCTTTCCGGCTGATATCTCGTCGCCGAAATCGCGCAGCGCGCGCGCGTTGATCTTGTCGTCGACATCCGTGATGTTGCGCACATACGTGACATGCGTTTCGCCGTATACATGGCGCAGCAAGCGAAACAGCACATCGAAAACGATCACCGGCCTGGCATTGCCGATATGGGCGAAATCGTAGACGGTCGGGCCGCAGACATACATGCGCACATTCAGCGCATCGATCGGCGTGAAGTCCGCCTTCGTCCGCGTCAGCGTGTTGTAGAGGCGCAGGCCCTTAGATGCGTCAGACATTCCATGCCTTCCCGGTTCCGAACTTTTTGTCTGGATGGAGCCGGCCCCGCGCCGAGGCGCAAATCAGGCTCCAGCCTGCTGGCCGGGGCGTTTGTCCAATCTAGGGGAAGATGAGGCGAAAACGTCCGGACCAGCGCGAGGCTAGCCAATAATGCAAATGCCACAAATGGCGAAAGACGTTTTCATGGGCGGCTTTATCGCCTTGGCCAGTGTTGCCGTCAAGTCGCTGATCCCAGGAAAAACGTCATAAAGACGGGTAAGCGCGTCGCTCGATCACGCGGAATCAGGCAGTGAAACATTTTATTAAACATGTCGGCACAGTCATGAAACATTCGCCGGCTAGATCACCAAGCGTCACGATTTGGTCGGAATCAACCATCAAACGCAGACACGAAGACGTTACCAGGGAAGAGAAAGATGCCTCGAAGCAAGCAAGACGCCAACCGCGCCAAGCAACCGGCGCTGGCCAGCCACTATCGCGCAATCGGTCCGGCCGCGATCGTCGCCGCCCTTCTTCACACCGCTAAGAAGAAGAAGCCGGCGCAGAAGATCGTATCGCCCCGCGCCGCCTGAAGCGATGCGCAGCCGGCGCAACCGCCGGCGATCAGGGCGCGAACAGGCGCCTTGGAAATGAAGCCCTCGACGGGCTTGGCTAGAACAGCGTCATCTGATCGTCGTGCGCACCAGGCTTCTGGCGCCTGACCTTCTCGGGCTCCGGTCCGGTCTCGCCCCTCTCCTGAATTTCCGGTCCGGTATTGGCGACCTTGTTGACGAGGTCGGACACGGGAATCGCTTCGAAGAAATCAACCTGCGCCGGCCGCAGCAGGTCGGCGACATCACGCGGCTCGAGCGTGCGGCAATCCAGCCAGCGGGCGAAATCCCCGGGATCGACGACCACCGGCATCCGGTCGTGGATATGGGCGATGTCGGCATTGGCGTTGACGGTCAGGATCGCGCCGGTATCCATTTCCGAACCGCCCGGCTCGGCATAGGTTTCGATCAGGCCGGCAAAGGCCACCAACCCGCCATGCCGGGGCCGTATCCAGTAGGGTTGCCCCTTCTTGCCGCCGGTTTGCCGCCACTCGTAGAAGCCGGATGCCGGCACCAGAGCGCGGCGATGGCGCATGGCCGCCTTGAACGAGGCCTTCTCGATCGCGCCTTCCGAGCGCGCGTTGAACAGCAGCGGAAACTCCCTGGTGTCCTTGACCCAGGTGGGAATGAGGCCCCAGCGCACCAGCATCGACTGGCGGTCCGGCAGGTTGGAGCCTGGCGCCCGCGGCACCCCGGAGAGCGCCATCAGCACTGGCTGCGTCGGCGCGATGTTGTAGCGCGCCGGAAATTCCTCCAGCTCAGCCAAGCCCAGAAAGGCGGCGGTCTGGCCCGGCGTGGCGGTCAAGGCAAAGCGTCCGCACATGATCGATCGTGGCTCTCGAATAATTCCGCCGAATGGTTCCGCAAGAAAGTGGCGATGGAACAGCCGCACTGCAACCGCTAAAGCTGTCCGGCACTGGCCGTCCACAGCGGGCTGCGGCGATCGAACGGTTGGGAGCCATGAACGAACAACGAAAGATACTGCCGGCAGTCTCGGTCGCGGTGGTGCGTGGTGACACCGTGCTCTTGGTCAAGCGCGCAAGGCCGCCTTCGCAGGGGCTCTACGCCTTTCCGGGCGGCAAGGTCGAAGCCGGCGAGACACTGGAGGATGCCGCGAAGCGCGAGTTGCTGGAAGAAACCGGTTTGCACGCCGCCGGTTTTCGCCCGCTTCGGGAAATCCATATCGACGGCAGGGATGAGAGCCATCCGGTCGACTACCGCCTCACGGTCTTCGGCGCTGCCTATACCGGCGGCGAGGCAGTGGCCAGCGACGACGCCGAGACGGCCGCCTTCTATACGCTCAGTGAGATGGCGGCGTTGCCGCTCGCCGGTTCGGTGTTCGCGGTGGCACAGGATCTGCTGGGTCGACCCGACGGTTCCCCTGCAAGCCGCTGAAATCCGCAACCGTCCCGCTGGAAACGCCTTGCAGGCGACAAATTGTTTGGCCAGATAGACGTATGAGCCGCACTTCCCTTCTCGTCGTTTTGTGCCTTGCCGCCAGCACGGGCCTAGCGGTGCGGCCGGCATCGAGCGCGGAGGCGCCGTTCGAGCCTGGCTTGATGCGGCTGGCCGAGGTTTTGGGATCGCTGCATTTCCTGCGTAATCTGTGTGGCGAGAAGGGCGACCAGTGGCGCGTCGAGATGGAAAAACTGCTCGATTCGGAAAATCCGGATGCCGAACGGCGGGCCCGCTTCATCGCCAGCTTCAACCGCGGCTACCGCTCTTTCGGCGGCACCTATACGCAATGCACTGCATCAGCCACCGAAGCCATCAGCCGCTACATGAAGGAAGGCGAGACGCTGACGCGCGACATCGCCTCGCGCTACGGCAATTAGGTCAATTCCAGAAAAAGTGTGACGCGGTTTTCTCTGGGGACAACGGCGAAGCTCTCCAGGCGTCCATCAACAGATATCCGGGCAGTTGAGAGTGGCAGCGGACATATCCGGCTTGTGCCATCCAGTGTCTTGGTGCAATCCTGATGTTGCACTTCTGCAACAACGTTAATCAAACGTTAGCGCACAAATGTGGAATTAACTCAAACTGAAGGTTTTCGCCCCGCAGGCCGACCTAATCGGCTAAGTTTGATCCGAGTTGAATACAGCTTCGCCAGGCGCAGCTGTCCCTTTGTAAAGCACGATCAAAAAAATGTCGTATTTACAAATACTTACTTGGGGCTGCGTGTAAACGAAACAGATCAAGCCTGATTCACACGGATGGATCGCCGCTTGAAAGGGTGGACATCGCTATGGAACATGGTGTCAACGACATCGACGCGCTGGTCAGGGAAGAAAAGCGCCTGACGGCGGTGGAGAGCCACAGCGAAGCTTGGGCGGAAGGCCTTTCGGCCGGCATCGAGCCCGAGATCATTGCCGAGGCGGCGCTCGAGACCGCATTCGGTGAAATGTTGCGCGCCAATGGCGAGACATCGGCCCTTGCCCTGCTCGACCGCATGCGCGAGAAGGTGATTGCTGGCGCCTTCGAACCCGAGCGGCTGCGGCACTGAACCGATATCAGGTTCTTTGACCATCAAGTGCCGTTCGGGCATCATGCCCGGAATCAGGGAGATACGGGCAGTGAATTTTCCGATGTCAGGCAAGCCGAAGGGCTTGGTCCTTTACATCCGTCTCGCTGCTTGCTGTGCCGCGTTTACACTGGTGGCTTGCCTTGAGAGCAGCCCTGCCCATGCGTTGAGCCAGATCCAGCGCGAAGAGCTTCCCTCCCCTGTGACGCCGCCGACGGATAGCGACAGTCCGGCGCCCGGAAGCACGGTCCCGATGCCGGATCCCGTGGGAACGCCTTCGACCAGCCAGCCGGCTGCTCCGGACGCGGCGGAACCCGACAGCCCATCGGATGGCAGCAGCAACAGGCCGCGTGTCGACCCCGAAGCGCCCCTGCCGGAGGTGGTCTACGACCTCGCCAAGCTGCCCGAGCCCGTGCGGCGCATGCACGACCTGATTATCGAGGCTTGCAGGACCGGCGACATCGAAAAGCTCAGGCCGTTGATCGGCACGGGCGACAGCATGACCCAACTGTCGCTGGCCGACATCGACGGCGACGCCATCGCCTTCCTCAAGGGGCTCTCCGGCGACCCGGACGGCCAGGAAATCCTGGCCATTCTGGAAGAAGTGCTCAGTGCCGGCTATGTCCATGTCGACGCCGGGACGCCGCAGGAACTCTATGTCTGGCCATATTTCTTCGCGCTGCCGCTCGACAAGCTCGACGCCAAGCAGCGGGTCGAGCTGTTCAAGATCGTCACCGCCGGCGATTTCGACGACATGAAGCAGTTCGGCGCCTACATCTTCTACCGCGTCGGCATCACGCCCGCCGGGCAGTGGACCTTCTTCGTCGCCGGAGATTGAGCGGGCTTACCTCCCCAGGGAACGGTCGCCATGGAACAGCTGGGCAGGTATGACGCCGCCACTAAGCGGGCCTTCGGTCCAAGCCTATGCCGGCAGCGCCTCGGAAAACTCGACCGGCCTGCCCTGGCTTGGCGTGACGATTTCGCCTTCCCACATGATGCGGCGTCCACGAATGACGGTGCCGACCGGCCAGCCGGTGACCTGCTTGCCGTCATAGGGTGTCCAGCCCGCCTTCGAGCCGGCCTGCGCGTTGGTGATCGTTTCGCGCCGCTTCATATCGACGATGGTGAAGTCGGCGTCATAGCCGGCGGCGATGCGGCCTTTTCCAGCCATGCCGAAGATGCGCTGCGGGCCGTGGCTGGACAGGTCGACGAAGCGCTGCAAGGTCAGCCGGCCGGCATTGACGTGGTCGAGCATGACCGGCACCAGCGTCTGTACGCCAGTCATGCCCGAGGGCGAAGCTGGATAGGTTTTTGCCTTTTCGGCCAATGTGTGGGGCGCATGGTCGGAGCCGAGCACGTCGACGATGCCTTGCGCGATGCCATGCCAGATGCCGTCGCGGTGGCGTGCGGCACGCACCGGCGGGTTCATCTGGATCAGCGTGCCGAGCCGCGCATAGTCGTCGGCGCTCAGCGTCAGATGGTGCGGCGTCGCCTCGCAGGTCGCGACATCCTTGTGCTGTTCGAGGAACAGGATCTCCTCGGCGGTCGAAATGTGCAGGACATGGATGCGGGCGCGAACGCTGCGCGCAACGCGCACCAGCCGTTCGGTGCAGCGCAAGGCGGCGATCTCGTCACGCCAGACCGGATGCGATGACGGGTCGCCCTCGATGCGTTCGCTAAGGCGCTCGCGCAGCCGGAACTCATCCTCCGAGTGAAAGGCCGCACGGCGGCGGGTATTCCGCAGGATCGAGGCGACGCCTTCATCATCCTCGACCAGCAGATCGCCGGTTGACGATCCCATGAAGACCTTTATGCCCGCCGCACCGGGCAACCGCTCAAGTTCGCCAACATCCTTGGCGTTCTCGCGTGTACCGCCGACCCAGAACGCAAAATCGCAATGCATGCGGCCACTGCCGCGCCGAACCTTGTCGGCAAGCGTTGCCTCGCTGGTGGTCAACGGATTGGTGTTGGGCATCTCGAACACGGCTGTGACGCCGCCGAGCACCGCTGCCCGCGAGCCGGTTTCCAGATCCTCCTTGTGCTCCAGTCCAGGCTCGCGAAAATGCACCTGGCTGTCGACGACGCCCGGCAGGATATGCAAGCCGCGGCAGTCGATCGTCTCGCCGGCCGAGGCTTGACCGAGATCGCCTATCGCGGCGATCCGCCCGCCCTTCACGCCGACGTCGCGAAGTCCCTCGCCATCATGGTTGACCACGGTGCCGCCTGTCAGGATGAGGTCGTAGGTCATGGTCATGCTCTCTTGCGGGGGGAGTGCCAGCGGCTTACGTAATGGCCAACCGTTTTGCAAGATCAGGCTTTTATTCGCCCCATGCCCTTTACCCTTCTGAAAGACCGCGCGCTGATTTCCGTCTCGGGTCCGGATGCCGAGCACTTCCTGCAGAACATCCTCACCACCGACCTCGATGCGCTGGGTGAAAGCGAGGCAAGACCGGGCGCGCTGTTGACGCCGCAAGGCAAGATCCTGTTCGACTTCCTGATCTCGCGTGCTGGTGAAAACGCCTTCCGGCTCGAATGCCGTGCCGATATCTCGGATGATTTCGTTCGCCGGCTGATGCTCTACAAGCTTCGCGCCAAGGTCGAGATTGCCAAGTCGGAACAGGGACTTGTCTCTGTTGCATGGGGAAACGAGTCAATCGCCTCACAAAGTGATTCAACGGCGGTTGCCGACAGGCGCTTTGATGACGAGAGCGTCACGCGCTCCTATGCCGGCGCTGCGCAAGCCGATGATGGCGCCGCATGGCAGGCCTTCCGCATCGCCCACGGCATTGCCGAAAGCGGGGCTGACTATGCGCTCGGCGATGCTTTCCCGCACGACGTGCTGCTCGACGAGACAGGCGGCGTCGGCTTCAGGAAGGGCTGCTATGTCGGCCAGGAAGTCGTCTCGCGCATGCAGCATCGCGGCACGGCCAGGCGGCGTGTGTTGATTGTCCAGTCCGAGCTTCCCCTGCCCGCCGCGGGCACCGAGCTGACCGTCGAGGGACGGCCGGTCGGCGCGCTCGGCTCGAGTGCTGGCACGATTGGGCTTGCCATCGCGCGCATCGACAGGGTCAAGGCGGCGCTGGACGCCGGCCGGCCGATCCTGGCGGGCGACGTGCCGGTGACGCTCACCATTCCCGCCTGGGCCAAATTCAGTTTCCCGCAGGAAACCGTCAGCGCGGAGGAAGCCTGATGGCGGCGGACCGCACCGGCGCGCCGCAACGCGCCTGGCAGCGCATGCTGTCCGGCCGCCGGCTTGACCTGCTGGACCCATCGCCGCTCGACATCGAGGTTTCGGACATTGCCCATGGGCTCGCCCGCGTTGCCCGATGGAACGGCCAGACCAGCGGCGAGCATGCCTTTTCGGTCGCCCAGCATTCGCTGCTGGTGGAGGCGCTGTTCAACGAACTGATGCCCACGGCTTCGGCCGACGACCGGCTGGCGGCGCTGCTGCACGATGCACCCGAATATGTCATCGGCGACATGATCTCGCCGTTCAAGTCGGTGATGGGCGGCAGCTACAAGGACTGCGAATTGCGCTTGCAGCGCGCCATCCATCTGCGCTTCTCGCTGCCTCCCGACCTGGCGGCGGCGTTGCGCAAGGAAATCAAGCGCGCCGACCAGATCGCCGCCTATTTCGAGGCAACGCTGCTCGCGGGCTTTTCGACCGCCGAGGCAACGGAGTTCTTCGGCCGCCCGCGCGGTTTTTCCGCCGAACGTTTCGATTTCGCACCGCGTTCGGTGACCTGGGCACAGAATGCCTTCCTGAAGCGGTTTTCGGCGATCGAAAAATCGCGGCATCAGGCCCCGGCATCCGCGATAGGGTAGAAAACGCTAAATTAACCGGAAGCGTCAACAGTGTGATGTTCGATCACGCACCGCAGGCGCGCCCCATGCCCGTCGTGGACGTCAAGGATGGTTCGATCGTCCCGGAACGGGCGGCCGAAGGCATGGAACGCTCACGCCGCATGGAAGACGAACTGCGCGAACAGAACGAACGCTTTTCGGCTGCTGTCGAGAACATGTCGCACGGCCTTTGCATGTTCGACGCCGACGAGCGCATGATCATCTGCAACGGCAACTACATCGACATCTTCTGCCTCGACGCCAAGGTGGTGCGGCCCGGCATCCGTTTCATCGACATCCTGCGGCACAGCGTCGACATCGGCATCGCGTCGCAAAGCGCCAATGAACTCTACGCCATCCGCAAGCCCTATATCGACCAGGCGAAACCCTCGACCTACGAGGAGGCGCTGGCGGACGGCCGCATCATCCGCATCTCGCACCGCCCGCTGGCCTTGGGCGGCTGGGTCTCGATCTATGAGGACATCACCGAACAGCGGCGCGCCGAGCAGGATCTGAAGGAGCAGCATCGCCGCTTCGACGCCGCGCTCGCCAACATGTCGCAAGGCCTGCTGATGTACGACGCCGACGGCAAGATGATCGTGCGCAACGAGCGTTTTCTGGAGCTTTACAAGGTCAAGGCAGCGGATTTCCCGCTTGGAACAACGCATCGCGACGCGCTCGAACGGTTGCTTGAACTCGGCATCTATACGCAGATCGACGTCGACAGCGAAGTTGCCAAGACGGAAGCCTGCCGGCGGGCGGGAAAAATCCATTCGGCCTATCGGCATCTTGCCGACGGCAGGACAATCCTGGTCACACGCCGGCCAATGAGCGGCGGCGGCTGGGTGGCGACTTTCGACGACGTCACAGAGCGCCGCCGCACCGAAGAGCGTATGACCCATCTTGCGCATCACGACATGCTGACCGGGCTGCCCAACCGCTCGATGTTTCGCGAACGGCTCGACCTCGCCCTGGAAGACGCGGCGGCCGCACGGTTGGCGATCTTCTCGCTCGATCTCGACCGCTTCAAGGCGATCAACGACAGCTGGGGGCACCCGGCCGGCGATTGGCTGTTGAAATGCGTCGCCGAGAGGCTGCAGCGTTGCCTGCGCAATGAGACAGACATTGTCGCCCGCTTCGGCGGCGACGAGTTCGTTGTCATGCAGTTCAATTTCAAGGGCATCGCCGATGCCGAGAAACTGGCGAAGCGCATCATCGAAGCGGTCGCAAAGCCGTTTCGCGACAAGAGCCGGGACATGCATGTCGGCATCAGCCTGGGCATCGCCGTTTTCCCCGACGACGGCAGGGACGCCGATGCGCTGTTGAAAAACGCCGATACGGCACTCTATCGGGCGAAGAGCGAAGGACGAAACCTCTATCGCTTCTTCGAACCCAAGATGGACGCCATGGTGCAGACCCGCCGGGCGCTTGAAGTCGACCTCGAGACAGCGTTGCCGCGTCAGGAATTCGATCTCGATTTCCAGCCCATCATGAACATCGCCTCCGGCGAGATCACCGGCGCCGAGGCCTTGATGCGCTGGCATTCCCCGGTGCGGGGGACTGTCGCGCCGGACCAATTCATTCCGGTCGCCGAAGACATCGGACTGATCGTGCCGCTCGGCGAGTGGGCGCTGAGGAAGGCCTGCGCGGCGGCGGCCGGCTGGCCACCAGGCCTGCGTATAGCGGTCAATGTCTCGGCCGTGCAGCTCAGAAGCGACGGATTTGCCCGCAGCGTCATCTCGGCACTGGCTTTTTCTGGGGTGCCGGCCGGGCAGCTGGAACTGGAAATCACTGAAACCGTGCTGATGGACGAGAGCAAAGCCGTCTTGAAGGCGCTGCGGCAATTGCGTGACCTCGGCATTCGCATCGCGCTGGATGATTTCGGCACCGGCTATTCCTCGCTCGGCTACCTCAGGCGGTTCCCGGTCGACAAAATCAAGATCGACCGTTCGTTCATCCGCGACATCGGCAATCGCGACACGGCGGCGATCGTTCGCACCATCATCGGGCTCGGTACGGAGCTTGGCATCGTCGTCACGGCCGAGGGCGTCGAGACCGAGCTGCAACTCGACATGCTGCGCGACAATGGTTGCACGGAGGCGCAGGGTTATCTGATCGGCGTGCCGTCGAAGGCGGCGGACATCCAGCGCCTGTTGAAGTCGCGTGCGCCGCGCAGCCAGACCGGCTGAGACAGGCCGCTCAACGCAGTGTCTCAATGTATTTCTCGTGGAAGCTGACATAGCCGGGTTCGACCACCTTGAGATGCCGCTCGATCAGCGCATGAAACCGCGGCAGCTGATGAAACGGCACGCCGGGATAGGCATGATGCTCGGCATGAAAGGGCATGTTCCAGGCGAGCTTGCGGACAAGCCAGTTGGTCAGTGTCGTCCTGGTGTTCTCCAGCATGTTGGCGACGAAGGGACAGCGGCCGTGCTCGGCCAGCAAGTAGAGGCGCAGGAATGGCTGTCCGAGCAAAACGGGAACGATCCAGACATAGAGAAGCACGGAGAGCCGGAAATAGACGGCGAGCAGAATGACCACGGCATAGATGGCAATCATGGCGCGCGCCTCGGCCCGTACCTTGGGGCGGCCTTTCGGCGGCACATAGCTGTCCTGGCCGCGTCCAATGGCATTGGCGTAGAGCGTCTTGAAATGGCCCCACCACACCGGAATGCCGGAAACATGCACGAGGTACTGCCGCAGCGTCTCCGGTTTCGGGGACGCCAGTTCCGGGTCGTTGTCCGGATCCTGTGTGAAGCGGTGATGGGCGAAATGGAAGTAGCGGAACCAGTCGGCCGGCAGCGCGATCGCCAAGCTGCACACCCGCGCCACCGCATCGTTCAGCCTTTGGGTCTCAAACGCCGTGCGATGAACCGTCTCATGAAGGAGCGTGAACAGGAACACGATCAGGATGCCTTGCGGCAGCATCAGCAGCGGCCAGAATGGCACCTTGGCCGCAATCAGCGCTCCAATGACCGCGATCGCGCCCCAATGGGCACCAAGCTGAACGAGACCCACGGCGTCGGACTTGGCGGTCAGACGATTGCGCTCTTCCGGGGTCAATGACGCGATGATGTCGCGATGGTCCATCGGCTTCGATCCTGGCTGGGATTTGATGACATCCATTGTAGCCGATGAAAAAACTTTCCAAAAACGACGATTTCTGCGATTTAGATAAGGTGAACTTATCTATCCGGTGATCATGGTTACATCTCCATCGCTGAAAGGACTGCAGGCTTTCGAGGCCGCGGCGCGCACAGGCAGCTTTGCCGCGGCGGCGGAAGAGCTTTCGGTTTCGCCTGCCGCGGTCAGCCAGCTCGTCCGCTCGGTCGAAGAACAGATGGACCGCAAGCTGTTCCATCGTGTCAACCGCCGCGTCGTCCTCACCGAGGCGGGCGTGGAAATGCTGCCACGGCTAACCATGGCCTTCCAGGAAATCGGCAGCGTCGCGCGCGAACTGGGCGGCGACGTCTTCCGCCCGCGCCTGGTGGTGTCGGTCCCGCCATCCATGGCCATGGGTTGGCTTTCGCAGCGCCTGGCCGGCTTCGTCGCAAGCCATGGCGCCGCCGATGTTTCGCTCCGGGGCGATGACGATCCGGTGCCGTTCGATCGCGAGCTGATCGATATCAGGCTGTCTTACGGCCCGCATTATCGCGAGCACCCGACCGAGGACATCGTCCGTGACGCGGTCTATCCCGTTTGCGCGCCAAAGCTCGCCAGCATGGTCAAGGCAGATGGCGGACCGCTCGCCGGGCTGCCGCTGATCCACACGGACTGGGGGCCGACCGGCGCGTCTTTTCCGTCCTGGGGCAACTGGTCCGACGCGGCCGGCATCCAGCCCGACCGGGCAGCGCAGCGCGGCCTTTCGGCCAACTCGTCACGCGCGGCGCTCGACCTTGCCATTTCGGGGTTGGGCGTGGCGCTGGCGCAAGGGGTCTATTGTGCCGAGGCTCTGGAGGACGGCAGGTTGGTCCGGCCCGCCGCCAGGGCGATCGCGCTGCGCCAGCCCTATTGCCTGACGATCCCGGAAAGAAGCGGCCGGCGCGACGTCGTGGCGGCGTTCCGCGATTGGCTGATCCGTGAATGCCAGCGCGCAGTGGGTTCGCCGGCATTCCGTTGACACAGCAGGCGGCGAGACGATCAGAGGTGCCCGCTCAATGCTTGCGTCATATCCTTGCTGGTTGCCACGGGAACGATCTCGAACTCGACCAGATCCGCCCATTCGATGACCCAACGCTGCAGCAGTGTGACGTCATCGGCTTCGACCAGCAGGAAGCAGCGGCTCATATCCGCCGCGATCCAGCTGTGGTGCACGACAAGCTCATCCGGCTTCAGGCGGCCCCGATCGCGAAAACGGCGGTAGATCTCCTTGCGGTCGCTGCCGGTGAAATCCTCGATCACGATGAACTGCATGGTTTCTCCTCGGTTGAATTACCGTCCCGGCCTGTCCAGCCGCTCCAGGAACCACTGCGTCAACCGCACCCAGACTTCATCCTTCTCGCCGGAATCCTCCCAGCCATGGTCGAGGTTGGGATTGTCGTTGACCTCGATGACGAAGACACCATCCTTGGTCTCCTTGAGGTCGACGCCATAGAGGCCGTCGCCGATGCAGCGCGCCGCCTTGACCGCGGTCTCGACGACATGGGGCGGCGTCTCCTTCAGCGTGAAGGTCTTGATGCCACCCTGGTCGGGCTTGCCATTGGCCTTGTGGTTGACGATCTGCCAGTGCTTCTTGGCCATCAGGTAATGGACCGCAAATAGAGGCTGCCCACCGAGCACGCCGACACGCCAGTCATACTCGGTCGGGATGAATTTCTGCGCGATCAGAAGATCGGAATCCTCCAGCCACTCGGTCGCGAGCCGCGTCAGCTCCTCGAGGTTGGCGCATTTCTTGACGCCGCGCGAGAAGGAGGAGTCCGGGATCTTCAGAACCAACGGAAAGCCCAGCGTCTGCGCAGCGAGCTCAAGGTCCGATGTGCCGGCGATCATCACCGTGGGAGGCACCGGCACCTTGTTGTAGGCCATCAACTCGTTGAGATAGACCTTGTTGGTGCAGCGGATCATCGACAGCGGGTCGTCGATGACCGGCATGCCCTCCTGCTGGGCGCGGCGGGCGAAACGATAGGTGTGGTTGGAGATCGAGGTGGTCTCGCGGATGAACAGCGCATCGTAGTTGGCGAGCTTGGCGAGATCCTTCCTGGTGATGGGCTCGATTTCGACCCCCATCTTTTCGGCGATCTTGGCCCAGTAGCGCAACGACGAGATTTCCGACGGCGGCAGTTCCTCATGCGGATCGACAAGCGTTGCGAAGGTGTAGCGCGCCGGCGTGCGGCCCTTGGTGTCGCGCCACTCGCGGTTGGTGTAGGTCTCCAGGCACTGGATGAAGCTTTTTTCCTCGTCCTCGGTCATGCGTGCCAAGGGGTGGAAGCCGATCTTGCGGATCGAGGCCCATTCGGCGCTGTCCTTGATGTGAACCTCGAGCGCCGGTGCCCGGAACCAGTCGAACAACAGCTTGGCGAAGCGGTCCCACACTTTCGACGGCCCGATGCCGAAAAAGATGCAGACCTTCGCCGGAAAGGCGCCGCCGAGATCCTTGCGGCATTTGTTGAGCGCCAATTCCAGTTCAGGCAGCGCATGTTCGTAGAGCTTGCGCTCGGACAGGTCGATCATCGTCTCGACGGTCGGGATGACCTTATGGCCGCGCGAGCCCGCCAGCAGCGAGGCATAGTAGCCGCGGCTCTGGTAACCGTAGTTGTTCGACAGGTTGATGACCTTGGGCCGCTGGCCGCGGAACAGCGAGGGATGCGCGAGATACTCGCGATTGGTGATGATCTTGTGCGGTGTCGCCACCTGGTCGAGATCGCTCNTCGCTCTGCCTGCCGGTAAGAATGACCCAGGTCATTATCTCTTTCCCAAAGTGATGGCGGCACGCAGTCCGTCGCGGCCGAACTGCGCCATGTTCATGAAGATGCCGTAAGGCACGGGAATGTTGGCGGCATCAAGGATGGTTTCCTGCCTTTCATCCTCGACCCAGGGATCGTGGATCAGGATATGGTCGCCATCGTCGCCGATGGCCAGTACCCAGTGAGGCACCTTCTTGCCGAACATCAGGAAGCCGCTGATCAGCACCAGCACTAGCTTTCCCCCAGCGATCGCGGTTCTGATATCGTCGATGCTGAACGGACGGTAATTCACCGGGATACCGTAAAGTTCCGCGCGGCGGCGAAAGTCGACCTGGGCCAGCTCCATCACCCGGCGCTTGTCCTCGCTGCGCACCGACTGCAGGAACAGCGCGCCGTAGAAGGAAACGAAAATCTCCGCCGCGAGTCCGCTTTCGTAACCCGAGACCGCCAGGCCGAACGGCTCGCAGCCGCCAGGTCCAGACATCATGAAGACGGTCGTCGCCTCGCGCCAGAGGCGGATTTCCATCACCGGGTCCGGCACGAAGCCTTGGTCGAAATTGGCCATGGCCATCATCAGGCAGCACGGACCGCAGGTGAACTCGCAGGTCTGCTGATAGAACGGCACCTTGGTGGCGACCGGGAGATCGCCGCGCAGTGTCTTTTCATAGCGAAGCGCGGTCTCGCCGTCGGAGTAGTAGCCCGGCTCGCGGCCGATCTTGCGATAGCCGGCCTGTTCGTAGATGCGGATGGCCCGGCCGTTGTCCTCGCGCACTTCGAGGCGCAGCATCATGCGGTCGTGCTCGAAGGCTGCCTCCTCGGCCGCCGACAGCAGCTGGCGGCCGACACCGAGTCCCCCGAAAAACGGGCCGACAGCTATGGAATAGAGCCGCGCGACCCCGCTGCCCTTGCGAAACAGCACGATCGAATAGCCGGCGACGCGGCCATCGATTTCGGCGACCAGCGCTTCGGCTGTCTCACGCTCGATGAACTGGCGAAAGGAGCGGCGGGAGATGCGGTCGCTCGAGAACACAGCTTTCTCGATGGCGGCGAGATCATCGACGTCGGACGCGCGGGCCGTGCGGATCTCGGCAGGCATGCGGCTTGAGGAAACCTCGATTGCGTTGCGGAAACGGCCCCGGTCAAAAGCGTCGCGAACACCGGCCGAAGCGCCGGTATTCATCAAGCGCTATCGCTCCTTGATTAGGGCCGAATTGTGACAGTTTCGGTGACGGCAGCGAAGCCGGCAAGCTTTGCGCAAGGTCGCCGTTTGAAGCCTGCCCGTTGCGGAAGATCACAGCCCGCTCAGCTCGCGAGACCAGCCAAAAGCTGGCCATAGGCATTTTTGGCCACGACCGCCAATTGCTCGCGCGGCAGCGAGCCGACGACGGCGCAGCCATAGCCCTTGTCCAGCCAATAGACGGCCTGCGGCCCGTCCTGCGCCGCAGCATAGGTGCCCTTGGCGTTCTCCGTCGATTCCGCGGTGACGAAGAGGGATATGCGCTCACCCTTGTCGTCCTCGTAGAGCAGCATCGCGGCCTTGCTTTCGCCGGCCGGCAGCAGCCGGCCGCCGATCAGTTGAAAACCGTTGGCGGTCAGGTCCGGGGCGACCAGCCTCAAGCCGACCCGATTGGACAGCCAGGTCTGCAAATGATCCTTGTCGCTGGCAGGCACTTCCACGGCATGCCGCTTCTCGGCGGCGAAGATGACATGGGCGGCGATCGCCTGTTCGGCGAGCCTGTCTTCAGCCGGATCCTCCTGCCCGATGCCGTCGATGCCGGCAAAGTAGCCGCCAAATCCGCCCGCGGCCAGAAGCACGGCCGCGGCAGCAGCAAGCCACCAGCGCGAGCGTGGCGCGGCGACCCTGAGCGGTGCCTCGCCGAGCACCACCTTGCGCAAACGCAGGGGTACAGCCTCATCCAGCACACCGCCAAAGGCGGCGCGCAATGCCTCCCGGTCGGCGGTGAAGCGGACGCTCCTGGCCTTCATCTCGGGATTGGCTTCGAGCCAGGCATCGTAGGCGGCACGCTCGTCGGCCGGCAGCTCGCCGTCGAGCGCCATGTGGATGTCACGTTCGGAAAAATCGCGGCGGATCATTTCTCGACGATCCTTATCGTGCGGCGGCGCGCCGTATCATCCAGCAACCCGCGCAATTCCTCACGCCCACGCGCGATGCGTGACATCAACGTGCCGGCGGGCACGCCCAGGATGTTGGCGGCTTCGGCATAGGAAAAGCCCTCGATCGCGACCATGACAAGCGCGGCGCGACGATCGGGGCTGATCGCCTGCAAAGCATTGATGATCTCGCGCGAGGCGATGCCCTCCAACTGTTCGGCCGGCTGGGCAACCGCCTCGCCCGCTTCCAGCGGCAGCATCGCCGCCTCGCCACGGCGGTTCACCTTGCGCATCTGGTCGATGAACAAATGATGCATGATCGTAAACAGCCACCTCCTGGGGCTCTCTCCCGTCTGCCAGTTCTCGAGCCGCAGCAGTGCGCGTTCGAGGCAGTCCTGGACGAGGTCGTCGGCAGAATCGCGGTCGCGCAAAAGCGAGCGTGCGTAGCGGCGCAGGCGCGGTATTTCGCCAAGGATTGCTGCCTTCTTTTCGTCCATGACCGCTGGTTTCTGAGGTCGCCTTTGTTGATCTCGATTGAACGCGCCTTCCCGGCGCGGCGCAAGCGGCCAGCGCGAAGCGGTCCGCCGCCCCGGTCACCCAAGCAATGAGATAACGAGCCCGTCGGCCGATTTATTCCCGGCAATCAACAAGAAAGCCGAATTATCCCAAATCGGTAAACGGGAAATCATTGCCCTTGTAGAGCAGCGGAACATTGAGGCTTTTGGCACAAGCGTAGGCGAAACAGTCGCCGAAATTCAGTTGGGCCTGATGGCCGACAGCCTTGCCATAGCGCCCACTTGCATCAATGGCCTGGGAGCCAATGTCTTCGCCGATGACCACATTTTCCGCGCCAATTTCCACAATGAAACGATCGATCAGATCGCGGGCCCTGAGAAGGGTTTCAGCATCCGGCCTGTGGGAGCCCGTGGCTGCGCGCGCCACTGCCTGCGTCGCCTCGAAACGCACCAGCGCAGATACGTAGAGCGGGCCGGCAAAACCGGAAAGCCGCTTGACCAGTTCCTCCCACCCAGGTTCCCAATTGAGAATTCCGACGATCACCGAGGCGTCGACGAACATCAGTCTTCCCACATCTCGTCGGTGAATTTCTTCATGTCGAAATCGGGGTTGGGCAGGCCAAGCTTCCTGGCCTCGGCTTGCAACCTCGCAATCCGATCGCGAAGCGGCACCGTGGCGCGATTGCGCTCAAGTTCGTGTACCAACGCGATCCGAACCGCCTCCGTTTTGCTCGGGGCGTTGGTCTCGCGCTGCAATTTGGTTGCCAGCGCATCCACCTCATCGTCACGGATGTAGAGCGGCATGGAAATATCCTCCAATGGATATTCATATATTCTACCTTGCATATTCCTTCAAGATGCTACGCTTCCCTCCTTCGCCGCCCGCGTCAAAAGTCGCTGGTAAAACAGACCGATGCCGATCAGCACGGCACCAAGCCCGATAAAGGATAGCGCCCTGAGCACGCCCTCCAGTTCGGACATGTCGAAGAGGAAGACCTTCAGCACGGCGACAGCGATCAGTCCGGCGGAGGCAATGCGCAGCACCTGCGACTTCAGCCAGACGCCGGCGGTGAGCAGCGCCACGCCGATGACCAGCCAGAGCGCCGAATAGGTGTAGGTTTCCAATTGGCCAAGCCCGCTCCACAGGCCGATGAACTCGCCCTTGAACAGGCGCCTCACCGACAGCGTGGCATAGGCAAAGGCAAGCAGCTCCGCCACCAGCGCCAACATCTGCGCATACCATTTCGGCCGCTTGTCCCTGGCGTACAGCGCCAGCCCGCCGGCGGCGACCGCCGGCAGGAGATAGGCGAGGAACAACAGGTTGAACACCGGGATCCGGCCTGTCGATTCGTCCGTGAGCAGCGGATTCAGCACCACGAAATGCCTGACAACGATGAAGGCGACCGAGACCACGCCGACGGCCATCGAACCATAGCGCAGCACCGAACTTGGCGAGCGCATGTCGATGGCGACCAGGATGGCGCCGGCGCCGATCGCGGTCAGCGTGTAGATCGCCTGTTCGGCGAGCGTCATGGCACCCGTGTCGATGACGCCGCCATGCATGGCGTGACGCACCAGCATGGCAACGGTTAGCAGCGCAAACAGCGCCGCGGCCGCTTCCATGGCGAGGCGCGGCCGGCCATCGGTGGTGCGGGCGAGTTGCCAGGCGGCGAAGCCGAAGGCCAGCGCCGGTATCCCGTAACCCGGCAGCAGCCAGTTGAACACCGGTGTGGTGGAGAGAAATTCAGCGCCGACGACTGTCGGATCGAAGGCGACGCGGCCGAGCACCGCGATCACGGCGCCGACAGAAATCCAGCCGAGCGCCGGATAAGAACGCCAGCGTGTCGCCAGCGCCGGTATGATGGCCGCGGCACCCAGCAACATGGTCGTCCAGCCCGAGCCAAAAGCCATGTGCAGCATCAGGAGGCCGGCGATTGCCGCGCCGCCCAAGGCAAATGATACAGCCGTTCCACCCTTGAGCGGCGGCGCTTCGGCCCTTGCGATCCACTCGCCGCCGGCGGCGAAAATCACCACCAGCAGTGCCGCGATGGCGGCGTAAACAAAGTCGCGGTCGAGATTGCCGAAGGTGAACCAGAGCGCCAGCAGGATGACCAGCGGCACGATGACGGCCGATGCCGCCCAGGAGGCGGACCGCGGCCAGGAGGAGGCCGCGAACTTCCGGGCTGCCCAGAAACCGGCGCCAATGAAGACCAGGCCCAGCGCGATGCCGATGCGCCATGTCAGCGCGTTGGAGGTTGCAAGCGGCAGTCCATCGACACCCAATGCGCCGCCCGAAAAATCGGAAGCGATCGAGGTCGGCGGGATGATGCCGAGATAGATCAGCACCGTCGCCAATCCGGCGGCGAAAAGCAGGGGCAGCGCCAGCGGTCGACAGAGCGCGACGGCCACCATCACGGCAAGCAGCACTGCCGCCGGCAAGGCATCGCCGGCGGCGGCGAAGACCGGGTCGACCGACAGGCCCAGCGCCGAGAAGGCGACGAACAGCCCAGGCACGATCGACGGCCAGTCGAAAACCCTGGCCGGTCCGGTCTCGTCGCCACGACGGCCGAGCCAGACAAAAGCGAGCACGGCGAGCGTGGCCGCGTTGATGAACAGGATGGCGGAGAGGTTCGCCCCCGGTGCGTCGGACATGTAGAGGATGGTCCAGATGCCGGTGCCGAAAAAGGCCGCCGCCATCAGCAGCTTCCAATCGCGCATGCGGGCGATGACGCCGATGGCGGCAAGCACGATCGCCAGATAGCCGAACAGCGCCCAGGGATTGGGCGCCTGCGAGGCGATCAGCACGGGCGTCGCCATGGCGCCGACAAGGCCGATGCCCGCCAGCGCCTGGCCGTGGACGAGAGCGGCCGCGATGGTCGCCACACCGATGGCGCCGAGCAGCGTGAAGGCGAGCGCCGGCCCGATGAAACCGTAAATGCCATGGGCGGCGTAGACGGTGCCGAACAGGATGAAGGCACCCGCCGCTGTCAGGATTGCCGGAATGTAGGCGCCCGCGGCGCCTTGCACGGGCATCTTGAAGCCGGTGCGGCGGATGAACTCGCCGCCCGCGACCAGCACCAGCCCGAGCACCGCGGCCATGGTGAGCCGCACGCCGGGACCGAAAATGCCGGCCTCGATGGTGTAGCGGATCAGGAACAACCCGCCCAGCGCCAGCGCGATGCCGCCCACCCAGACCGCCCAGCGGGTGCCGAGCGCCGTTTCGACATCGGATTGGCGGGCGGCTTTCGGCGTTGTGGCATGTTCGGTGGGCTCCGTTGCCTTCGGCTCGCCCGCGGTCCATGGCCCGGACATGATCTCGCCGGACGGAGCTTCCGCTTCTGCAGCGGGCATCGGTGCGGCGGTCGGCTCGCTCACTGCTGCTGGAGCTAGATCGGCCGCTGCCGCCGGCACCGGCGCCGCGTCCTCCTTGCCATCGGTGGCCGCCAGTTCGGACGGCTTGACCGCTGATGGCACGGCGCCTGAAAGCACAAGGCTGCGCAACGCACCAAGTTCGCGCTCGATCAGGCCGATGCGGCCTTGCTGGCGCGAAATGATGACAAACAAGGCGATGATGGCGACAAGGCCGATCAGGCTCTCAAACATGGCGGTTCCCCCAAACCAGGCCAGTTTTCACTGACGTTTCGTCTCACTGACATTCAAATACGGCGGCTAGGCGGCAACTGGACGGCTGGAAAACTCAACGTGCCGCCAGAATGGCGGCTGGAAATATGGAACATGTCTCGGTGCCGAAAGCCAGCAGCTTGCCGCCGGCATCCTTCAGCGTCGCTTCCGAAACGGCAAGCGTACGGCCTTTGTGGACCACCTTGCCTTCGCAGACCACCTCGCCGGTCCTGGGCGTGATCGGCCGTGTCAGATTGACCTTGAATTCCGCGGTCGTATAGGCCTCGCCCTTTTCGAGCAGTGTCTGCACGGCGCAGGCCAAAGCCGAATCGAGAAGCGTCGCCGCCCAGCCGCCATGCACGCTGCCCAGCGGATTGAGGTGACGCTCGCCCGGCATGCCGTGAAAAACAGCGCGCCCTTCCGAGACTTCGGTGAGGGTGAAATTCAGCTGAAATGAGATCGGCGGCGCCGGATATTTGCCATCGACGATGCGCTGCAGCAATTCCAGGCCGGTGTACTCCAGGATGTCGGCGTGCGGGATCGTGCCCAAGCCGAGCGGCGAGACGCGGCCCGGATAGAGTTCAACCTCGCTCATGTGATGATTTCTCTGGCGGCATTCTCTCCGGCAATGGTCTTGCGCGCTGCATGATGCTTGCGCAGTGCGGCAAGAAAGCCGAGGCGGGCATCCGGCTGCTCGATGGCGCGCGGCTCATAGACGTGGCGGGTGAAGAAGAAGCCGGTGAGCCGGAAGGCGTCCTCGACAGCTCCGGGATCCGCGCGCAGGCCGGAACCGCGCTGCAGAAAGGCCGGCAGCGCCAGCATCTTGTCGCGCCACGGCAAGCCTGCTTCACGCGACACCGCGCGCCCCGACTTCGGCGAGACATAGGCGAGGTCCTGTTGCGTGCCGGTGGCGGCGCAGCGGCTGAGATCGAGGCCGAAGCCGAGTTCATCGAGGATCAGAAGCTCGAAGCGTGCCACCAGTTCGCCGGCGGCATCGGCGTCGTCGAGATGGACGATCATCACCGAAAGCGCCTCGTAAAGGCCGCCATGGGCGTCGCGCTCCGGCAGCAGACGCAGATGTGCCGCCATCGTCTGCAATCCGTAGACGGCGATGGCGCTGTCCATCAGCCGCGCGGCGTTCATCTCGATCGGCTCGGCCTGGAAGGTGCCGAGATGCTCGTCAAGACGTGCCCGCCACAAGAGATCGACGCGATTGCCTGGCTGCAGGACAGGCTGCTGCTTGCGCGAACGGCCGCCGCGAACGAGACCGAGATGGCGGCCATGCGTGCGCGTCATCACCTCGAGAATGGCGCTGGTTTCGCCATGCTTGCGGGTGCCGAGAATGATTCCCTCGTCGCGCCATTCCATTTCTAGAGCTTTTCACCGATCGGGTGGCGAAATCAAGATATGGGCTTGCGCCGGAGCCGGCTTTCGCAACAACGCATAAAAAACCGCCCGCAGCGATATGTGCTGCGGGCGGGTGGTGAGGTCAGTCTACCCTTTAGAAGTTGCGCTGGAAGCGGAGAATGCCGCCGACATTGCTCTTTTTGGTGGCACCGGCCCATATGGAGTTCGCCGGGGTGTCATTGCCGACATTCTGGTAGTCGACTTCGGCCGTGACCGTGAAGCCGGGCACAACGGTATAGGCAACGTTAGCGGCGATGCCGAGGTTTTTCCAGTCGTCGTAAGAGACCTGAGCGTTGAACGAGGTCTTGGCGTCGAATTTGTAGGTGCCGCCGCCCCAGATTGCCCAGTTGCCGCCCCACTGCTTGTAGAAGCCGCGACCTTTGGCATCGATGGCGTTGGTCGGATCGGTGAGGTTGTCATCGGTGCCGTAACCACCCATGACGAACAGCGAAAATTCCTTGCTGACGTTCACGTCCAAACGAACCTTGCCGGCAACTTCTTCGTAGTTGCTGTCATACGCGACGACGCCAGTGATCGCACCCCAGTCGCCCTTGTACTTCAAGCCGCCGACGACATGCGGAACATAGCTGTCGATGGTTCCGATCTTGCCGGCGCCTTCTTCGAGCGAGACCAGCCCGGTCAGCCCGTTGCCTGCATCGAAGTAGTACTGAACGACGTTGCTCTCCTGCCCGCCATAGGGCACGATCGTGTCTTGGATGACGTTCCCGGCATAGCCGATGAACGTATCGAAAGCCGTGTCGTCCTTGCCGACGCGCAGGCCGCCGAGCTGAATCCAGGCGAAACGCAGCGAGAGAGACTTGTTGCGGCCTTGCCAGTCGTCGGCATTGCTGGCTTTTTGATTGAGATAATCACCTGAGCTGTTGCCGTAGTTGAAGCGGGTCTCGGTGTAGGTCTTCAGGGTACCGAGTTCGGTCTCCTGACCGGTCCAGGTCTTCAGCGTGAAGCGGGTGTTCTTGTAATAGGTCGAATGCGTGTCGCCGACGCTCTGATGGTCAGGGACATGGTTGACACCATCGAACGTGCCGGCGTCGCCGACGCCAATGTCATAACGGACATAGCCGCCGATGCGCAGGCAGGTCTCGGTGCCCGGGATGTAGAAGTAGCCGGCGCCGTAGACGTCGCAGATCTTGACGTATTCGGCCGGTTCCGGCTCGGCGACGACGACAGCGTCCGCGGCGCGCGCGCCGGATACCGCGATCAGTGCCGCGGCTGAGCCGAGAAGGAGGCTCTTGATGTTCATTTTCTGACCTCTCCAGTCAAAGTTAAAAATGGCTTCGGATTTGTGGCTGGCGGATATGTTTTCCCGCCTCATCCCCACAACGAAAAAGGCTCGCACCGCGTCCCCTTTTCGCGGCGAACATACCCATCAATCGTCCGCCTTCAATGACGGTTTCGTAAATAACGTCGATTCCATTAACAGAATAATCCTGTGTTGCACAAATAACACTTGCCATTTTAGCGAATGGCACAATCGGAACAACGTCATATATTCAATATATATTCGGATAATTTCCTGGCTAAATAGCTGTATACGCATGGTACCGCCACAAAACACCGGAACTCGTGAGGCCATGCCTGTTCCAAATTACTAATACGCAGCTGTTTTTTTGCCCCACGCATCGCCAGGCGACATTCGTCCCTTCGGCAACGCCGACGGCCCTGGCATCTGCGGCGATACGGTCGGGAGGCCGTCCGGCAAGACTGTGAGATGGCGCCAATCGGGACGCGGTGCCCGGTAGCAGTCCGTGGCCGGATTCCACATCGGCTCCGCCCCGGCTGCCGAGCAATAGGCCAGCCCTTCAGAAATGTCGGAAATATTTCAGAAACTGCTCGGGATTTTTGGCGGCACAAGAAGCAATAAGGGCAGGTCGGCCAGAGCGGTCGATCAACGGCCGGACACATTAGGCTCGTTTCCACATGCAGGTCGACCGATCGGGCAGCCCGGCGACTTCTCCTGACCAATCTGCCCGTCGAGAGGACCTGACATGATTTCCCTCCTGAGCACGGTGCGAAGGCACCAACTGACCACCTTCTTTTCACTGGCGCTTGGCCTGACCTGGCTGGGCTTCATCCCGTTCTGGCTGTCGAATGGCGACAGTATTCCCTGGTTTACGTTTGGCCCGATGGCCGCCGGCTTCATCGTCGCCTCTCTTTCCGGAGGTTGGACTTCAGTCAAGGCGATCCTCGCCTCGATGGTAAAGTGGCGGGTGAATCCGACATGGTACCTGGTGGCCTTCGGCCTGCCGTTCGCAACACAGCTGACTTCCATCATGATCAATCCGCTATTTGGCGCCGCAGCACCAGCCTGGGCCAATATTCCAGCCTTTTCCGAGATGGTGCCGATCATCGCGCTCTACGCCATCTTCAGCGGCCCGCTCGGAGAGGAGCCCGGTTGGCGGGGCTTTGCGACATCACGTCTGCTCGCCAGTCATTCGGCGCTGGCCGGCAGCCTGATCCTCGGCGTGATCTGGGCAGTCTGGCACTTTCCGCTTGGGCTGGTCGGCGACCTCAGCCTGTACGGCACGATCAATGTCTTGCTGGCTGCCGTGGTCTTCACATGGCTCTACCAGAATACCGGCAGCGTGCTTCTCGCCTTCATCATGCACCTCACCCACCAGAACAGCGTGCGCTTCCTGGGCCAGGTGTTCACGGGCGGCGACTACGTACAGCAGCAATGGCTCGGTGTCGGCATTTGGGCAGTCATCGCGGTCATCATTGTCGCCCACTATGGCACGGAAAGTTTCGTGCGCAGGCCAAAGATGCGGTTTGCCGTCGCCGGCACAGTCTAACGCAAACGCAATTGTCGCGGCGACCGAAGCCAGGCGCTGCGTCTTTCTGGCGATGAAAGTGCACTGGCCCTTGACCCAGCCCGCTCGCCGTAGCCCAATGCCGGCATGGCTTCAGGAGCGGGCCTTTGATGGCGGTCTCGGCCACCGGTCAGGTTTTTCAATTCGGCGGTTTTACGCTCGATCTGGGCAAAGGCACGCTCAGCCGGGCCGACCAGCCGGCCTTCCTGCGCCCGAAAGCCTACGCGTTGCTGACCCACCTTGCCTGCCACATCGGCCGCGTGGTGCCGAAATCGGAGCTGATGGATACGGTCTGGCCTGGAGTTTTCGTCACCGAGGATTCGCTGACGCAGTCGGTGCGCGAAATTCGTAAGGTGCTGGGTGAGGAACGGGTGCGGACGGTGTCGAAACGCGGCTACATGTTGGTGCCGGAGACGGAAGCAGTACCCGAATCCGGTGCACAGCCAATCGTGGCGGTGCTGAGATTTCGCAACGACGGCGCGGTCCCAGCCAATCAGGAGATTGTCGACGGTTTTGCAGAAGACATCATCAATGGCCTTGCCCGCTTCGGCACGGTGACAGTGCTGGCGCGCAATTCGAGCTTTTCGTTCGCCTCTCATTCGCCCGCCGAGTGGCCAGCCATCCGCTCGCGCATCGGCGCCGATTATCTCGTTGAAGGCTCGGTGCGGCGACAAGCGGAGCGCATCATCGCCGCGGTCAGTCTGGTCGATGCCGCCAATTCAGCGCAGCTCTGGGGCGATCGCTACCAGGCCGAGGCTGCCGGGCTGTTCGCGATCCAGCAGGACATCGTCGAGCAGATCGTCGGTCGGCTGGTGGTCAAGGTCAGCAATGCCGGACTGACGCGCGCCTCGCGGCGGCCGGTGACCAGCCTCGCCTCCTATGAGTTGGTATTGCGAGGCGTCGCCTTGATGCGCGACCCGGCGCAAAGCGACCTGAAGGCAGCTGCGGCACTGTTCGAGGCGGCGATTTCGAAGGATCCTTCCTATGGGCTCGCCCACACGTATTTGGCGCTGTCCCATGTGCTGAACAGCGAATTCGGACCCACCAGCAGTTCCGTGCTGGCAAAAGCCCGCGATCTTGCGGAAAGGGGTATCGCGCTGTCTCCCGACCAGGCGACGGCGCACCGCATTCAGTCGCTGGTCCGGCTCAGCATGCGCGACCATCCGGCCGCCGAGCATCATTTGCGGATCGCGCTCGAGCTTAATCCTGGCGACGCCGAATGCATCGAGCAGATGGGCCATCTTCTGACGATGCGCGGCCGACCGCTCGAGGCGCTCAGCTGGCTGGCGCGCGCCATCAGGATCGACCCGCTCAATCCTCACTGGTACCAATACGATCGATCGCTGGCGCTCTACATGCTGGGCGAATACCGGCCGGCCGCGGAGGCATTGGAACTGGCGACGCGGCCAACGCCGTGGATCCGCACGCGCCTGGCCGCCTGCTATGCGCAACTCGGCAATATGGAGGCGGCAACACGCCAGGCGGCGTTGATCAATGCCGGTGGCTTCGATTTTTCGCCGGTCGACTATGCGACAACAGTGGTCCCGTTCGAAAACGCCGTCGACGCGGAGCATCTTGTCAATGGCGTATTGCTGGCGCTGGGACGGCGACGTTAGATCCGGTGCCGTTATCTCACAGCTTATATGGCGTGGCGACCAACCAGCTGACGAGCGCTGTGTCGATTTCGACCTTAATGCGGGAACTCCAGTCCCATCTCGCGGTAGCGCTCGGGATCGTCACCCCAGTTTTCGCGCACCTTCACGAACAGGAAGAGGTGCACCTTCTGCTCGAGAATGCCCGCGATTTCCATGCGCGCCGCCTGGCCGATGGCGCGGATGGTCTCGCCCTTGTGGCCGAGCACGATCTTCTTCTGGCTGTCGCGCTCGACATAGATGGTCTGGTCGATGCGCACCGAACCGTCCGGCTTCTCTTCCCATTTCTCGGTCTCGATATGGGAGGAATAGGGCAATTCCTGATGGAGCCGCAGATACAGCTTTTCGCGCGTGATCTCAGCTGCGAGCTGGCGCATCGGCAGGTCCGAAATCTGGTCTTCCGGATAGTACCAGGGGCCGGCCGGCAGCGCCTGCGCCAGATAGTCGAGCAGGTCCTTGCAGCCGGAACCGGTCAACNAGTACCAGGGGCCGGCCGGCAGCGCCTGCGCCAGATAGTCGAGCAGGTCCTTGCAGCCGGAACCGGTCAACGCCGAGACCATGAAGGTGCGCTTGAACGGCACTTTCTCATTCGCCGCCGCGGACAGGGCCAGAAGCGTCTCGTGCTTGACCCGGTCGACCTTGTTGAGGATCAGCGCCATCGGCTGGCGCACGTCCTTCAACCGTTCCAAGATGGCGTCGGCATCCCCCCGGATGCCGCGCTCGGCATCGATCAGCAGCAAGACGATGTCGGCGTCCTTGGCGCCGCCCCAGGCGGTGGTGACCATTGCCGTGTCGAGCCGCCGCTTGGGCTTGAAGATGCCGGGCGTGTCGACGAAGACGATCTGCGCATTGTCATGCGTGGCGATGCCGCGCACGATGGCACGTGTCGTCTGCACCTTGTGGGTGACGATCGACACCTTCGCGCCGACCAACTGGTTGACGAGCGTCGACTTGCCAGCATTGGGCGCGCCGATCAGCGCGACAAAACCGGAGTGCGTGGCGGGGGGTTCAGCAGTTTCGATATCGGTCATGCCGCGTTCCATACACCTTCGCGCAGCAGAAGGGCAGCCGCGGCCGCCTGCTCCGCCTCGCGCTTGGAACGGCCGCTGCCGACTGCCGGCTGAAACGCGCCGACCCTGACGCTGACCGTGAACAGCGGGTCGTGGTCCGGCCCCTCGCGGCTGTCGATCTGGTAGGCGGGAACCGCACTCGCCGCCTGATGCGCCCATTCCTGCAATTCGGTCTTGGCGTCGCGGCGCGCCGCGCCCGAAGCCTGCGAACGCGGCAGCCAGTATTTGTGGATGAAAGCCCGCGCCGCCTCCAGGCCACCGTCGAGATAGAGCACGGCGATCAGCGATTCCAAGGCGTCGGCGCGCAGATTGACGCGCTTGCGCCCATCGAGCCCGCGTATATCCGATCCGGCGCGGATCAAGTCCGGCAGCCCGATATGTTCAGCAATGTCCGAAAGCGCCTCGGCGTTGACCAGCGCGTTGAGCCGCAGTGACAGCTCGCCTTCCGCCGCATCGGGAAACGCGGCCAGCAGCATGTCGGCGACGACCAGGCCGAGAACGCGGTCGCCGAGAAACTCGAAGCGCTCGTAATCGATGCCGGCATTGGCCCCACGGGCACTGGCATGCGTGAGCGCGCGCTGCAGGCGCTGGCGGTCGGCAAAGGCATGGCCCGTGCGTTCCACAAGCGCTTCGGCGAGCGCATCGGCGGTCAGGCGTTTTGCCGCTGCCATCCCTAATTGACGAAGTGGAACAGGCGCGACGCGCGCATCAGCGACGGCCATTTCCAGATTTCGAGTGGGCTTGCCTTGCCGGCGATCGAGAAGAAAACGAGATTGGCGCGGCCAACCAGGTTTTCCGCCGGAACATAGCCGACCGTGAAACGACTGTCGGCGGAGTTGTCCCGGTTGTCGCCCATCATGAAATAATGGCCGGGCGGCACGTCGAATTCGCGGGTGTTGTCGCCGATCGAATTCGGCGACAGGTCCAGCGTGTCGTAGCTGACACCATTAGGCAGGGTCTCACGATAGACGTCGATCGGATAATCCTTTTCCGTGACGTCGGGATTATCGATCTGGCCGGTCTTCACACGCGGCACGCCCACGCCATTGATGAACAACTGGCCGTCCTTCATCTGGATCTTGTCGCCGGGCAGGCCGACCACGCGCTTGATATAGTCGACGGAAGGGTCCGGCGGGAACTTGAACACCACGACATCGCCGCGCTTGGGCTCGGAGCCCCAGATGCGGCCAGAAAAAATATCGGGGCCGAAAGGCAGCGAATAGCGCGAGTAGCCGTAGGACCATTTGGTGACGAACAGATAGTCGCCTTCCAGGAGCGTCGGCCGCATCGATCCCGATGGGATCGAAAAGGGCTGGAACAAGAGCGTGCGGATGACCAGGGCGAGCAAAAGCGCCTGGACGACGACGCTGACGGTTTCGCCAAGCCCGCCGGATTTCTTCTGGGATTTATCAGCCACGCTCATGTCGTCCTCGATTGTGCGTTGGATGGTATAGAGTCTCGGCGCGCGCTGGGCAACGTCAATGCCGGTCGTCAGAGGCAATCAATGTGGCGCTTCTTCGACGGGCAACGCTTCGATGATCACAAAGGCTTGAGCGAGCGGGAAATCATCCGTGATGGTGAGGTGGATCGCCGCGCGATGTCCCCGGGGCAGGATCTTTTCCAGCCGCGCCAGTGCGCCGCCAGTCAGCGCCATCGTCGGCGCCCCGCTGGGCAGGTTGACGACACCCATGTCGCGCCAGAAGACGCCTTGCGCCAGACCCGTTCCCAAGGCCTTGGCGCAAGCCTCCTTGGCAGCGAAGCGCTTGGCGTAGGAGGCCGCGCGGGCGCGCCGGTTTTCCGAACGCGCCTGTTCGACCTCGGTGTAGATTCTCTGGACGAAGCGCTGGCCGTGGCGCTCCAGCGACTTCTCGATGCGCCTGATATCGATCAGGTCACTGCCGATGCCAATGATCATCGTGCGGCGGAGCCGATGCTTCCCGTGGGATGGGACGATTGGCCATGACGGCGTGCGCGCTCGGCAAGGCGCTTGCGACGCTGTTCGCGGAAAGCGTTCATGCCCCAGCGCGTGATGCCGTAGAACAAGAGGCCAAACACCAGCCCGAGCGGCACGGCGCCGATCAGCATGGGTTCCAGCACGGGGTGCCACAGCTTCGCAAACGAAAGCGTATGCATCATGTCGCCCAGTTGCGCGGGCGGCCCGTGCTTGGGCAGGCGCTCATGCAGGATCAGCTTGCCGGTTTCCCAGGAGGCACCCCACAACAGGGGAAAGGTCAACGGATTGCCGAAGAAAACCGCGCCGAGGGCAGCCGCCACCAGATTGCCGGCGATCAGCCAGCACACGATAGCGGCAATGGCGAAATGGAAGCCCACCGGGAAAAACGATGCAAAGACGCCGGCGGCGACCCCGGCCGCCACAGCGTGCGGCGTGGCCTTCAGCCGCAGGATACGCTTGGAGAAATACTGCAGCGAGCGTGAAAACGAGCGGCGCGGCCACAGATAGGTACGCACCCGCTCGAGAAGACCATCCGGCTTGCGGCGACGAAAAAGCACTCTTTCCTATTCCCGGTAACGTACAGCTTACATACCGGCTGCTTCCAGCCCGGCTTCGACCGCCATATCTTGCGCTTTGCGGCCGCCTAAAGGCAATCGCGACTTTGATATAGCCATGCGCACCCCCGACAACAACCAAATGCCATCCGAACTGCGGCCATACAGCCTATAATCCTGGTAAGGTTCGCCTCCTCCAACACCGGACAATCACGGCGAATTTGAGAAGGGGCGTCGGCTTTTTGTCGCAGCCCAACGCTTGCAATCCTACCGCAGGTATTCGCTGACCTCGACAAGATTGCCGTCGGGGTCGCGGAAATAGACCGACATCATCGGGCCGCGGGCGCCGGTGCGTTCGACCGGCCCCAGCTCCACCACCACAGTGTTTGCCTCGAGACTGGCGATGATTTCGCCGAGCGGGCGATCGGTGATCAGGCAGAAATCGCCGGATCCGGCCCTCGGCAACCTAGCCTTCGGTTCGAAAGTGCGACCGATCTCGTGGACATTGATCTTCTGGTTGCCAAAAGCCAGCGCTGTCGGCTGGCCCGGCGTATCGATGCGCTCAAAACCCAGTACGCGCTGATAAAAGGCGCAGGTCGCGTCGAGCGACGCCACCGTCAAAACAAAATGATCGATCCCGACGATCATCTCGACCTCCCGTCGTCAGATGTTGCGGCTGCCGGGCTTGATTGCCGGTATGGCGGCAAGCTCCGGCGGCAACCGGTCCGCAGGATAGGCCGGGACCTCATACTCGGCCAGCGCGATCAGCGGCACACCGACATGGGTCTTGCCGGCCGAACGGTCGATGATGCAGGCGGCGGCGACCACTTCGGCGCCAAGCTCGCGCAGGCAGTCGATGGTTTCGCGGATCGACAGGCCGGTGGTGACGATGTCCTCGACAATGACGACACGCGCCCCGCGCGCGATCTCGAAGCGACGCAAGCGGAACTCGCCCCCTTCCCGCTCGACCCAGATCGCCGGCACGCCAAGATGGCGCGAGGTCTCGTAAGCCGGGATCAGGCCACCGATCGCCGGGCCGACGACATAGTCGATCTTGCCCGGCACCGCCGCGCGGATCTTTGTCGCCAGCGCCTCGCACAGCCGCTCGGTCTTGTCGGCATGCATGAACACGCGCGCCTTCTGCAGGAAAACCGGGCTGCGCAAGCCGGACGTCAAGATGAAATGCCCCTCCAGAACAGCACCTGCCTCGCGGAAAATGCCCAGCACTTCATCGGTGTTCATTGTTCGCTCCAGTGAGTAGTGAGTAGTGAGTAGTGAGTAGAGGGTAGGGTAGAGGGTAATGCACTTCCTTCACCATTCACTACTCACTATCACCCATTCACACGCCGTGCGTCGCTGACGCTCGAATTGTCCTTGAGCTGCGACAGCAGCCGGTTGAGATGCTTCAGATCCCAGACCTCGAGATCGATCAGCATTTCGGTGAAGTCGGGTGCCGTGCGCACCATCGACAGCGTATGGATGTTGGCGTCGTTGGAGGCAACGACCTGGGCGATGTCGGCGAGCGATCCCGGCGCGTTGATGGCGGTGACCGAGACACGCGCGGGAAACCGCTCCTTGGTGCGTTCGTCAATGTCCCAGCGCACGTCGATCCAGCGCTCGGGCTGGTCGTCGAAGGCCTGCAGCGCCGGCGACTGGATCGGATAGATGGTGATGCCGGTGCCCGGCTGGACGATGCCGACGATGCGGTCGCCAGGCACGGCGCCTTCCGGCGCGAAGCGCACCGGAAGATCGCCGCGCACGCCGCGGATGGGAACTGCACCGTCGCGCGGCTGGTCCTTGTCCTTGCGCGCGGCGCGGCCCGGTATCTGGAACAGCATGCCGGCGGCATTGCGGATCTTCGACCAGCCCTCCTCGCGCTGTTTGGGCGCGGCCGGCGTGACGCGCTCGTCCTTGTAGTCGGGGAACACCGCCTTCATGACGTCGGTCGAGGCCAGTTCGCCGCGACCGACCGAGGCCAGGACATCCTCGATGTCCTTGCGCGCCAGCCTGTGCAGCACCGGCTTCAGGCTATCCTTGGTGAAAGTCTTGCCGGCCCGTTCGAAGGCCCGCTCCAGAATGCGCGCGCCAAGGCCCGAATACTGCTTGCGGATGGCGTTCTTGGTGGCCCGGCGGATGGCGGCGCGCGCCTTGCCGGTGACGACGACCGATTCCCAGGCGGCAGGGGGCACCTGCGCCTTGGAGCGGATGATCTCGACCTCGTCGCCATTCTTCAGTTCCGTCATCAACGGCATGATGCGGCCGTTGACCTTGGCGCCGACACAAGTGTCGCCGACATCGGTGTGCACCGCATAGGCGAAGTCGATGGGCGTGGCGCCGCGCGGCAACGCAATCAGCATCCCCTTCGGCGTGAAACAGAACACCTGGTCCTGGAACAGCTCCAGCTTGGTGTTTTCGAGGAAATCCTCGGGATTGTCGCCTTCGGCGAGTTGTTCGATGGTGCGCCGCAGCCAGGCATAGGCGTTGGTTTCCTTCGAGATCGCGGGGGCGGCACCGTTCACCTTGCCGCCGGTATCCTTGTAGATGGAATGGGCGGCGACGCCATATTCGGCGATCTTGTTCATCTCGCGGGTGCGTATCTGCAGTTCGACACGCTGGCGCGAAGGGCCGACGATGGTGGTGTGGATCGAGCGGTAGTCGTTCTGCTTCGGCGTCGAGATGTAATCCTTGAAGCGGCCGGGAACCATCGACCATGTGGTGTGGATGGCGCCGAGCGCACGATAGCAATCCTCGACCGTATCGACGACGACGCGGAAGCCGAAAATGTCGGACAGCTGCTCGAAAGACAGCGCCTTGGCCTCCATCTTGCGGAACACAGACCACGGCTTTTTCTGGCGGCTTTTGACGCCGGCATTGATCGCATGCTTCTCGAACAGCGTAGACAGTGCCTTTTCAATGTCGGTCAGCACGCCCTTGTTGCGCTCGAAGATCTCGGCAAGCCGCGCGGTGACGGCGCGGTAGGCTTCCGGATTGATGAAGCGGAAGGCGATCTCCTCCAATTCCTCGCGCATACCTTGCATGCCCATGCGCCCAGCCAGCGGCGCATAGATGTCCATGGTCTCCTCGGCAATGCGCAGGCGCTTGGCCTCCGGCATATGGTCGAGGGTGCGCATGTTGTGCAGGCGGTCGGCGAGCTTGACCAGAAGCACGCGGACATCCTCCGAGATGGCCAGCAGCAGCTTGCGCAGGTTTTCCGCCTGCTCGGCCTTCTTCGACACGAGGTCCAGCTTCTTAAGCTTGGTCAGGCCCTCGACCAGCTTGCCCATTTCGGGGCCGAACAGGTCGTCGATCTCGGCCCGCGTCGCCGTGGTGTCCTCGATTGTGTCATGCAGCAGGGCGACCGCGATGGTCGCCTCGTCCATGTGCATTTCGGTGAGGATGGCCGCGACTTCGAGCGGATGCGAAAAATAGGGATCGCCGGAAGCGCGCTTCTGGTGGCCATGCTTCTGCATAGCATAGACATAGGCCTTGTTGAGCAATGCCTCGTTGACGTCAGGCTTGTAGCGCTGGACGCGCTCGACAAGCTCATACTGACGCATCATGGGCGGAATCTCTCGGCGATGAAATGAATCATGCGCCGCACTGCTGTACGGCGCATGTCATAGATAACCACGAAACTGCCAGGACGGAAGTGCGGAAGATTATTCCAGCACCCCCCGGAACAGAAGCTCGCTCTTAGTAGTCGTCGCTCTTTTCCGGCGGCACCAGACCCTCGATGCCGGCCAGCAGGTCTTCCTCGGTCATCCGGTCGAACGTGACATTCTCCTCGGCGTCGTCGGTGTCTGCGGCCGCAACGGCACCACCGGTCTGGTCGGCAATCACTTCGCCATCGGCCTCGGGCTCATCGACCTCGACATGCTTCTGCAGCGAGTGGATCAGATCTTCCTTGAGATCGTCGGGCGACAGCGTCTCGTCGGCGATCTCGCGCAAGGCGATGACCGGGTTCTTGTCGTTGTCGCGCGGCACGGTGATCTGCGCGCCCTGGCTGATCTGGCGAGCGCGGTGGCCAGCAAGCAGCACCAGCTCGAAGCGGTTGTCGACCTTGTCGATGCAATCTTCAACGGTTACGCGGGCCATGGATTGCCCCTTTCATGCCTGGATTTGACGGAAAACAGGCGCGGTCCATAACCCGAACGCCGCCGAAATACAAGCTTCTTGGCAATGGCGGCGCTGTTGGGTGCTCAATCCCCTGTTTAGACATTGGATTTGGCAAAGTCGGGGGATTTGGCAAAGTCGGGCCGCCTCCTTCGTTCGGTGCAGCGATCACAATTGCTTGCAGTGCTCCATCACGCCTTGGATTGCCACCAAACTGGCGTTATCTCGGATGGACAAGGTCAGCCGGTTTATTATGAGCCTGACCGGTAGTCGCTACCGCATTTCGTTTAGACGGCCCGCATTTTCGAAAAGGAATATTTTCCATGTTCGACCCTCGTGAAAAGATCGCCCTATTCATCGACGGTGCCAATCTCTACGCCACGTCGCGGGCGCTCGGCTTCGACATCGACTATCGCAAGCTCTTGTCGAGCTTCCAGAAGCGCGGCTATCTCCTGCGCGCCTATTATTACACGGCGCTGGTGGAGGATCAGGAATACTCGTCGATCCGCCCTTTGATCGATTGGCTCGACTATAACGGCTTCAAGGTGGTCACCAAACCCGCCAAGGAATTCACGGACTCGACCGGCCGCCGCAAGATCAAGGGCAATATGGACATCGAGCTCACGGTCGACGCGCTGGAGCTCGCCGATGTCGTCGACCACTATGTCATCTTTTCCGGCGACGGCGACTTCCGCACGCTGGTCGAGGCGCTGCAGCGGCGTGGCCGGAAGGTGTCGATCGTCTCGACCATGGCCTCGCAGCCGCCGATGATATCGGACGACCTGCGCCGCCAGGCCGACCATTTCATCGACCTTGTGACGCTGAAGAACGAGGTCGGCCGCGATCCCTCGGAGAGGCCCGTGCGCCGGCCCGAGCCGGCCGAAGTCGACGAGGACGACTACTGAGGCCGGTCGCCTTGACGGCCCTTTCCGCTTCCGAGCCGGACCGCGACTGCCCGCTCTGTCCACGGCTGCACGACTTCATCGCCGAATGGCGGCAGCGCGAGCCGTCCTGGTTCAACGCGCCGGTACCGACTTTCTTGCCGCCGGAAGGTGACGCCGCGGTTCGATTACTGATCGTCGGGCTGGCGCCCGGCCTGCGCGGCGCCAACCGCACCGGGCGTCCCTTCACCGGCGACTATGCCGGCGACCTGCTCTACTCGACGCTGATCGCGCACGGTTTTGCACGTGGCGAGTTCAAGGCCCGGCCCGATGACGGTCTGGAGCTTGTCGGCACGGCGATCACCAACGCGGTGCGCTGTGTGCCGCCGGAGAACAAACCCGTGGGCGCCGAGATCGCCACTTGCCGGACGTTCCTGGTGCCGACGATCGCCCGCTTCCCCAATTTGCGCGCCGTGCTCGCGCTGGGATCGATCGCGCACCAGTCGACAGTGCGCGCGCTGGGCGAGCGTGTCGCCGCCTACCCGTTCAAGCATGGCGGGCAATTGCCGGCCGGCGGCATCACGCTGTTTTCCAGCTATCACTGCTCGCGCTACAACACCAATACGGGTGTGTTGACGGAAGCGATGTTCGTCAAGGTTTTCAGCGAGATCGCGGAATTCCTGCGGGAATAGCGCGATTCCGGACGGGAAACCGTTTCACAATTTTTCTGGAATTGCGTCAGAACCCTCCAGCACGATCTTGCCCTTTGCCTGCCCCTCTCGATCAGCGCGTGAGCACGCTTTAGATTGGCGGCATTGATGGGACCGAACGTCTCACCCAGTGCGGCTTGAGGCGGTGGCGGCAGCGACCGGCAAAGCTCACACCGGCAGCAGTGCGTCCGGTTCCACGTCGCCGATCGAGGCATAGGTAAGTGCCACCGCAATCGTCATTGGATTCAATGACATGGCTCGGCTTGTGAAGAAACAGATTCGGGCGCGCGCCAACACCTCAATGCGCGGATGCAAGCAGCGCCGCCAATCTCTCCTGCCCGCCTTGGAGAACGTTCAGGTCGACATCGCCCGCGATCCCGTCGACGCGGCCCCTGTTGTGATACTGCCAATAGACCCAGTCGTGGCGGTCCGGCTCGACGAGCAGCGAGCGAAGCCAGAGCGGACGAGCCGCGATCTGCCCGGCATAGGCTGCCTCGGCCTCATCCGTCAGATAGACGATCGCCGGCTTGCCGAACGCTGCCTCGACAGGTCCGAGGAAGGCCTGGAGTTCGGCATTCAACTGTTCGGGCGACGGGCGCTGCGGACAATTGCCGCCGAACTCGACGTCGACGACCGGCGGCAGCAAGGGCTGATCGCGTGGCACGACCGAGATGAAGTTCTTCGCCTGATCGGCGCCGGGCCGGCAGAAGGTGAAGAAATGATAGGCGCCGACGACTAGGCCGGCCGCGCGAGCCTCCCGCAGATTCCGATCAAAGGCATCATCGACATGATCGCCGCCCTCGGTCGCCTTGATGACGGCAAAGGTGACATCGTCGGCGGCAACGCGCCGCCAGTCGATCTGGCCCTGATGATGGGAAACATCGATGCCCCTGAGCGGATATTTGCCGCGGTCGGGAGAATAGCTCTGAAAGTAGAAGAAGCCGCCGGCGACAATGAGGGTTGCAAGAACCAGGCTAACCGATCCCCAGAGGATGATCCGGTTCTTCAAGACTGTCTCCTCCGGTATCAGCTTGGCTCCACTGCTCGCACCTGAAGGCCAAACGCTTGGCTTTTCCAGGGCTATCGCCCGATGTTTCTCACCCGCGCTCCTTCAAGAGCCGGCCCTTTTCACGCGACCAGTCGCGCTGTTTCTCGGTCTCGCGCTTGTCGTGCAGCTTCTTGCCGCGACCGACGGCAAGCAGCAGCTTGGCGCGGCCCTGGTCGTTGAAATAGATTTTCAGCGGCACCAAGGTCATGCCTTCGCGGTCGACACTCTGCGCCAGCTTTGCCATCTCGCGCTTGTTGAGCAGGAGTTTGCGGCGCCGCCTGGGCTCGTGGTTGAAGCGGTTGGCCTGCAGATATTCCGGCAGGTAGGAGTTGATCAGCCAGATCTCGCCGCCCTCGACCGAAGCGTAGCTGTCCTGGATGTTGGCCTGGCCCTGGCGCAACGACTTGACCTCGGTGCCGGTCAGCACAAGGCCGGCCTCGATCGTGTCGAGCACCTCATAGGAAAACCGCGCCTTGCGGTTTTCCGCAACGGTCTTGTTGTTGGGATCGGCTTTTCTGACTTGATTCATGATGCGGAGAGGTGGCGCCTCATCCCTAATTAATCAAGCCGGCGTGCTTCATGGCCGCATCGATCTTTTCGGCTGTCGAAGGCTCGATCGTAACCAACGGCGAACGCAACACGTTCTCGACCTTGCCGAGCTTCGACAGCGCGTATTTGGCGCCGGAAACGCCGGGCTCGATGAAAATGGCCTTGTGCAGCGGCAACAGACGGTCCTGCAATTCCAGCGCCTTGGCGCTGTCGCCGGAAAGCGTCGCTTCCTGGAACTCGGCACAGAGCCGCGGCGCGACATTGGACGTCACCGAGATGCAGCCGACGCCGCCATGCGCGTTGAAGCCGAGCGCGGAGGCATCCTCGCCCGAAAGCTGAATGAAATCCTTGCCGCAAGTCATGCGCTGCTCGGAAACACGCTCGACCTTGCCGGTGGCATCCTTGACGCCGACGATGTTCTTGAAGTCATGCGCCAGCCGTCCCATCGTCTCCGGCATCATGTCGATGACCGAGCGCGGCGGGATGTTGTAGATGATGATCGGCAGCTTGGTCGCCCTGGCGACGGCGGCGAAGTGCTCGTAGAGCCCGCGCTGCGTCGGCTTGTTGTAATAGGGCGTGACCACCAAAGCGGCATCGGCGCCGGCCTTCTCGGCATATTGCACGAGGCCGACGGCCTCTTCGGTGTTGTTGGAACCGGCGCCTGCGACGACCGGAGCGCGGCCCTTGGCCACCTCGATGCAGACCTTGACGACGTGGCGATGCTCGTCATGCGACAGCGTCGGCGACTCGCCCGTGGTGCCGACCGGGACAAGGCCCGCCGTCCCCTCGCCGAGCTGCCATTCGACAAACGCGCGAAAGGCTTTCTCGTCGAAACGCCCGCTCTTTTCGAACGGTGTCACGAGCGCAGTAAGCGAGCCTCTCAGCATATCGTCCAACTCCTTGGGACTTCTTTGTTTGTGCATGTCGTTGTCCCAAAACCGGTAACCACTTTTGGGCGACATGCATCGGTGTTTTGTCGATCGGTTTGTCGTGCGCGCCTTCTAGCCGAAAGCGAAGCGGCGCACCATAGTCTCGACATGGTTGCGCGGCAAGCATTGCCGTGGTGCCAGCAAGCGCAATTCGAACGGCCTCGATAAGCTTTTGTTTACGAGCCCTTCACGACCTAAGTTTAGGCTTCGAGGCATCTTCGCCTGCTGGCAAATGCCAGAGCAAGGAAAGACATAGATCATGCCGGCCAATCGGCCCCATTTCTTCGCGCTGCTTGGCGCCATTGCCGTGCTGGTGCCCGGCGTGGCGATCGGCGGCAGCGTCGATGTGCGGGTCACCTCGGCCATCCCCATGCCGGATCTGCAAGACCAGAACCTGCAAGACCCGAACCGGCAAGACGAGGCGCAGCAGGATCCCTCCCCCAGCGTCGCCCTGCTGAAAAGAGGGCTGGATGCGCTGGCGGCCGGTGATATTCCCCGCGCTCGCGGCGTGCGTGACGCCCTGCCCGCTCACGCACTCGACCAGCACATTCTGGCCTGGGCAATCGCGCTTTATGGCGGCGACAAGGTACCGAGCGGCGATATCGCCAACGCCGCGAAGGTGCTGCCCAACTGGCCGGGCACGGCTGCCCTGCGCAAGAACAGCGAGCGCGCTCTTTATCGCGAAAACCCCGCCCCCGACATCGTCGTCCGGGCGTTCGATGGCAGCCAGCCGCAGACATTCGAAGGCGTGATGGTTTTAGCCCGTGCCTACGTGGCATCCGGCGATATCAAGGCGGCGCGCTCGGTGCTGTCGCCGTTCTGGCGCACGGCAGTCCTGGAAGCCAAGGACGAGACGGCGCTGATCAAGGAGTTCGGCGGCCTGATCCCTGCCGCCGACCATCGCTTTCGCATGGAGCGCATGTTCTATGCCGACAGGGTGAATTCCGCCCTGCGCGTCGCCGGCCTTGCCGGCGCCCAGCAGCTGGCGGACGCCTGGGCCGCCGCCGACAGGGGCGACAAGAACACGCCGAAACTGCTCAAGGCAGTGCCGGTGGCGCAGCGTTCGGCCGGTTATTTCTTCGCCCAGGCCGAGTATTTGCGCAAGCAGGAGGATCTTGCCGGCGCCGCCGCCATTGTCATGAAGGCGCCGACGGACCGCGAGGCACTTGTCGATCCGGATGCCTGGTGGGTCGAGCGCCGGGTGCTGTCGCGCGAACTGGTCGACCAGGGCGACATGAAGATGGCCTATCGGATCGTCGCCATGCATGCCGCAGAAAGTGCTGCTAATGCGGCGGAAGCCGAATTCCATGCCGGCTGGTATGCGTTGCGCGGCCTGAACGACCCCAAGCTTGCCGCAACGCATTTCACGCGCATCGCCGACCTTGCCCAGGGGCCGATGACCCTGTCGCGCGCTTATTACTGGCTCGGCCGTGCCGCGGAAGTCGGCGGCCCCGGCAATGCCAAGGACTATTTTGGGCGCGCAGCTGACTATGGCACGACTTTTTACGGCCAGCTTGCCGCCGAGCGTGTCGGCCGGCAGGCGCTGAATATCGTCTATCCCTCGCCAAGTGCGGCCGACCGGCAGAGTTTTGCCGGCCGTGAAGCGGTGAGCGCCATCAAGCGCCTGCAGGAGGCAGGCTATGATCGCTATGCCGAAACGCTCTATCGCGATCTTGCCGGACAGTTGACCAGCCCCGGCGAACTGGCACTGCTCGCTGTCCTTGCCGAGAAGCAGGACAACCATTTCATGGCGTTGAAGGTCGGCAAGATCGCCGGCGCCCGCGGCATCGATGTCGGCGCGCTGTCGCATCCGCTCGGCGTCATTCCCGATTCGGCCAATATTTCCGGTTCGGGCAAGGCGCTGGCCTATGCGATCGCTCGCCAGGAAAGCGAATTCAACGTCGGCGCCGTCTCCAGCGCGGGAGCACGCGGGCTGCTGCAGCTGATGCCGGGAACCGCCAGGCAATTGGCGAAGAAGGCCGGATTGCAGTTTTCGCAGACACGGCTGACCACCGATGCCGGCTACAACGCCACGCTTGGCTCGGCCTTCCTTGGCGAACAGCTCAACCGCTTCAACGGCTCCTATGTGCTGACCTTCGCCGGCTACAATGCCGGTCCGGCCCGGGCCAGCCAATGGGTGGCGAAATACGGTGACCCGCGCGGCAAGGACATCGATGCCGTGGTGGACTGGATCGAGCGGATTCCTTACACGGAAACAAGAAGTTACGTGCAGCGCGTGATGGAGAATTACGAGGTCTACAAGATGCGTATTTCCGGTAAATACGACATTGTAGGCGATCTGGTGAACGGACGGAGTTGACGGCAAGCACACCGTCGCCAAAGTTGCCGATCTCCCCCCTTGCGGGGGAGATGCCTGGCAAGGCAGAGGGGGGNCCCCCCTCTGGCCTGCCGGCCATCTCCCCCGCAAGGGGGGAGATTGGCAGCTTCGGCGTCGCGCCTTCTATTTGACCGCTCCTGCACTCATCTGTAGCAGTCGGAAACAAGCCGGCCAGGAGTCTTTTTCCGATGTCGAACCACGAAGGCTTTTCCGACTTCTTCTACGCCGCGTCCGATGGGCTCAGACTTCATGCGCGCGTCTATGGCGAAGCGAATTCCGGACACTGGCCGGTCGTCTGCCTGCCTGGCCTGACCCGCAACGCGCGGGATTTTCACGAGCTGGCGCTGCGTCTGTCGACAGGACCCAATCCACGCAAGGTGGTTGCCTTCGACTATCGCGGACGTGGGCAGTCGGCCTACGATCCCGATCTCAGCCACTATAATGTCGGCGTCGAGGCCGGCGACGTGCTTGCCGGGCTGGCAGCGCTCGGCATCGAGGAGGCCGCCTTCATCGGCACCTCGCGCGGCGGGCTGATCATCCATGTGCTCGGCGCCCTGCGGCCAGCCGCGCTGAAAGCCATTGTTCTAAACGACATCGGGCCGGTGATCGAGCCGGCAGGCCTCGCGCATATCCAGTCCTATCTCGAGCGCGCGCCGAAGCCGAATACCGTCGCCGAGGTAACGAATGCGCAGCGCAGCGTTCACGGCAAGGATTTCCCCCTGCTCACCGACGCCGACTGGACCCGGATGGTAGGGGCGCTCTACCGCGAGACGGATCAAGGGCTGTTGCCGGACTTTGATCCGAAACTGGTCGACACGGTCGCCAGTCTCGACCTGTCTCAGCCATTGCCGGACCTGTGGCCGCAGTTCGATGCGTTGGCGGCGATCCCCTTGCTCGCCATACGCGGCGCCAATTCGAGATTGCTGTCGGTGGACACGCTGCGGCGGATGCGAGAGCGCCATCCGATGATGGATACGATCACGGTCGAGGGCCAGGGTCACGCCCCTTTTCTCGAAACCGGCAGCTTGCCCGACGACATCGAGGCTTTTCTCGCCCGTGCGGAAAGGCAGGGAGGCTCGAAGCAAGAAGCCTAGGGTCAAATCTTGACCCCATGAATTGCGGCCGCCCGCCCCATTGCACCGAGGCGTCTCCAGCACAGTGACGCAGCCGTCGAGATCGTTGGTGGCGAGATGCGCGTAACGCATGGTCATCGACAGGGTCTGACGGCCGAGCCACATCTGCACGCGCGTGATGTCGATGCCTGCCCTGGACAAGTCGCGAGGCGCAGGTGTGACGCAGGATGTGCGGCACGACCTGGTCGTCGGCGCCAAGTCCGACCTCGGCTTTCGCCTCGTTCCAGACGGCACGGAACCGTGCCTGGCTGAGCTTGGTGAATGGGCCTTTCGGCCGACGGCCTTCGGCCGGAGGCAGCTTGATCACCTCCTTGACCCGCTCAGTCATCGGGATGGTGCGGCTGCGGCCGGATTTGGTGATCCAGAAGGAGACGCGATGCTCCTGGATGTCGTTCCAGATCAGCCCCAGCGCCTCGCCGAGACGGCAGCCGCTATCGACCAGGAAGACGGAAAGCCTGTAGGCATCCTCGCTGCGGCTCTTGATAGCGGTGAATAGCCGCGCCTCTTCGTCCCGATCCACGAAACGAATCCGCCCCGCCCGTTCCTTCTGGCGACGGAACTCGGGCAGGCTGTGAATATCCCCCATCTTGTAAGCCTTGCGCAGCAGTTTGCTGAGGGCAGCCATCTTTCGATTGATGGTTGCGTTGCTGTTGCCGCGCTGGCGCAAGGTGACATCCTGCTTCGCGGGGAGGTCTGGGCTTGTCCTGCGAAGCTCGAAGAGCGCTGCCCTTCCCGAGAGATGGGTGACAGTTCATTCCGGATAGATGGGTTACACTTTCGGCCCTTTGCAAGGA
>NZ_AYWP01000034.1:0-88662 GCF_000502435.1 Mesorhizobium sp. LNHC232B00
ATCGAGCGGCAGCTGGCGTGGCGGATCGGTGCGCTGGGCAGTCACGTCAGCGACGCGGCTGCGTGCGGCGACCGCCGCCGCGATCGGCGGGCAGCGGCGGCACGGGCTCTTTCGCGTGGCCCTTGTAGAGCGGCGATTCGAGATAGCGAGCGATGGCAAAGCGCACCAGCACGGCGACGGCCGCCGAAGCCGGCACGGCGATCAGCAGGCCCACGAAACCGAACAGCGCGCCGAAGGCAAACAGCGCGAACATCAGCCATACCGGATGCAGGCCGACGCTTTTGCCGACCAGCCGGGGCTGCAGGATGTTGCCTTCGATGAACTGGCCGATGAAGAACACCACGGCGACGGCGACGATCATGGTCCAGTCCGGCCAGAACTGGACGAAGGCAACGCCGACGGCCAGCACCAGGCCGGTCAGTGAACCGACATAGGGAATGAAGGAGATCAGCCCGGCGAAGAGGCCGATGAGGATGGCGAAATTCAAGCCGGTCAGCGTCAGGCCGGTGGCGTACATAGCGCCAAGCACCAGGCAGAGCGTGCCCTGGCCACGCACGAAGCCGGCGGTGGCGGTGTTGATGTCGCGCGCGATGGCGCGCACCGTGGCGACGTTGTCGCGCGGCACCCAGCTGTCGATGACCGCGACCATACGGTCCCAGTCGAGCAGCATGTAGAAGGCAACCACCGGCGTCACCACGAACAGGCTGACCACCGAGACCAGCGCCATGCCGGAAGTCCACAGCGAGGTGAACACGGTGGTGATCAGGCCAAAGCCGGAAGTCAGCAGCGAATTCAGCCCGTCGCGCAAGCCATTGGCGTTGACGCCGAATTTCTCTTCCAGCCATTTCGGGTCGAATGACGTGATCAGGCTCTGCAGCCGGGTCAGGTACTCCGGCAGTTTGCCGGCGAAGTCGGCCATCTGCGTCGCCAGCACCGGTATCAGAATGACGAATGCCAGCACCAGCACGATCAGGAAGGTGATGAGGATGACCACCGTCGCCATGAAGCGCGACAGGCCGAGCCGCTGCAGCCGGTCGGCGACCGGATCGAGAAAATAGGCAAGCACCATGCCGGCGACGAAGGGCAGCAGGATGTCGCTGAAGACATAGAGGAACAGCGCAAGCACCGCCAATCCGGCCAGCCAGAAGAATATCTGCCGGCGGAACGCCAGAGACGCAGTTTCGCCTGCCGCCGCAGCCTCAGCGGCCGCTTCGATGGATCCTTGGTCAGGTGTCCGGTTTGGAGCTTTCGCCATAGCCGCTCATATGCCTCAGCCAAGCCACGAGATAGGCCGCGGCCGAAGCCACGGTCAAGACCCCGGACAGCAATATGAGGGCCGGCCGCAAAGGGTCGAGTCGCACGGCAAGAGCCAGCTCGCCCAGCACGACCGCCGCCAGGACGATCTGGATGGCGGTGTTGGCCTTCGAGACGAACAGCGGCTTCATCTCGACCGGCTGGGCCATGACGGAAGACAACAGAACCGCGCAAACGATCAGCGCATCGCGCGCCACCATGGTGACGACCAGCCATAGCGGCAACTGTCCGATGAAGCCCATGACGATGAACACCGAAACCAAAAGCAGCTTGTCGGCAATCGGATCGAGATAGGCGCCGAGCCTGGACGGCTGGTTGAAACGGCGGGCGATGAAGCCGTCGACACCGTCGGAGACGCCGGCGACGACGAAACCGACGAAGGCCCAGTCCCAGCGCTCCTGCAGCATGGCCAGCACCACGGCAGGCACCAGGAGAAGCCGCAGGATGGTGATCAGGTTGGGGATCGTCAAAATGCGTGCCTGCCAGTTTGCTTGCTGATAGATGATGGAGACGAAAGCGGGGTGCAAGGGAGAACCGCCAATCCCCTTTGCCGCGCGGACTGGCCGGTGGGGGTCCGCTGTCCACGATTTTGTCACTTTGAACCGCGCCTCCGCCGCCGTTATCCTTGCCCCCCGAAACCATTCATGCGAAGAGCCCGCAAACAGGGAAATTGCGATGAGCAAGCGCGAAACGGGCCAGGACAAAACGGGCAAGCGCAGTAACGGGCTCACTTATGCCGAGGCCGGTGTCGATATCGATGCCGGCAATCTGATGGTCGAGAAGATCAAGCCGCTGGTGCGCGCGACGCGCCGGCCGGGCGCCGATGGCGAGATCGGCGGGTTCGGCGGCCTGTTCGACCTCAAGGCGGCGGGCTTCACCGATCCGGTGCTGGTCGCCGCCAATGACGGCGTTGGAACCAAGCTCAAGATCGCCATCGAAGCCGGCAAACACGACACGATCGGCATCGACCTCGTCGCCATGTGCGTCAACGACATCGTCGTGCAAGGTGCCGAGCCGCTGTTCTTCCTCGACTATTTCGCCACCGGCAAACTCGACCCCGACCAGGGTGCGGCGATCGTCGGCGGCATCGCCCTGGGCTGCCGCCAGGCCGGGTGCGCGCTGATCGGCGGCGAGACCGCGGAAATGCCCGGCATGTACCACGGCAACGACTACGACCTTGCCGGCTTTGCGGTGGGCGCGGCCGAACGCGGCCAGTTGCTGCCGACCGACGATATCGTCGAAGGTGACGTGCTGTTGGGTCTTGCCTCCTCGGGCCTGCATTCGAACGGGTTTTCGCTGGTGCGCCGCATCGTCGGTGTCAGCGGCCTCGCCTGGAGCGATCCGGCGCCATTCAACGACGAGGTGACGCTGGCCGAGGCGCTGCTCGAACCGACCCGCATCTACGTCAAGTCGATCCTCAAGGCGATCCGCAACACGCATGGCATCAAGGCGCTGGCCCACATCACCGGCGGCGGCTTCCCGGAAAACATTCCGCGCGTGCTGCCCAAGGACTTTTCGGCCGAACTCGACCTCGAGGCGATCGACGTGCCCGCGGTGTTCTCCTGGCTGGCCAAGATCGGCGGCGTTGCGCCGGAAGAGATGATGCGCACCTTCAATTGCGGCATCGGCATGATCCTGGCGGTCGCCTCCGGCCAGGCGGCGCAGGTCGCCGCCGTGCTGCAGGAAGCCGGCGAGACGGTGACGCCGATCGGCCGCATCGTGCCGCGCCGCGACGCCGGCGTCATCTATCGGGGCTCGATCGGCCTATGAATATGCAGAAGAAACGCACCGCCGTCCTGATCTCGGGACGTGGATCGAACATGACCGCGCTGATCGCTGCTGCCAGCGATCCGGCCTTCCCGGCGGAGATCGTCGGCGTCATCTCCGACAAGGCGGATGCCGCCGGCCTCGGCATCGCCAAAGCACGCGGTATCGCCACCCGGGTCATTTCCCGTGCCGACCATGGCAGCAAGCAGGCGCATGACGCCACGATCGACGCCGCACTCACGGCCTTCAACGCCGATATCGTGGCGCTGGCCGGCTATATGCGCATCCTCACCCCCGGCTTCGTGCAGAAATGGCAGGGCCGCATGATCAACATCCACCCTGCCCTGCTGCCCGCCTTCAAGGGGCTTGATACGCATGCGCGCGCACTTGCCGCCGGCATACGCATCCACGGCTGCACGGTGCATTTCGTCACGACCGAAATGGATGACGGCCCGATCATCGCGCAGGCGGCCGTGCCGGTGATGGTCGGCGACAATGCCGACACGCTGGCCGCCCGGGTGCTGAAGGCCGAGCACCGGCTCTATGCGCTGGCACTGGGGCTGGTCGCCGAAGGCAAGGCGCGCATGGAGGCCGGCCGCACCGTGCTTGCCCATTTTGCCGACGATGCCGACAACGGCACGTCGGTGGTGATGGCGCCCGACCCGCTGCGCGAAGAAGCCGATCTGGAGCACCTGGCGCGCATTACGCCTTGAGTTGAGGACGTGGCGATGAGACAGCTGCTTCTCCTTCGTCACGCAAAATCGAGCCGAGACGACCCTGGTCTCGACGATTTCGACCGGCCGCTCGCCGAGCGCGGGCTGACGACTGCGCCGCTGATCGGGCGCGAGCTTGCGGCGCGCGAATGGCTGCCGGATCTGGCGCTGCTGTCGCCGGCGCTGCGCACACGCGACACCTGGCGGCTGGTGGCGGCGGAGTTGCCCATGCATCCTCGATCCGTGTTTGCCGAGGCGCTCTATGACGCTTCGGCGGCGGATATTCTGAGCCAGATTCGCCTGGCCGGCCCGTGGAACGGTTGCCTGCTGGTGGCCGGCCACAATCCGGGCCTGGAGGATCTGGCAAAACAGCTTGCCGGTTCAGGATCGGAAGCGAAAGCGCGCAAGCGGCTCGAGGAAAAGTTCCCAACGGCAGCCCTTGCACGCTTTGTCTTCGACGGCGACTGGTTCGGCCTGACGTCCGCGCGGCTGACGCATTTCCTGCGGCCGAGGGATCTGAGCCAGTAAGCTGATGTTGGCAGGAACGGCGGGGCGAACCCTCCGCATATCTGCCCACGGACATCAGTTCCCCCAGATGCCCTGGCCGGGTTCGGGCCATTCCTTGGTGGGTTTCACGTTGATGTCGGCTGCCTTGTGCCCGGCCATGTCCGTGTTTTTGACCGCGCCGGTAACGGCGTGATCGACGCCGGCAACCGAGGCGACCGGCTGGTTGGCACCATCGGAGCCATAGTGCTCGCTGCCGGCAAAGGCAGCGCCGACCATAACGAGAATGGCGGCGGTAGCGAGAGCGATCCTGTTCATTTCAATCTCCTGTTTCATCCGTTGGGCGGCGTCTTGGGAGGACGGTTCCGCTAGTGCATGATGCCGAAAAATGTGAAGCGGTTTTCGGACGCGATCATGCTCTAACTCTTTGATTTAGAGCCGAATTCAGATTTCAAATCATTCGACCTGAAATCATCCGGCTCTATGGACAAGACCTAGGGCCAACGGGTTTTATTCCTGGAGGTGGAAGCTTTTTTCTGGCGAGTGCGAAGACCGACGGCCCAAGACGGTGCCCGTCAGTGCCTGCGCCATGGGCACAAAAACAAGAGCGGCGGGCCAAGCCCACCGCTCTTTGTCGTCATGCAAGGGTTTGAAGCTGTTAGCGGCCCCAGATGCCCTGGCCCGACTGGGCAGGAATCTTCGCATTGGCGTCGGCCTGCGTCTTGTCGATCTTCAGGATCGAACCGGTGCGGAGCGTGTCGACGTTGGAAGTCGACTGCTTGGCGACCGGCTGGTTGGCATTGTTGGAGCCATAATTGTCGCTGCCGGCGAAAGCGGTGCCCGTGGCAACGAGGATGGCGGCGACGGTAAGAGCGATCTTGGTCATTTTGGTTACTCCAGTTTGCTAGTCCTGTCCGGTCTAGTGGCGTGCCCTTGGGAGGAATTTCGCGTCGCTCGGACCACCCCGAAGTAGTGAGTGCCTTTTTGGATTGCCAGTCGGATCGGTTTTACAGTCTTCCGTTATATTATGAACAATGCATATTGCACCGCAGCAAATGCGACATTATTTCTTCAATATTTTCAGCAGCTTAAGTTTTCGCCTTCGACGAAAGCGACACCAGTTCGCGAGCTATTGTTCACCGTTTGCGATACAATCCGTTAATCAGAACCGAACCGTTCGGTTCGATCTAATGGGGAAATGGATGCGGAAATGGATGGATCGAGCGTGCGTAAAACCTTTCGCCGCCGGCCACCTGCCCGCATTTGCCTTGCGTCGAGATCGACACTATCGCTCATTTCAGGTCTGATTGTCGGACGCGGCGGCCGTTCGAGCCCGGGGCAGCCGCCGAGACCGAGAAAAGACGGACGCAGGAACAGCAACAGACATGCGATTGCTGCTTGTCGAGGACAACCACGAACTGGCGGACTGGCTGGGCAAGACCCTGCGCCAGGCGCATTATGTCGTCGACATCGTGCATGACGGCGAGGATGTCGAGCATGCGCTGGCGGCCGGCGAACACGCGCTCATCATCCTCGACCTCGCGCTGCCGCGCATGGGCGGAATGGAGGTGCTGCGCATGCTGCGGGCGCGCGGCAACCGGGTGCCGGTGATCGTGCTCACCGCAAATGCCAGCCTCGACGGCCGCGTCAAAGGCCTCAACGAAGGCGCGGACGACTATCTGGCCAAGCCTTTCCAGATCGAGGAACTCGAGGCACGTATCCGCGTGCAGTTGCGCCGCGCCAATGACCGCACCGCGCCGATGATCACCTGCGGCGACCTCGTCTTCGACACCAACACAAGGCTGTTTTCGCTCGCGGGCGAAACGCTGGCGCTGACACCGCGCGAACACGCAGTGCTGGAACAGTTGATGGTCAAGGCCGGGCGCACCGTGAGCAAGGCGGCATTGTCGGCCGCGATCTATGATTTCGAGACCGACGCCGATCCCAGCGCCATCGAAATCTACGTGCACCGCGTGCGCAAGAAGCTCGAAGGGTCGCGGGTCCAGATCGCCACCCTGCGTGGCCTCGGCTATCTCTTGCGCCAAGACGATTTGGCGCCGTGACGACCCTGGCGCCATGAGGATCAACAGCCTCCGCCTGCAATTGCTGGCATGGGTGGTGCTGCCGCTTGCCGGGCTCGCGACCATCAACCTGTGGACCAGCCAGCGCAACGCACTGGCGACCGCGGACCTGGTCACCGACCGGATGCTGGTCGGCTCGGCGCGCGCGATAGCCGAGCAGGTCGCCATGGTCGACGGCGTGCTCGATGCCACGGTGCCCCCGGCGGCGATCGAGATGTTCGACACCGGCGACCGGGACAGCGTCTATTATCGCGTCGAGACAGCCGCCGGGCGGCTGCTGACCGGATACCCCGACCTGCCCGAAGCGCCGCGGCATGCCAGCGTCGAGGCCCCCTATCGCGATCATCAATTGCGACTCCTGACCCTTGGCCATGCGGTGATCGGCGCCGGCAACGACTCGCCGATAACGGTCACCGTGGGCGTTACCCTTGCCGGCCATGACGCGATGGTCAAACGGCTATGGTTCAGCGCCTTTGCCCAGCAACTGGCGCTGGTGGCGATTGCCGGCGTGTTCGTGCTGCTCGGCTTGCGTCGCGGCCTGGCGCCGTTGATGCGGCTGCGCGATGCGGTACGCTCGCCAAACCGCAGCGACCTCGATCCCGTCGAAGTGCCCGGTGCGCAAAGCGAGATTCGCCCGCTGATCGACGCGCTCAACGCCTATATGGAACGCGTGCGGGCGCAGATGGCGGCGCAACGCCGCTTCATCGCCAATGCGGCGCACCAATTGCGCACGCCTCTGGCGCTGCTCTCCACACAGGCAAGCTATGCGCTTCGCGAAAGTGCCGCCGATGCTCGCCATGAGGCGCTGGTGGCGCTGCAGGCGAGTTCCGGCAAACTGGCACGGCTGGCCGAACAGCTCTTGACCCTGTCACGCGCCGAGCCAGGCAGCCGGCGGCCGCGCGCCGACCGCATCGACCTGGCCGAAGCCGCCCGCCACGTGCTGGAAACGCAGGCCCCGGCAGCGATCGCCCGCAACATCGATCTCGGCCTCGAGGAGGCCGGTCCCGTGCCGGTCACCGGCGACGGCACCATGCTGCGTGAGATGATCGTCAACCTCGTCGACAACGCGCTGCGTTACTCCCCGGTCGGGGGGCGTGTCACGGTCAGCCTGGCGGCCCTCGATGGCGAGGCCGTGCTGACCGTCGCCGACAACGGACCCGGCATCCCGGCGGACGAACGCGAGCATGTGTTCGAACGCTTCTATCGCGTCGCCGGTTCGAGCGAGCAAGGCAGCGGGCTTGGGCTCGCCATCGTGCGCGAGGTGGTCGAGAACGCCGGCGGCCGCGTCACCCTCGGGGATGGCGCAGCCGGCGGTCTGGTGGTCGAGGTCAGGCTGCCCTTGGCCTGACCGATCACGTTCCCTGCTCGTTGAACGGCGCCGGCCGCCACTTGACGACATAGTTCTCGAAGCGGGTGATGATGAACTCCACCACCAGCGCCATGACAGCCAGGATGATCATGGCGGCGAACACGCCATTGGCGTTGAAGGCGCCCTGCGCGGTCGAGATCAGCAGGCCCATGCCTTGCTTGGCGCCGAGGAACTCGCCGACCACCGCGCCGACCAGCGCGAAGCCGAAGCTGACATGCAGGCTGGCGAGGATCCAGCTCATCGCCGAAGGAATGATGACGGTGCGGGTGATCTGGAACGGCGAGGCGCCAAGGATCTGGGCATTTGCGATCATTGCCCTGTCGGCCTCGCGCACGCCCTGGAAGGCGTTGGCGAAAACAACGAAGAACACCATCACCACGGCAAGCGCCACCTTGGACGCCATGCCGAGGCCGAGCGCGATGATGAACACCGAGCCGAGCACGACGCGCGGCACCGAATTGGCGATCTTGATGTAGATCGAAAAGACATCCGCCAACAGCCGATTGCGGCCGAGGATGATGCCGGCGGCGATGCCGCCAAGGGCACCGATGACAAAGCCGAGGAAGGTTTCCTCCAGCGTCACGTAGATCTGCAGCCAGAGTGGGCCTTGCGAAGTGCCTTCGGTGATCCACGACCAGATCTGCTGCCAGATGCCAGACGGGCTGGCGAAGAAGAACGGGTCGATGATGTTGTAGTCGGCGCCGAGTTCCCACAGGCCAAGGAAGACGACCAGGATGGCAAGGCGCAGGCCGATGACCAGCGCATGGCGGCGCCGCAGCCTCGCCCTCGCCCGGGCTTCGGCAACGGCGATGGAAGCATCGCGGACGGCGGCCCGGTTGGCGGTCGGAGAGATTGCGGTCATGCTGTTTCTCCTCAATGTCCGGTCTGCAAGGTCCGGCTCTGGCCGAGCTGCACTTCCTCGCGCAGATCGTTCCAGATCACCTTGGCGATCTCGACGAAGTTCGGGTCGTAGCGGATGTCGGCCATGACGCGCGGGCGCGGCAGGTCGATGCGGTAGACGCTCTTGACCGTGCCCGGCCCAGCGGTGAGCACATAGACCTTGTCGGCCAGCGCCACCGCCTCCTCGAGGTCGTGGGTGACGAAGACAACCGAGGATTTCTGCTCCGACCACAGACCCAGCAATTCGTCCTGCATGGCGGTGCGCGTCTGCATGTCGAGCGCGCTGAACGGCTCGTCCATCAAAAGGATCTTGGGCTGGTTGATGAAGGTCTGCGCCAGCGCGACGCGCTTGCGCATGCCGCCCGAAAGCTGGTGCGGATAGTGTTTTTCGAAGCGGCCGAGGCCGACGCGGGCGATCCAGTCGCGGGCGCGGTCGTAGGCCTGCGCCTTCGGCGTGCCGCGATAGAGTGGACCGGCGGCGACATTGTCGATGACACTGCGCCAGGGAAACAGCGCATCCGCCTGGAAGACAAAGCCGATGTCCCGGCTGATATCGGTGACCGGATTGCCCATGACGCGGACATTGCCGGTCGTCGGCCGCAGCAGGCCGGTGACCAGGTTGAGCGTCGTCGACTTGCCGCAGCCGGTCGGCCCGACGACGCAGGCGAACTCGCCGCGCGCCACGGTCATCGTGAAATCGCGGATCGCCGTCATCATGTGCCCGTCGGGCGTGACGAAACGCAAGGTCACATCATCGATGGCGATCGCGGCGTCGGCTTGTGGCGCGGCCTGAGACAGCTTCTCGGCCGCCATAGGTTGCACTTGCATGGCGCACTCCTGTCGCAATGGGCAAGGGAGCCCGCGGCAGTGCCACGGACATCTTGCGTGTTCGGGGAGGCTGCGCCGCTGCCTTCTTGATTCAAGCAGCCGGCGCAAACCGTTGTTATTCAACGAGTGGTAGGCTGGCGCCGCTATTTGGCGGCGTCGACGAATTCCGTCGTATAGGTCTTCGACAGGTCGATCTGCTTGCCTTGCAGGCTCTTCGAGAATGTCGAGAGAACCTTGAGCACGGTCGGCGGGCCATCGGCCGGCATGCGGCCATCCGGCGTGAACATCGCCTTGCCGCCGGCCAGCCCCTGCACGTAGAGGTCGCGGTTGCCGGCATAATAATCTTTCGGCATCTTGTCGGCGATCTCTTCGGCCGAATGCGTGGCGATGAATTTCATCGTCTTGACGAAGGCATTGGCAAGCTTCTGTGCCTCATCCTTGTGGCCTTCCAGCCAGGAGGACTGGACATAGAAGGATGCTGCCGGATAGTCGCCGCCCAGCGCTTCCTTGGTCTTTTCGGGCGTGCGCATGTCGACCAGGATGCTTGCCTCGCCGGTCTTGAGCAGTTTGGCGATGGTCGGCTCGGTGGTCATGCCGGCCTGGATCTGGTCCTGCTTGACGGCGGCGATGAAGGTGTTGCCGGCGCCGACCGGCAGCAGCGTGTAGTCGCCGGGCTTCAGGCCGCCGCGCACGGCAAGATACTGGGTCAGGAAATCGGTCGACGAGCCGAGACCGGTGACGCCGAGCGTGGCGCCCTTGAAGTCGGCGGGCGACTTGATCTCCGGGTGCTTGGCGGAGACCAGCTCGACCTCGCCAGGCGCCTGGCTGAACTGGACGATCGACTGGATGTATTTGCCCTTCGATTGCAGGTCGACGGTGTGATCGTAGAAGCCGACAACGCCCTGGACGGCACCGGCCAGCAGTTCATTTTCGGCCTCGACCCCGGCGCGCGAGTTGAGCAGTTCGACATCGAGCCCCTGGTCCTTGAAGTAGCCGAGCTGCTGGGTGAGCATGGCAGGCAGATAGATCTGCTTTTCCATGCCGCCGACGATGATGGTGATCTTGTCGGCAGCCGAAGCCACCGTGGCGCCTGTGGCCGCGATGGCAAGGGTTAGCGCCGCTGTGCGCAGGGCGCACTTCGAGATGAAACCGGTCACGAAACTTCCTCCACTTGGGCGGTGCGCCTTTAGGCTGCGCCGCATTCCTCCTTACCGGCCGCTCCCGCACCGGTCACACGGCGAACGCCGCAATGACTTCATGGCACGCCCAAGCTTTCAGCTGGCTTTCAGTCGTTTTAGCGGCCGTTGAAATGGAATCGGTTGTAGCTGCTGGTCACGAAGCGCCAAAACCGAGAACGTCGCGCATGTCGTATTCGCCGGGGTGGCGCCCCGCCACCCAGAGCGCGGCGGCGATGGCGCCACGAGCGAACATGATGCGGTCGCCGGCCGCATGCGACAAGGTGACGGTTTCGCCCTCGGTGCAGAAGCTGACACTGTGCTCGCCGACGATGCTGCCGCCGCGCATCACCGCAAAGCCGATCTCGCCTGCGGGCCGCGGGCCCGTGACGCCATCGCGAACACGCCGCGCCACCGCGTCGAATTCTACCTTGCGTCCGCCGGCCACGGCTTGACCAAGCATCAAGGCGGTGCCCGATGGCGCGTCGATCTTGTGGCGGTGATGCGCCTCGAAGACCTCGGCGTCCCAGTCTTCGGGATCGAGCGCTGTCGCCGCCTGTTCGACCAATCCGACCAGCATGTTCAGCCCCAGCGAATAGCTGCCTGAGCGGACGATGGCGAGGCCTTTCGCGGCATCGGCGATGGTCGCCAATTCAGCGGCATCGAAACCTGTCGAGCCTATGACCAAAGCCGGCCCGCCGCGGGCGGCGCAAAACCTTGCCAGGTCAGTGGAGGCCGCCGGCGTGGTGAAGTCGATGACCACATCGGCCGTGGCAAGCGCCTCCTCGCGGCTGACCAGCCCATTGCCGACAGCGCCGGGCCGGTGGAAGCGAGCGGCGAGCGCCAACCGTGGATCGGCCCGCACGGCGTCGGTCATCTGGCGGCCCATGCGGCCGAGCGCGCCGGCGATGGCGATCCTAATCGGCGGCTGCGGCATGGCCTCGGCTATTTCCACATGCCGCGCATGCGTGCGCCGATGTCGACCCGCACGTCCGGCCGGGGCGCCCTGCCCTGCGCGGCCTGCGCGCTTGGCCACGACACCTGTTCGAACGCGGCGAGGATCGAGGCCGGGATGAAGCGGGTGCGCGAGGCATAGAGATGGCGGTCCCCGCGTGCCGCCTGGCCGTGGGGGAAGAAGCGCTGCGGCATGACCAGGTTGAGGTTGTCCTTGGCCCGCGTCATCGCGACGTAGAGCAGCCGGCGCTCCTCCTCGATGTCCTCCTTGGTGCCGACGCCGAGATCGGCCGGGATGCAGCCATCGACGGTATTGAGCACGAAGACATTTTTCCACTCCTGGCCCTTGGCCGAGTGGATGGTCGACAGGATCAGATAATCCTCGTCGCGATGCGGCGGCCCGGCCTGGTCGCTGGTCGCGTCCGGCGGGTCGAGCGTCAGCTCGGTCAGGAAGCGTTCGCGGGAGGCATAAGCCGAGCCGATCTGCTCGAGCTGCAACAGGTCGGCGCGGCGCGTGATCGCGTCCTCATGGATGCGCTCCAGATGCGGCTCGTACCAGAGCCTGACCTGTTCGAGATCGGCAGGCCATTTGGCGCCGGCCCGCAAGCCCGAATAGAGCGCGACGAAGCTTGGCCAGTCGTCCGCCGCGCGCTGCGGCGGACGCCAGCCGGCCAGGCCCATAGCCTCGTCCAACGCGGATGTCATCGTCTCGACGACCTGCGCGGCGGCCGAAGGGCCAATCCCCGGCAAAAGCTGCAGCACCCGAAAGCCGGCGACGCGATCGCGCGGGTTTTCGGCGAAGCGCAGCACCGCCAGCACATCCTTGACATGAGCGGCATCGAGGAATTTCAGCCCGCCGAATTTGACGAAGGGAATGTTGCGCCGCGTCAACTCAATCTCGAGCGGCCCGCTGTGGTGCGAGGCGCGAAACAGCACCGCCTGGGATTTCAGCGCGGTGCCGGCCTCGCGCTCGGCCAGGATGGTGTCGCAGACGAAGTTCGCCTGCTCGACCTCGTCGCGCACGCTTACCAGTCTCGGCTTGCCCGTGGATTTGCGCTCCGACCACAGGTTCTTGGTGAAGCGTTCCGAGGCCTCGCCGATCACCGCGTTGGCGGCGGCGAGAATGGTCTCGGTCGAGCGGTAGTTGCGCTCCAGCATCACCACATCGGCGGCTTGCGCGAACTGCTTGGGGAAATCGAGAATGTTGCGCACCTCGGCGGCGCGGAACGAATAGATCGACTGCGCATCGTCGCCGACCACCGTCAGCCCGGCACCGTCGGGCTTCAGCGCCATCAGGATCGAAGCCTGCAGCCGGTTTGTGTCCTGGTATTCATCGACGAGCACATGGTCGAAACGCCCGCCCAGATGCGCTGCGATTTCAGGCTCGGCCGCCATCTGCGCCCAGTAGAGCAGCAGATCGTCATAATCGAGCACGTTCTGCGCTTGCTTGGCTTCGACATAGCCCGCGAACAGCTGCTTCAGCTGCTCGGCCCAGCCGGCGCACCACGGAAAGGCCGAACCCAATACTTCGCCCAGCGGAGCCTGCGCGTTGACGGCGCGCGAATAGATGGCGAGGCAGGTGCCCTTGGTCGGAAAGCGCGCCTCCGTCTTCGAGAGGCCGAGTTCGTGCCGGACAAGGTTCATCAGATCGGCGGAATCCTCGCGGTCATGGATGGTGAAGGCCGGATCTAGGCCGATCTCCAGCGCATAGTCGCGCAGCAGCCGGGCGCCGATGCCATGAAAGGTGCCGGCCCAGGTCAACGCATCCGTGATCACTGCCGCGTCGCGGCCGAGCACCTCGCCGGCGATGCGCTCGACGCGTCTCGCCATTTCGGACGCGGCGCGCCGCGAAAAGGTCATCAGCAGGATGCGGCGCGGGTCGGCGCCCTTGACGATCAGGTGCGCGACGCGATGCGCCAGCGTGTTGGTCTTGCCCGAGCCGGCGCCGGCAATGACCAGCAAAGGCCCCGCGATCTTGCCGTCGCCATGCTCGACGGCCTGGCGCTGGGCGTCGTTCAGCCGGGCGAGATAGGCGGGCGGGACGGTCGATTCCACAAAGGTCGAATCATGGGCGGCGAGGTTCATCGCCCATCAAGCATCGTTTCCGCTTTGTTCGCAACACAGAAGCGGCGCGATAGGGGACGACGGCTTGGGGACTATCGCTTGGGGGACTACCGTTTCGGATCGACGCCCATCGCCGCCGATTGACGGCGCAGAGCCTCGCGGTCGCTTCTTGGCGCCGGCAGCAACAGCGGGTCGAAATTGTCGGGCACCTCATCGATCATCTTGCGAGCGAGGCGGTATGCGAGAAGGGCAAGGCTGGCTGCCAGAAGCAAACGGATCATGGAGCGGTTCTCCCGTGATTGGGATCAACCAAAGGAATGGCGTTTTGTTCCCTCACGGAAATTCGCAACCAAACCGACATCGCCTCGTTTTGAGACAGGAGGCGATAGCGATGAAAAAGCTAAGATTGGGCCTCGTCCTGGTGGCATTGGCTTCGGCCTGCGACAACAAACTGCCGCCAACGACAGCTCCCGGCGGCGAACAAAGCCTCGCCAGCAATCCGGTTGTGAACACGGACACCGTCGGCAAGTGAGCCAATCCTCGTGCAACAGGTTCCCGTCGGTTTTAGGGCATCGCCGCGATGCATTCCTTGAGCCGATCGAGGCGGAACTTGGCGTTGCGCAGTTCGTGCCCGGCTTCGTGCCGTTGCTGACGGCTTGGGGACGCTGACGCCGCGGTCAGGTTTCGTTCGAGCTCGGCGATACGCGCACGCACCTGCCGCGCTTCGTCCTGACGCAACGCCTTTATCCAGTTCCGCCCGCGCATCTGTCTTCCCGCAAGTCCCCCAAAGACCAGCCGCTTTATGCCAGCAACACACTAACTTCCCGCAAGTGCGAATATTCCAAATTTAATGAGTGCTAATTTAGCAAGGCGGCGCCACGGAGAAGAAGGCCGGCGCCGCTTGGGAGGAGAAAGGCGCCGGCCAAGCGGATAAGAGGTCCGCCGCAAGGAAGAGGCTAGCTGAGTCTTGCCGCTACGTCATGCAGGATCGAGGATTTTGGCTCTTTCCGGGCGTTTTCCCCCGCAAAACGCACCAAACGAGTCCTCGCCCTTCAAATCCCAAGGCGCCGCCTGGCGATGGCGACATGGAAGTTGGCACCGAACAGCAATCCCTCATCATTGAAATCATAGCTGGAATTATGGAGTGGCGCCGAGGCCTCGCCATTGCCGAGGAAGACAAAACAGCCCGGCACGTGGTCGAGGAAACGGGCAAAATCCTCCGAGGCTGTCATCGGCTCACCCGCCACCGCGATGTTGCCGGGTTCGAAGACGGTCCTAGCGGCGGCGAAAGCAGCGTCGACCAGTTCGGCATCGTTGCGCAGCGGCACGAATTCGCGGCTATAGTTCACTTCGGCGGTGACGTTGTAAGCGGCGGCGGTGCCTTCGGCAATTATACGCATCTGGCGTTCGATCCCGGCGCTGACCTCGGGGCGGAAGCTGCGTGCGTCGCCAAGGATGCGAGCCAGGCCGGGCAGCGCATTGCGGGTACCATCGGTGATCAGTTCGGTCACCGAAACCACCGATATGTCGGCCGGGCTCAGCCGGCGCGAGACGATGGTCTGCAGATTGGTGACCAGCGCGCAGGCGGCGACCAGCGTTTCGTTGCCCGAATGCGGACGCGCCGCGTGGCCGCCGAGCCCGCTCAGTACGATCTCGAAGATGTCCTCGGCCGACATGATCGGGCCGGCGCGGGTCTCGAAATGCCCGATGGGCAGGCCGGGCATGTTGTGCAGCCCAAATATCTCGTCGAAGGGGAAACGCCGCATCAGGCCATCGTCGAGCATGGCCAGCGCGCCCCTGCCCCATTCCTCCGCCGGCTGGAAGATGAAGCGCACGGTGCCATCGAAACCGCCCTCCGCAGCCAGCCGCTTTGCCGCGCCGAGCAGCATGGCGGTGTGGCCATCATGGCCGCAGGCATGCATGACACCGGGATTGCCGGACCGGTACGAGGCGGTCGACTGCTCGGCGATGCGCAGCGCATCCATGTCGGCTCGCAGCGCGATGGCACGGTTGCCGCTGCCGCGCTTCAGCGTGCCGACGACACCAGTCCCGCCGACGCCCTCGGTGACATTGTCCAGGCCGAATTCGCGCAGCTTGGCGGCGACGAAGGCCGCGGTGCGCTTCTCCTCAAAGCCGAATTCGGGATGCGCGTGCAGGTCACGCCGCCACCCGGTCATTTCCAGCTGCAGCGTTTCGGAATCGAGTTCAGCCATTCCCGCGCTCCCCCATCCCCGCAAGGTCGGCGACCACATCAAGCAGGATGTTGGCGCCGGCGACAAGCTCGGCATCTTCGGTGTGCTCGCGGGGACTGTGGCTGATGCCTCCGGCGCTCGGCACGAAAATCATCGCCGCCGGCGCGATGCGCGCGATCATCTGCGCGTCATGGCCGGCGCCCGAGGTCATGCGCCTCGAGACGAGCCCGCGCTTGCTCGCGGCGGCCTCGATCAGTTCGACGACCCGGCCGTCGAAAATGACGGGCTCGAAGCGCGCCAGCCTCTCGACCGTCACGGTAATGCCCTCGTCGGCGAGCCGTTCCAGAAAGGCGGCCAGCGCCGCCTCCTCCGCCTGCAAATGCTGTTCGTCGGGATCGCGCAGGTCAACGGTGAAGACGGCGCGCGATGGAATGACGTTGATGGCGTTCGGCTCGAAGCGCATCGTGCCGACGGTGGCAACGGTTGGCGAATTGGAGGCCGCTGCCCGGTCATGTAGGAAGGTGACCACGCATGCAGCCGCATATCCGGCATCGCAGCGCATCGACATCGGCGTGGTGCCGGCGTGGTTGGCGACGCCGTCGATGGTGATGCGCTGCCAGGAGATGCCTTGCAGGCTCTCCACCGCGCCGATGGGGATGCCCTCGCGCTCCAGGACCGGCCCCTGCTCGATATGCAGCTCGACATAGATGTGCGGCTTGAGAAAGCCAGGTTCGCGATCGCCCGCATAGCCGATGCGGGCGAGTTCCTGGCCGAGCGTGCTGCCGTCCGTGCCGACGGCGGCGAGTGCCGCTTCAACTTCAACGCCGCCGGCATGGACCAGCGATCCCATCATGTCGGGAGAGAAGCGCACGCCTTCCTCGTTGGTGAAGGCTGCGACGGCAATTGGGCGCGACGGCGAAAGGCCTGATGATTTCAGCGTCTCGATCACCTCCAGCCCGGCAAGCACGCCGTAGCAGCCGTCATAGATGCCGGCGTCGATGACCGTGTCGATGTGCGAGCCGATGAGCACCGGCGCCTGCCCGTTATTGTTCGCGTCTTGCCAGATGCCGAAGATGTTGCCGATGCGGTCGATAGCGACTTCGAGCCCGGCCTGCCGCAGCCAGCCGACGAAGAGGTCGCGACCGAGCTTGTCGGTGTCGGAAGCGGCCAGACGGATCAGCCTGCCCTCCGCGTCGCGGCCGACGGCGCCGAGTTCACGGATACGGCCAAGCAGGCGCTGTGCGTCGATCGCGATCATGGCATGGCCTCGACAGCAAGCTTGGCCTCGACAGCAAGCTTGCCGGCCAGCACCTCGGCGGGGCTCATGCCGACGAGACCGGCATAACGGCTTGGGTCGGTGGCGCCTTCGGTGTTGATCACCAGCACGCGGGATTTGCCGTCGAGCCCGAGTTCGGCCTTGTTTTCGGCCACCGCCCGGATCAGCCCGGCAAGGCCGACGCCGCCGCTTTCACCGGCGACGATCACCGGGTCGCCGCCGGACGGCCGCGCCAGCCGCCGCATCACCGCGACGGCGTCATCCTCGTCCACGGTCATGAAGGCGTCGGCAACGCGCGCCAGCACGCGCCAGGCGACTGACGAGGCCTCGTAGCATTCAAGCATGGCCATCACCGTCGGCTCGTCATGCGGCACCTTGACCACGCGCCCTGCCCGGGCAGCTGCGACAACGCAGGCGGCACGGGCCGGCTCGACGACAATGAAGGTCGGCCTGGCATTGCCGAGCACGATGGCTAGATGGCCGGCAACCGCGGCGGCAACGCCGCCGACGCCTGCCTGGACAAAGACGTGGGTCGGCGGTTCGCGGAGCTGGCGCAGCGCCTCGCGCACGATCGCGGTATAGCCTTGCATCACCAGGCCGGGAATACGCTCATAGCCCGGCCATGACGTGTCCGACACCACGGTCCAGCCCTTCTCGGCGGCGACCTTTGCGGCTTGCCTGACCGAATCGTCATAATTGCCCTCGACACGAACCATCTCCGCACCATAGCGGGCTATTGCCGCGACCCGCTCGTCGCTGACGCCGGCATGGACAAAGATCACGGCCTTGGCGCCGGTGAGCTCGGCACCTTGCGCAACGGAGCGGCCGTGATTGCCGTCGGTGGCGCAAGCGACCGTCATCGTCGCGGCGACCGAGCGGACATCAGGCCGGTCGAGATCACAGACATCGAGAGGGCGGCCGAGCCGCTTTCCTGCCTCCTCCAGAACGAGGCGGAAGACCGCATAGGCGCCGCCGAGCGCCTTGAAGCTGCCGAGGCCGAGACGAAAGCCCTCGTCCTTGACATGCAGCGCACCGAGCCCGAGTTCGCGCGCCAGCGCCGGCAGCGCGTGCAGCGGCGTCATCCTGTGATTGTCGCGATGGGCAAGAAAGCGCTCGACCGTGTCCGCCCCGGCAATCCCGAGGGTCTCGGCATCGGCCGCGTCAAGCGGCTGGCGATGCAGGGCATTGCGGTTGGGCAGGAACACTGGTGGCCTCCTTGGCGATCGCCGAGAATATATTGCAAGACCGGCGCAAAAAGCGCTGTATTTGGGCCCTTGAAATGCAAGTTTGTTTCGCCGGACATCGCCATTGCCTCAACCGTCACTCGACAGTTTCGATCTCGCCATCCTTGCCATCCTGCAGCGAGACAACACCACGCCGCAGCGGCTGATCGGCGAAGCGGTGAACCTGTCGGCGCCGGCGGTGCAGCGCCGCATCAAGCGCATGGAGCAGGCCGGGGTCATCGCGGGCAATGTCGCCCTAGTCGAACCGGCGGCCGTCGGCCAGCCCATCACCATCTTCGTCGAGGTGGAGCTGGAGAGCGAGCGGACCGAACTGATCGACGCGGCCAAGCGGCAATTCTCGGCGACGCCCGAAGTGCAGCAATGCTACTACGTCACCGGCGCGGCCGACTTCATTCTGATCATCACCGTGGCCGACATGAGCGCCTATGAGGCACTGACGCGAAAACTGTTTTTCGGCAGCAACAATGTTAGAAAATTCCGCACCTTCGTCGCCATGGACCGCGTCAAGGTCGGGCTGACGGTGCCGTTGCCAAGTTGAGTCTTGCGGCAGGGAGGCTCCAGTCCGGCCTGCCATGCTTTTGACATTCTCCGGACGCGAATTGAGTGATGGAGGTGCACTTGGACGACACCACACCAGTAGCGATCATCGGCGCCGGGCCTGCGGGTCTGGCTGTTGCCGCTTGTCTGAGGCAGGCCGGCGTCGACTTCACCATCATCGAAAAAGAGCAGCAGGCCGCACCCGCCTGGCGGCGCCATTACGAGCGCGTCCACCTGCACACGACGAAGCGCTATTCGTCCCTGCCCTTCGTGCCCTTTCCCAAGCATTATCCACGCTACGTGCCGCGCGCTCTCTTCGTCGACTATCTCGATGCCTATGCGCAACGCTTCGAGCTGCGGCCTCGGTTCGGAGAAACGGTAAAAGCGGTCACTCGGGACGGTCGCGGCTGGCGGGTCGAAGCGACATCCGGTCCGTTGCGCGCCAAGCATGTGGTGATCGCGTCAGGCTACAATGCGGAGCCCTTGCGACCCGAATTTGCGGGCATCGACACCTTCACGGGCAAGACGCTGCACAGTGCCGACTATCGCAATGCCACGGCTTTTGCCGGTCAGTCGGTGCTGGTCATCGGCATGGGCAACACCGGTGCCGAGATCGCGCTCGATCTGGCGGAAAGCGGCGCAAAACCGACGATTTCCGTGCGCGGCGGCGTTCATATCGTGCCGCGCGAACTGTTCGGCGTGCCGATCCAGATTGTCGGCATGGCGGCGCGGCTGGGACCGCAACGCTTCAACGATGTTCTCTTCCCCATCATCCTCGACCTGGTGCTGGGCAGGCTGGAAAAATATGGGCTCAAACGGCCGGGACAGGGGCTGCTGGAACAGATCGCGATTGCATCACGCATTCCGGTGATCGACGTCGGCACCATCGGCAAGATCCGCGAAGGCACGATCAAGGTTGCGCCCGATATTGCCGAGATATCGGGGCGCTGCATCCGTTTTGCCGACGGCAAAAACGGCGAATTCGACGCGATCGTCTTCGCGACAGGTTACCGGCCGGGCTATGCCAAATTCCTTGAGCCGGGCATCCAGCCGGACCGCAGCGGCGTTACCGCGCAAGCTTCGGATCTCAGCCTCTACCTTGTTGGTTTCCACAACGCCGTGACCGGCTTGCTGCGCGAAATCGGGATCGAAGCCCAGGCGATCGCCGACGACATCCGTTACCGGCTGAACAGGAAGAAGGCGGCAGAAATCCTGCCGGTGTGATTGGGTGCGAGTGGAGCGAAGCTCCGTTCGGCCTCAACTTGGCTTGCGCAGCCAGACCTTGTTGTCGTGGAAGGCAGCGCCGCCATAGGGCGCCGGCGCATCGGCGCCGGTCAGCACGTTGATGCCCTCGCCGCGCTCATGCGCGCTGTTCGGCCAGATGCCTTCGGCGATGACGACGCCGCGCTTGATGCCGTCGAACAGCTTGGCGTGCAGCACCACCTCGCCACGCTGGTTGCCGATCTCGACACGGTCGCCGTCGGCCAGCCCAAGGTCTGCCGCATCCTCGCGGTGCAGGAGCAGCACCGGCCTGCCTTCCTTTTCCTTGGACACCGGCGTCTCGGCAAAGGTCGAGTTGAGGAAATTGCGGGCCGGCGAGGTCGCCAGCCGGAACGGATGCGCCTCGTCGACCACCTCGATCAGGTCGACATGGTCGGGAAATTCCGGCAGCCGGTCCACCGGGCCGAACAGGCCCATGCTCTTCGGCGGCCTGTTGGGGGCCGCCTGTCCGGTCCAGTCGGCGCGGAAGCGGAATTTTCCATCCGCATGGCCAAACCCCTTGATGAAATGCGCGGTCTCGAAATCCGGCTGCAGGTCGACCCATTTTTGCTCCTTCAGGCTGTCGAAGCTGCCCAGCCCGCGCTTCCCCAAGATGATGTCGATATGCTGCTGTTCGGTGAGACCAAAGCCTGGGCGGTCGGCGACCCCCAGGCGCTCGGCCAGCTGCTCGATGACGAAATGGTTGGTGCGCGGCCCTTCCGGCGGCTCGATCAGCTTGGGTCCGAGCGTGATGTGCTGGTTGCCGCCACCCTTGTAGAGATCGTCATGCTCGAGGAACATCGTCGCCGGCAGCACGACATCCGCGAGTTTTGCCGTGTCGGTCATGAACTGCTCGTGCACGCAAGTGAACAGGTCGTCGCGCAGAAAACCCTGCTTCACCAGCCGCTGCTCGGGCGCGACATTCACCGGATTGGTGTTCTGGATCAACATGGCCGTCACCGGCGGTCCGCCATAGAGCGCGTCCGCCGCGCCGGTCAGCACCGGGCCGATACGCGAATGGTCGAGATGACGGATCGAGGGATCGCGCATCCTGGTGCCCTCCAGCACCTCCTGGTTGAGCTTGAAGATGCCGGAATTGGAATGGAAGGCGCCGCCGCCCTCATATTGCCAGCTGCCGGTGACCGCGGCTATGCAAGAGGCGGCATGCATGTTGACGGCGCCATTGCGCTGGCGGGCAAAGCCGTAGCCGAGGCGGAAATAGGTTTTTTTGGTCGTGCCGACGAGGCGGGCGAAGGCCTCGATCTCGCCAATGGTCAAACCCGTGACGCCAGCCGCCCACTCCGGCGTGCGTGTCTTGAGATGCGCTTCGAGCCCCTTCGGGTCGTCGGTGTATTTTTCGAGATAGGCGCGGTCGGCCATGCCTTCCCTGAACAGCACATGCATGACCGCGCAAGCCAGCGCGCCATCGGTGCCGGGCTTGAGCACAAGACCCATGTCGGCCTGCTTCATCGTAGCGTTTTCATAGACGTCTACGACGACGATCTTCGCCCCACGTTCCTTGCGCGCCTTGATGGCATGGGTCATCACATTGACCTGCGTGACCACGGCATTGGTGCCCCAGATCACCACGCAATCGGACTTCGCCATCTCGCGCGGGTCCGGCCCACGCAAGGCGCCCGCGCCCATCATCCAGCCGGTCCAGGCTAGATTGGTGCAGATCGATCCGAAGAAGCCTGAATACTTTTTCGCGTGGCGCAGCCGGTCGATGCCGTCGCGCTGCACCAGACCCATCGTGCCGGCATAGAAATAGGGCCAGACCGTCTCCGAGCCGTATCTTGCCTCGGCCGCGATGAATTTTTCGGCGACGAGGTCGAGGGCTGCCTCCCAGCTCGCTTCCTTCCAGACGCCATCGCCCTTGGCGCCGGCGCGGATCAGTGGCTTCAGCAGCCGGTCCGGATGATGCACGCGGTCCGCATAGCGCGCGACCTTGGCGCAGACGACGCCGGCCGTGTAGGTGTTGGCCTTGGCGCCGTGGACACGGCCGATGCGGTTGCCGTCGAGCAGCTCGACCTCGAGCACGCAGGTCGATGGGCAATCATGCGGACAGGCCGAATGGCCGATGCGGAGCTTCGCGTGCTGGTTCATGGGGGTGACGTTAGCGGGTTTTGGGGGCTGCGTGTAGGGCCAGATGACTAGCCAATCTCCCCCACAAGGGGGGAGATTACGCACTCACTCCGCCGTGCCTTCCTCGTACTCCGCCGACATGGTCAGCCATTTTTCCTCATGGCCGGCCAGCGTCTGGGCGAGTTGCGAGCGTTCCTTGGCTAGCCGCGTCGCAGTAGACGGGTCCTTTTCGTAGATCGCCGGGTTGGCCAGCTCATCCTCAATGCCGTCGATGCGCTTGCGGATGCGGTCCATCAACGCCTCGGTGGCGCGAATTTCCTTGGCCAGCGGTTCGAAGGCGGCGCGGCGTGCGGCCGCGTCGCGGCGGCGGTCGGCTTTCGACGCCTTGTCGGCCTCGCGCTTGCCACGGCGGTCGCCGGACACGCCGGTGACCAGCGTCTTGTAGTCCTCCAAATCGCCATCATACGGGTTGACCGCGCCGTCCTTGACCAGCCACAGCCGGTCGGCGGTCGCTTCGAGCAGGTGGCGGTCGTGCGAGATCAGGATGACGGCGCCGGGAAACTCGTTGAGCGCATGGATCAGCGATTCACGGCTGTCGATGTCGAGGTGGTTGGTCGGCTCGTCGAGGATGAACAGGTTCGGGCCCTCGAAGGCCGACAGGCCCATCAACAAACGCGCCTTCTCGCCGCCGGACAGGTCCTTGGCGGGCGTGTTCATCTTCTCGGTGGTGAGGCCGAACTGGGCAACGCGGCCGCGCACCTTGGATTCCGGCGCTTCCGGCATCAGCCGGCGAACATGCTCATAGGCGTTTTCCTCCGGGCGCAGATCGTCGAGCTGGTGCTGGGCAAAGATCGCCACTTTCAGCCCGGGCGCCACCGTCATCGTGCCGGTTTCCTGCTTGAGCCGGCCGGAGAGCAATTTGGCGAAGGTCGACTTGCCGTTGCCGTTGGCGCCGAGCAGCGCGATGCGGTCGTCGGCGTCGATGCGCAGCGTCATCTTCTTCAGGATCGGCTGGCCCTCGGTGTAGCCGACATTGACGTTGTTCAAGGCAACGATCGGCGAGGCCACCGTCTTCACCGGTTCGGGAAAAGAGAACGGCCGCACCGAATCGTTCACGATGGCCGCGATCGGCTTCATCTTCTCCAGCGCCTTGATGCGCGACTGCGCCTGCCTGGCCTTCGAAGCCTTGGCGCGGAAGCGTTCGACGAAGGATTCCATATGCTTGCGGGCGGCTTCCTGTTTGACGCGGCCCTTCTCCTGCAATTCCTTCTGCTCGGTATACTGGCGCTCGAACTGGTCGTAGCCGCCACGCCAGAAGGTCAGTTTCTTCTGGTCGAGATGGACGATCGAATTGACGGCGCGGTTGAGCAGGTCGCGATCATGCGAGATCAGAAGCACGGTGTGCGGGTATTTCGAGACGTAGTTTTCCAGCCACAACGTGCCTTCGAGGTCGAGATAGTTCGTCGGCTCGTCGAGCAGCAGCAGATCCGGTTCCGAAAACAGCACGGCGGCAAGCGCCACGCGCATGCGCCAGCCGCCAGAGAAGGACGAGGCCGGCCGGCGCTGCGCTACATCGTCGAAGCCGAGGCCGGCCAGGATGGTGGCGGCGCGGGACTCGGCCGAATGCGCGTCGATGTCGGCCAGCCGCATGTGGATGTCGGCGATGCGGTGCGGATCGGTGGCGGTCTTTTCTTCTTCGAGCAGCGCCGTGCGTTCGAGGTCGGCCTTGAGCACGATCTCGATCAGCGGTTCCTCGGTGCCAGGCGCTTCCTGCGCCACCTGGCCGATGCGCGTGTTCTTCGGCAGGCTGATCGAGCCGGTCTCGGAGGGAAAATCGCCGGTGATGGTCTTGAACAGCGTCGTCTTGCCGGTGCCGTTGCGGCCGACAAGGCCTGCTTTGGTACCGGCCGGCAGGGTCAGGGAGGCATGGTCGAGAAGCAGGCGCCCCGCCATGCGCAGCGAGAGGTCATTGATGATAAGCATGGCCGCGCTTTTGCACGGGAGATCAGTGCTTCGCAAGGCCTTGCGGACCAGTTGGTCGCGCAAGGCCTCAAAACGGGCACCCGCAAGTGCCCGTCAGTATCGCAGATCGGCGGCTTTCGTGCCGGTCGAGCCACCGCCCTCAGGCAGTGGCCTTGCCGCGCTTTGCCGTCTTGGCCACCGCGGCCGGTGCCACGGCCGGCTTACGGCCAAGTCCCGTTGACTTCGCCAGCGCCGACCGGGTCGCCGAGTAATTCGGGGCGACCATTGGATAGTCCGGCGGCAGGCTCCACTTGGCCCGATAGTCGTCCGGGCTCAAGCCATAGTCTGTCCTGAGGTGTCGCTTGAGCGACTTGAATTTCTTTCCATCCTCCAGGCAGACGATGTAGTCGGGAAATACCGACTTTTTCGGATTTACGGCAGGAACCAGACTCGGGCTTTCAACGACAGCCGCACCGGCCAGCTTTCGAACCGAGGCGCTGACGCTGGCAATCAGGTCAGGCAAGCCGGAAGCTGGAAGTGGATTGTTGCCAACATAGGCCGAGACAATATCGGCCGTGAGCTCGATAACGGTCTTATCCTCGATATTTGACAATGCTTTCACCTTATTTGCGACAAAACCATCTACCCCAGTGAAGACTTTTGTCTATGTATCCTTCTAACCGCGCCCCCAACGGACTACCAAGCCCCAAAACGAATCAAGACTTGCCACCAACTATCTTTATGGAAAATGGGCGCCGCGCAAATTAGAAAATCTAATACTTGGTAGCGACAGACTTGGCTGTCCGGCTGTCGGCCAATATCTCAAGAATACGCTTCCAACGGGCACAACGCCCAAAATCCTTCTGTTCAATCGCCTTTTCGGCCTTCATCGCCGCGTATAAGGGCGCCTCGGCGCCGAATTCCTTAAGCAGCCAATGCGCTTCCCGCCTGGCGAGGCGCTCATTTTCATCAAACATAGTTTTCCGCCTCCGAGCGTTCCAGGCCGACCGCGACACAACTGCCGATGACAAGGACGGCTCCGGCAACGGCCGTCATCGTCAGTCGTTCGCCGGACAGGGTCAGCAGCAGCGTCGAAGCAATCGGCGTGAGATAGGCGACGACAGCAACCTTGCCGCTGCCTTCGAGTTTCAGGGCGCGCGACCAGAAATAGTAGCCCAGCCCCATCGGACCGGCGCCGAGATAGAGCCCGAGAGCAAGGTCCGTGCCGGTGGGCAAGGCAACGCCATCGCGCGCGCACCACGCAAGCGTCAGGGCGACGCCGATCAGCGACGACGGCAGCAAAAGGCGATCCGGCGAGGTGGCGACCCGTCCCACCATCACCGAATAGAATGCCATGCACAGCGCGGACCCGAATGCCGCGCAATAGCCGACGAGATCGCCCTGGAACCAGGTTCTGTCGCGCCCGCCTGAAATCACCAGCGCGACACCTATGAAGCCAAGGGTCGCGGCGAGGCCCAACAGGGCTGGACGCCGTGGGTTTTCAAAGATGATCACCACCGCGGCAACCATCAAAGGCCAGGTGTAGGCCACAAGGTTGGCCTCGATCACCGGCATCGAAGCGAAGGCGATGTATTGCAGCACCATGGTGCCGACAAGACCGATGAAACCGACCGCGAGCGGAAGCAGCGCGGCCCTCGCGCCGGCCGGCGGAGCGCTCTCCCGGCTCGTGAACCGGATCAGGGCAAAGACCAGTGCGGCCCCCGCGAATTGCAGGAACTGCACCTGCGACACCGAGTGGTTCGCCAGCAGGGATTTGCCGACAAGGGCATTGGTGGACCACAAAGCCACCGCGCCGGCGGCAAAGACCAGCGCGGATATCGAACCTGATCCATGCGGAAAGAACCGGTATGGGGCTCTATCTCCGTGCTTGACCATGATCTCGTCCGAGAACCGGTTCCCACTTTTCGGGATCAAGGTTGTCTACCATGATTCCCTGGCTCCTCCCGGTACCGGTGCTTCGGCGGGAGCCGGCGCCGGATGTTCCGCCTCGAACCGGCGATAGGCCGGCAGCTGGTTCGTCCAGACATCCTCGGCCAGTTCGTTGACCCATTCGCGGTCTTGGTCGTTGTCGGCGGCGAGATAGAACATGCGGTTGTCGTCGACATAGGGCTTGGCCACCGAGCGCTGGTTGAGCACCAGCGTCACGCGCTCGCCGAACTGGATCGGCGCCGTGCGATGCAGGACGCCCAGAAACTGCCCGAGCGTGGCGTAGTTCATCTTGTGATCGATACGCATGATGCGGTTGCGCGGGATCTCGTGGCCGGATTCGAGGATGGCACGGCCGGTTTCCGAGTCGTCGCAATAGATTTCGAGATGGCCGCCAACCAACGGATTGCTGATCGACAGCGGGATGAGCTCGGTGACCGGGACGCCGTCGCAATGCCAGTCCACGGCGCCATCCCTGGGATTCATGAAAGTGACGGTCGAGCCGACGATCGACAGTGGATAGGGCTCAAGCTTGGTGCCCATCATGTCGGACAGACGCTCCAGCCGCAGCTTGTCGTGCAAAAGCTCCTTGATCTCCGGAATATAACGGTCGGCGCCGGTGATGAAGGTCAGATCGAGGTGCTTGTGCACGGCATGGCTGGCCTTGAGTTTGAGCGCCGCCTCTTCGATCGCCGCAAGCAGTGCCGGGTCATAGCCGTGCAGATATTGCGCGACGCCGAAGCTCGACACTTTCCAGGCGGTTTCGTGGCCGATGATGGCTTCTCGACTCATCGCATAACGCAGTTCGGGGATCGTATGGGCGTTCATTCTACTTCTCCAGGATGGGGGCAACACTTGGTAAATAGTCGATTAATTCACCCACCCCTGTAAAATTAGGAATGCTGGTGCTAGTGTAAGCCCAGCTTAAGGTCGAAACCGTGCGTCTGCTCAGTCAGGTCAACCTAAATTCGCTCAAGATTGTGGAGAGTGCTGCGAGGCACGGGAACTTCACGCGCGCCGGCGAAGAACAGTTTATCACCGCCTCGGCGGTCAGCCAGCGCGTCAAAAGCCTGGAGGATCAACTCCGCTTCAAGATTTTCCAGCGCGGCGGCAATGCGGTGTCACTGACGCCCGAAGGCGAAACCTATGTCTCGCGCGTTCGCGAGGCGCTGGAGCGTATCGTCGCCGCCAGCATGGAAGCGACCGGGCAGTCACAGGAGCATGTGCTGAAGATATCGGTGCTGCCGACCTTTGCCGCACGCTGGCTGTTTCCGCGCCTGCCGGTGTTCCAGCATCAACATCCCGATATCGTGATGCGGGTTTCGACCTCCTACGCGACACATGAGTTCACGACGTCCGATTTCGATCTCGAAATCCGCTATGGCGACGGCCACTTTCACGGGTTGCAGTCCGATCTGCTGTTCCGGGAGGACCTGACGCCGGTCTGCAGCCGCAAGCTGTTCCATGAGGTTCTCGGCAACAGGCCGCGGTCGACGGTGACGCCGGATGACCTCAAGCACTTCACGCTTCTGCATTCCGACACCTGCACCCAGAACTGGCAATCCTGGCTTGGTTTCGCGGGCGCCAGCTTCGTGCTCAGCGAGACCAAGGGCATCTATTTCGATTCCTGCATGATGTCCTACGAGGCGGCCAATGCCGGAATGGGTTTTGCCGTCGCCAACCGCGCCTATATGGCCAGCGATATCCGAGCCGCGAGGCTGATCGCTCCCTTTGCCGTGCATCATCCGAACACGGCCGGCTGGTATTTTGTTTCCCCCCACAAGAGCCTCGCCACACGCAAGGTGCTGCTGTTCAAACAATGGGTGATGGCGGAAGCAGCTCTGACGCAGAGCCAGTTGGACAGCGAAATCAGCGACTTGGCTTTTGAGACCGCCTGAAATTCAGATCAGCTTGTACTATTCCCGATGACCGCCGGCCAGAAATTCGGGACCATCGGTTAGTGGACGCCCAATCCAAGCAACCCGCGCTGGTCGGTGAAATTGTCGAGCTCCAGCCCCTTGAGCCGGAGCATTCCGAGTGGCCTGAAGTGAAGGCCATGCTGCGGCAAAAATGCGACGATAGCCGGCGCTTGCCGCTCGCCTTCGAATCCGGAACGATCTGGAAATCAGGCGAAGGCCCTGCCCTCCTCGGTGCGCTGGAAATGCGTCAGATCGAGCGATACGGAAGGGCGGCCCAGAACCGTCAGGATCATATGCGCCTGGCCGCGGTGATGGGTCTGGTGGTTGAAGACATGATCCAGCGCCGGCGCCAGGCGCTGCGAAACGGTGCGCATGTCCGATACGGTCATGTAGGTGAAGCGGCCCGACAGCGCCTTGTCGCTCAAGCCGCCAACCCAGTCGACGATCCGCCGGTCTTCCGCCTCGCGCGCCGCCCGAAGGCCGGGCAAGGCCCGGTGAAGGATGACGTCGAGCGCCGTCGGAGCGTCGCCTTCGCCGGTGAAGCGCTTCATCCAGATGCGATCGGCGGCGAGCAGGTGGTTGAGCGTGCCCATCAGCGAGCGGAAGAAGGCGCCGACATCGCGATTGAATTCTTCCTCGTCGAGATCGGCGGCGGCATCGTAGATGCGGCCATTGGCCCATTGATTGTATGCCGCAAACATCATGAAGTGTTGTTTCATCTCTTTTCCCGCCGGGCCTGTTTCGGGTATCGGGAGCGATACCTAGACCGCGAGGGAGCCGACGCCAATGACCATTCTGCTTTATGATCTCGTCGGGCATGACGAGAAGCGTCCGTTCAGCCCGCATTGCTGGAAGGCGACGATGGCGCTGGCCCACAAGGGGCTCGATATCTCGACCGCGCCGACGCGCTTCCTCGAGGTGCCCGCCATCGAAGGCGGTGTCTCAAAGACCGTGCCGGTGATCCGCGACGGCGACAAGATCGTCGCCGATTCCTTTGCTATCGCGCTCTATCTCGATGAGGCCTACCCGGATCGGCCGATGCTGTTTGGCGGCGAAGGCGGCAAGGCGATGGCTCGCTTCATCGAGCGCTGGTCACAACTGACCATCCACCCCTATGTCACCACCGCGGCGATTGTCGACCTCCATGGCATGCAGGACGAGGAGAACGCCGCGTATTTCCGCCAGAGCCGGGAGCAACGCTTCGGCAGGCGGCTGGAGGATGTGGTCGCCGCACGCGACGCCGGGCTGACGGCCTTCCGGGCGGCCCTGGAGCCGCTGCGCTCGATGTTGAGCTACCAGCCGTTCATCGGCGGGGCCTCGCCGCTGTTTGCCGACTATATCGTCTTTGGCGCGCTGCAATGGGCGCGCGTGGCTTCGCCCTATCGATTGCTCGAAAGCAGCGACGTGGTGGCGCAGTGGTTCGACCGCTGCCTCGACCTGCATGGCGGGCTGGGACGAAAGGTTGAAGCCGCGGCGTGACGCCCTGTTGCCGGCGATGAATCATCACCCGCCCGCGATGACACGGCAGGCGATGAACAGCGGCCTACTTGGCCGTCAGCTTTTTGGCTTGCTGGGTTTCTTGGCCGCCTTCGCCTCCTTGGGCGCGGCTTTTGCCTTGTCGGCGCCAGCAGCCTTCTTGGCCGGCTTCTTGGTGACCGATGACGTCCCCGTGGCATGCTCGGCATCCACGTCGGCTGCCGCCTGGTGCCAATGGCGTTCGTGCTGACCGGCCGGTTGCCCTTCCTGCTGCCAGATCTGATGTGCCCGGTTGCGAATGCGTTCCTGACGATCGTCTGCCATGGTCATATTGTCTCCATGCGGGCCGACTTCAGCGCGGCGCCGACACGCGACTATAGCAAGCAAAGCGTTGCTGTGCAGCCATCCGATGTCATCCAGCGCCGCACGTTCGCGGTACCGGCCGGACACGGAAACGCCACCAGACCTTTCAATCGGCTCGAAGGCGAACGAGGCTTTCACAGTTCATCACACGGAAAGCCAAGCAATTGGCTTTCCGTCCGCTTCGAGGACCGGGCCAGCCCTTCGCTGGCGCTCCGGGCGTTCGTCACTCGGAAAGCCAAGCAATTGGCTTTCCGTCCGCTTCGCGGACCGTTCCTCACCCCTTGGCAATGGGCCGGGCGGCTTGTATAGAGCCCGCCACTCTCAATTCCATTCTCAGACAAGGACGACCCATGGCGCTCGAACGCACCTTTTCCATGATCAAGCCGGACGCAACCCGGCGCAACCTCACCGGCGCCATCACCAAGATGCTCGAAGATGCCGGCCTTCGCGTCATTGCCTCGCGCCGTGTGTGGATGAGCCGCCGCGAGGCGGAAGGCTTCTATGCCGTCCACAAGGACCGCCCGTTCTTCGGCGAACTGGTCGAGTTCATGTCGTCGGCGCCGACGATCGTCCAGGTGCTGGAAGGCGAGAATGCCATTGCCAAGAACCGCGAAGTGATGGGCGCCACCAACCCGGCCAATGCCGCCGAAGGCACCATCCGCAAGGTGCATGCGCTGTCGATCGGCGAAAATTCGGTGCACGGCTCCGATGCGCCCGAAACCGCCGCGCAGGAAATCAAATACTGGTTCTCCGACACCGAGATCGTCGGCTGAGCCGACACCGCCACATCCAATGCGAAGGGGCTGGCGTTTCGCCGGCCTTTTTCGTTGGGGGCGGTCAGGTCTCGCGCGCGAAACGCAGCGACCGTCCAGGGCGCGCCTCGCCGACCGAAACCGAATTGAGGCTGTCGCCGGAACAGACCTTAGCAGCCGCCGAAGCGGGTGGCCTCAGGTTTGCCGAATTGGTCGAGGTGCCGCCTTATCACTACGGCGCCTGTTCGAACGGACCATGCCATGAGACGCCCGCCGCCCCCCGCGGCGGGTTCTGGTCACTTCGGCTGGCGATCTTTCACGTTCGCATGAGCGTTCGCTGCTGCCGTGTCGGTGGCCGGTGTCTGGGTATCGGCACCCGCAAACGGACTACCCTGTCCAGGCGCGAGGTCGCCGCTGTGGCCGGCCTTGTTGGTCTGGAACGGGTGGCCATCGGCGCTGAGGCCATGCTGAAGGGCATTGACCAGATGGTCGTCCGCCTTCGCAATGCCGGTGAGGGCAAAAAGCGATGCGCCTGTGGCAGCAAGGATAAGCGCGTGCGTTTTCATATCTGGACTCCTTGGAGTTAGGCCAGAACGAGCCGCAGCAGGTCTGGCGGCTTCAACGAAGGGAATATTCGAAAATATCCCTTTTGCCTTACCCGCCATGTCTGGGAGAGAAACGCTTCCCCTGCCCGAATTATTCCCGCCGAAAAGCATTATTCCCGCCGAAAAGCGTGGCGATCGAAATACGGGCTAGCTCGCGGCGCTGAAGCGCAGGATTTCGCGGCCGACCTTGTCTGATATGGTGAGTTTGCCGGCTTCGACATTGTATGACGCCGCCCTGGCCAGGGCGTCGAACAGTGCCTTTTCCTCTGCCATCACCTCCGGCGCACAGGCCTTGTAGGTCGAGCCGATGCCGCTGATCGTGATCGCCTCGCCCTCTATCTTGGCGGTGGCGAAATAGCTGTTGCAGGGGCCGCTGCCGCCTGCCTTGCCGGCCTCGCTGACCTGGAAGGTCGCTTGCGGCGCGGCGACGGCGCCGATGCCATCGACATAATCGACGACCCACAGCTGGCCAAAGACGAAAGCTTTCGGCTCGGCGCGCTGCTTGACCATCTTGAGCAGGATGGTCTGCGGCGCGTCCGCCAGCGGATCGAGCTGATGGCGCACATCGGAGATGAACATCAGCTTGTCGTCGACGGTAATCCGGGCCTGCAGCGCGTAGGTCATCCGCGGCTGGATGACGGAGGGGTCGAATTTGATCTCGAAACTGATCGGCACCTGGCCGGCCGGCTTGATCTTCTGCTCGCCGATGATCCTGGCGGGCGCGTCGGCCAACGAGACGTCGGCAAGCTGGACGGAGAGCACGGCATTGGGCGGCAAGGCGATGCGCTCGCGATAGATCACCTCGCCCCTCACCGCCTTCTCGGCGGCCACGGACAGCTCCGGCACCGCCAGGATGCCGACCACCAGAGGCACGAAACCGAAGACGAAGAATTCCGCGAGCCTGTCCAGCATGACCATCTCCCTTGCCCATGACTTCCGCCAATTGGCCGAAGGAATGCGGTCAATGCATGACTGCTGCGGGGCATGACTGCTGCGGGATTTATTCCGGCGACTTCCAGCGTCCCGCCGCCCGGGCGTCGGTTTCCTTGGCCTCGACCCAGCCGCCCTCGGAACCATCGGCGCGGTGCTCCTTCTTCCAGAAGGGTGCGCGCGACTTGAGATAGTCCATGAGGAAATCGGCCGCCTCGAACGCGGCCTGGCGATGCGCCGACGCGGCCATCACCAGCACGATGTTCTCTCCCGGCGCGATCTTGCCATGGCGGTGGATGACGGTGAGGCCTTGCAGCGGCCAGCGTTCGGCAGCCTCGGCCGCGATACGGCCGATTTCGGCCTCCGCCATGCCGGGATAGTGCTCGAGCTCAAGCGCCGAGAGCGCACCTTGCTCGTCGCGGCAGAGACCAGAGAAGGTGACCACGGCGCCAATGTCGGCGCGGCCTTGTGTCAATGCGGCGATCTCGGCGGCAACGTCGAAATCCTGGCGCTGAATGCGCACCGTCGGCAACACGGCGGCAGACATGTGTCAGCCCCCGGTCATCGGCGGGAACAGCGCGATCTCACGCGCGCCGGATATCTTCTCACGGTGATCCACATGCTCCTGGTTGATGGCAACGCGGATCACGTCGGGAAACTGCAGCGCCTGCTCGTAGCCCTCGCCGCGCGACTGAAGCCAGCGCAACAGGTCGGCGACAGTGTCGATGCCGTCGGGCAATTCGACGTCTTCCTCCGATGTGCCGATCCGCTCGCGGACCCAGGCGAAATAGATGAGCCGCATCTCACTCGTCCATGATGTGTTTGAGGCCGGCACGGAAATAGTCATAGCCGGTGTAAAGCGTCACGAGTGCGGCGATCCACAACAGCACCAGGCCGGTCTGCGTGGTCAGCGGGAAGATCTTGTCGCCGGCCGGCCCCGCCAGCAGGAAGGCGATGGCGACCATCTGGATGGTGGTCTTCCACTTGGCAAGCTGCGTCACCGGCACCGAGACCTTGAGTGCCGCCAGATATTCGCGCAGGCCCGAAACCAGGATCTCGCGGCACAGGATGATGATCGCGGCCCACAGCGACCATCCGGCGATACCGGCATGGCGGTCGGTGTCGGCCGCCAAGAGCAGGAGACAGGTGGCGACCAGCAGTTTGTCGGCGATCGGATCGAGCATCTTGCCGATGTTGGAGGTCTGCTGCCAGGCGCGTGCGAAATAGCCGTCGAAGTAATCGGTGATGGAGGCCAGCAGGAATATGACCAGCGCCGACCAGCGGGCGAAGTCGCTCGACTTCAGATGCCCCTCGAGAAAAAAGCATAGCACGACCAGCGGCACCGCGATGATGCGGGCATAGGTGAGCATGTTGGGCAGGTTGAACGCGCGCTGGGCCATGTCTGGGAGACTCTTTCTGCCTGCGTACTCAAATCAGAAGCGAATGTAGGGGGTCAACAGGCCAGATTCGACTGGCCAGATGAAAGTGCCGAATTTTCAACTTTCATGGAAGTGATTGTAGACCAGTTTCGCCACCTGTTCGGAAATACCGTCGACCTTCCTCAGATCCTCGATGGCGGCACGGCTGACCGCCTTGGCGGTGCCGAAATGCAAAAGCAGAGCGCGCTTGCGGCCCGGGCCGATGCCGCTGATCTCGTCGAGCGGGCTCTTGACCATTTCCTTCTTGCGGCGGGCCCGGTGCGAACCGATGGCGAAGCGGTGGACCTCGTCGCGCAGGCGCTGGACGAAATAGAGCACGGGGTCGCGCACGGGCAGCGAAAACGAGTCCCTGCCCTTGACGAAGAAGCGCTCGCGCCCGGCATCGCGGTCCTGGCCCTTGGCGATGCCGATGGCCACGACGCGGTCCTCGATGCCGAGATCCGAGAGGATCTTGCGCACCGCTGTCATCTGGCCCTGACCGCCATCGATCAGGATGACGTCGGGCCATGCCGGGAAGCTGCCGGAGATATCGTCTTCGATATCGTCACCTGCTGTCGTACCGTCATCCGGTGTGACATCGCCATGTTCCTTGAGCAGCCGCGAAAAGCGCCGCTCCATCACTTCGCGCATCATGCCGAAATCGTCACCCGGCGTGATCTCGGTCGAGCGGATGTTGAATTTCCGGTACTGGTTTTTCACAAAGCCTTCCGGCCCTGCTACAACCATCGCGCCGACCGCATTCGTGCCCATGATATGCGAGTTGTCGTAGACCTCGATGCGCACGGGTGGCTTGGCCAGGCCGAATGTCTCGGCGAAACCGGCAAGCAATCGGCCTTGCGTCGAGGTTTCGGCCAGCCGGCGGCCAAGCGCCTCGCGCGCATTCTGCAAGGCATTGTCGGTCAGGTCCTTCTTCTCGCCGCGCTGCGGCACCGAGATCGCCACCTTGCGGCCGGCCCGGGTCGACAGCGCCTCCGCTAACAGTTCCTGGTCCTCGACAGCCTGCGACAGAAGAATGGCACGCGGTGTCGGCTTGTCGTCATAGAACTGCGCCAGGAACGAGCCCAGCACTTCCGATCCTTCCAGCGCCGGATCGGCCTTCGGGAAATAGGCGCGGTTGCCCCAGTTCTGGCCGGTGCGGAAGAAGAACACCTGGATGCAGATCTGGCCGCCCTCCTGGTGGATGGCGAAGACGTCGGCCTCGTCGACCGTCGCCGGGTTGATGCCCTGATGGCTCTGCACGTGCGACAGCGCGGCCAGCCGGTCGCGATAGATGGCCGCGCGCTCGAAATCGAGAGCTTCCGAAGCCTGCTGCATGGCGGCCGAAATCTCGGTCTTCACCTTCTGGCTGCGGCCGGAGAGAAAATCCTTCGCCTCCTCGACCAGTTCGGCATAGCCCTCATGCGAGATTTCTCCCGTACACGGACCGGCGCAGCGCTTGATCTGGTAGAGCAGGCAGGGCCGCGTCCGGTTCTCGTAGAAGGAGTTGGTGCAGCTGCGCAGCAGGAAGGCGCGCTGCAGCGAATTGATGGTGCGGCCGACAGCGCCCGCCGAGGCAAAGGGCCCGAAATAGTCGCCCTTGCGCGAGCGCGCGCCGCGATGCTTGTAGATGCCCGGCGAGACATGGTCGCCGGTCAAAAGGATATAGGGAAACGACTTGTCGTCCCGCATCAGAACGTTGAATCGCGGCCGCAAGCGCTTGATAAGATTGGCTTCAAGCAGCAGCGCCTCGATCTCGGTGCGGGTGACGACGAACTCCATCGTCGACGTTTCGCGCACCATGCGGCCGATGCGGTTGGTGTGGAACCTGCCTTGCGCGTAGTTGGTGACGCGCTTCTTCAGGCTGCGCGCCTTGCCGACATAGAGCACGTCGCCGGCGGCGTTCATCATGCGATAAACGCCTGGCGCATTGGGCAACCGCTTGACCAGCGTCTGGATCACCTCGGCACCGACCATGCCTTCGGCGTCGCCGGCATGTGGCGTCCAGTCGATCGCCGTGAAGGCGACATCCGGGCCGGCGGGTTCGACGATCTCCTCGAGCGCTTCGTCCTCGATGTCGATTTCGGGAGGAATATCTTCGGCGCCGCCGCGCGCCTTGTTCTTGTGATCCAAAGGACTCATTCCGTCATGCCTGTCACATCGGGCGTCTGCCACGCAAGGTGCTGGCCGCCATCGAGCGCGATCATCTGGCCGGTGACCGAGCGCGCCTCCCAGAGATAGCGTATTGTGGCGCCAAATTCCGGCAATTCCGGGCCGCGCTTCAGGATCAGGCCGGCGACCTGCGCATCGAAATCGGAATCGTCCTGGCGCAGGTTCTTCAGCGTTGGGCCCGGACCGATCGCGTTGACACGGATGCGGGGGCCGAGCGCCTGTGCCAGCATCTGGGTCTGGGTCCATAGTGCCGACTTCGACAGCGCATAGGAAAAATAACGCGGGGTCGGCCGCCAGACCCGCTGATCGATGATGTTGACGATCAGCCCCTCGCGCCCTTCCGGCAAGGCGCGGGCGAAATTCCGCGCCAGCAGCGCCGGGGTTTTCACGTGAATGGCGAAGTGGCGGTCCCAGGCCTGCCAGTCGAAATCCTCAACCGAATCGTTGACGAAGAGCGACGCGTTGTTGACCAGCAGCGAGATCGGGCCAAGCGCTGCTTCCGCCTGGCCGACGAGGTCGCTGACGGCGTCCATGTCGGTCAAGTCCGCCGCGACCACGGCGGCGCGGCCGCCAGACCGGTTAATCCCCGCGGCCAACGCGTCCGCCTCGTCGTGCGAGCGGTTGGAGTGGATGGCGACTGCAAAACCATGGCCGGCGAGATCCTCGACGATCGCCTTGCCGATCCGTTTCGCCCCGCCGGTCACCAGCGCCGCGGTGGCTTTGCTCATCTTCTGTCAATCCTCAATTTCGGCACGAAAAACGGTGCCCGGCAAAATATGGCCTGCCATCCGTTAAACAGCGTTTGCACCTGGGGCAGCATTGTGGCGAAACCGCCCGGCGGGTATTCCGACTCGCCGTGTTCCCGAGGCCGGCAGCACTCCAATATAGGGCGCTGGACTCCTTGCACCAAGCGGTGTGCAGCGCAACATGACCGGGCTGCTGACATTTCGCTGTTGCGAAGATGCAACGTCAAGGTTCTGCCTCATTCGTGCCGGGGAATGACCCAAGTTCAGGTTCGGTTCAGCCGCATTTTGACACGACATTTGGAACCGACGAACGCCAGATCCGTTTCACCCCCCGGACGGGTTGATGGCGATCGTGAGAAACAAGCCTGTGTCCTGTGGCTTAAGGAGTAAAGAACAATGCAAGCCAATCTCAAATTCGCACGGCCGCTGGCCGTCGCGCTCGGGCTCTTCGCCCTCGGCGGAACTGCCTATGCCGCAGACGTCGTCCAGGAAGAGCCGCCGGCACCCGCCCCGGTTGCCGAACTGCCCGTCGCCTCCTGGGCCGGCCCCTATGCCGGTATCAATCTTGGTTATGGCTTCAGCGGCCGTACCAAGGAAAAGGATTTCGGCGTTTCGACCGACACCAAGGGCTTCGTCGGCAGCGTCTTCGGCGGCTATCAGTGGCAGCAGGAGAACTTCGTGTACGGCGGTGAAGCCGAACTCGGCTATAACGGCGTCAAGGGTGACGACAACGGCATCCACTCCAAGGGCGGCTTCGAAGGCTCGCTGCGTGCCCGTCTCGGCTACGCTGTGACCCCGGAAATCCTGCTCTATGGCACCGGCGGTCTCGCCGGCAGAAGCCTGAAGGTTGAGGACAGCGTCCTCGCCACCAGCGATACCGCCACCATGCTCGGCTGGACCGCCGGCGTCGGTACCGACATCAAGCTGACCGACAACGTGTTCGGCCGCGTCGAGTACCGCTACACCGACTTCGGCAGCAAGAGCTTCGACGGCGGTATTGGCAAGGTCAAGGCCACCGACAACCGCGTGACCTTCGGCCTCGGTATGAAGTTCTAAGTCGTTCAAGCCACGACACGAAAAAGCCGGGCCTCGTGCCCGGCTTTTTTATTGTCCACGCTGCCGCGCCAGCACCCCTCTGCCCTGCCGGGCATCTTCCCCGCAAGGGGGGAGATTGGTTCGTCGCCTCGGCTTCGCTAATCTCCATTGTCGACGACAAGCCCGCCCCGTCAGCCCGGAACCGCAGGTTTCAGTTCCGGGAATTTTTCGTCGAAGCGCGCGGCCCAGCGGGTGAGCCGGCCACGGCCCTTTTCCCACTTCCCGGCAAAGCGCAAGGAGAGATAGCCAAGGCAGGCCCGCAAGGCCATCTGCCCGGCGGTGATCTTCTTCGGCAGTTTGGGCGGGTTGGCATTGAGCTGATCGAGAGCAGCCGTGATCTTCGCCCACTGGCGGTCGAGCCAGGGCTGATAGACCATCTCCTCAGGCCGGGTGCGGCGCTCATAGACCATCGACAGCGCGCAGTCGCAAATGCCGTCGGCCAGCGCCTCCAGCACCTCGGCCTCCAACCGCTTGTCGGGATTGCGCGGGAACAGCACGTTCTTCGAAATCCGGTTGAGATGCTGGGTGATGGCGCGGCTATCGTGAATGGAACGGCCGTCGTCGAGCACCAGCACCGGAATCTTGCCAAGCGGATTGGCGCCGATCAGGTCGGCCGGCCGGTCCTCGGTCTTGACCGGAACCTGCTCGATCGCGATCCCGGCATAGGCCGCGGCCATCCTTACCTTGGAGCTGTAAGGAGAGGTGGATGCGTAGAGCAGTTTCGGCATGATCGGTTTCCTGTTTGCAGACGTCCACTGTCGACTGACAGGTTCTTGCGATCAACCGCCAGAACGCGAAAAAATAGCAGCCAGGAACCGATTGCGGTTCCTGCCCAAAGCATCTCGACAAGCTACGGATTGGTACGTTGGAAAACACGGGCGGACGTCGACGGCAGGCTGATGGGACTCATACCTGCGTTCGCGTTTCATAGGTCCCGAGCATTGCATCGGGACCCTCCGCCAAGCGCGGCAAGGAGACAATCAGGCAGGCGAGCGAGGCAGCCAACCGGCGCCTCGCTTTGCTTGCCCTCTGCCCTTCCCCGACGTTCAGCCACCGGGGCCGAAGCCGTTGCCGAGATAGTTCGATCCAGAGCGTCAGAGCGTCCTTGCCGAGTCCCGAAGGACGCGCGACGCCCCAACGGCCGGTCTACTTCTTGGCCGGAGCCTTCGCCTTCGCAGGCGCTGCCTTGGCCTTCGGCGCGGCTTTCTTCACCGCGGGCTTGGTCGAGGCTGCCGCGGCTTTCATAGCAGGCTTTGCCGCGGCCTTGGCCACAGGCTTCTTCGCCGGTGCCGGCTTCTTGGCCGCGGGTTTTGCCGCTGCCTTGGCCGCGGGTTTCGCCGCCGCCTTGGCCGCAGGCTTCTTCGCCGGTGCTGCCTTGGCTGCCGGCTTTGCCGCTGCCTTGGCCGGCGCTGCCTTCTTCACTGCCGGTTTCGCCGCAGCCTTGGCCACGGGCTTCTTCGCCGGTGCCTTCGCTGCGGGCTTTGCCGCCGCCTTCGCAGGCGCTGCTTTTTTCACTGCCGTTGCGGCCTTCGCCGCGACTGCTTTTGCGGGTGCTTTCTTTGCCGGTGCCTTGGATGCCGGCGCTTTAGATGACTGCTTAGCCATGTCATGCCCCTTCACGTTATGCCGATGGCCGTGAATGACCCCGGCGCGCAATGCATATCTGACTCGCGGCTCGCTAGCCAGCGAAGCAATGGTATGATTTTGTCAGCTTAAATTTTGGTTGAGATCCACACACGATCTCACTCGTCATCGCAAAAATTCGCCGCTGATCTTCAGACATCGCCAGCAATTTGATATCGGCATTCTTCGCGTGCAGCGAGACCATTCGTGGCGTGAAGCTTCGAAGATCAACAACCAGCCTCGCGCATCGATCGTCAGCCGCGAACATCACGAGCCAATGCTTCGTCGATACAATCATCTTTGGTGGCTGCACGATCTACGCAGACCGTGAGAGCAATGCGATGACCGATCTGTCCATCACCTTGTCAAGCTTGATTCCATCGTCTCACCTTTTGACCAGTTGACAGACTACTCTGCATGACAGAGTATTCTGTGCAAAACAAAGGGCTGTTTCGATGCCGATCGCAGAAGAGGAAAGGACGCCGTCGCTGTGGGGAAACGCGGGGGTGACGCTCCATGGCGACGGCATCGCCGTCGATCACCCGCGGCCTTTTCATGCCGGAGCCAATTCATGAGCGCCGACGAGGTCATCCATCAAAGCACGCGGCTCAGGATCATGGCCATCCTGCACACGCTGGACAGGCGCGAAGCGCTTGAATTCACCCGATTAAAGGACATGGTCGAAGCCACGCACGGCAATCTCGGCGCGCACATCGAGACGCTTGCAAGGGCCGGCTACGTCGATGTCGAAAAGCTTTTCGTCGAGCGGCGGCCGCAAACGCGGGTCTGGGCAACAACGATGGGGCGGCGCGCCTTTCGCAGTCATGCCGCCTGGCTTCGGGCCATCCTCGATGAAGCGGAACCGGCGGCGGATCGCCCTCAGCCCAGAACGCGGCGGCGCTCTTCGTAGATCATTGGCCATCGGTCGCGGCCGGCAACGCTTTCAGTGTGTGGCGACCACGGCGACGCCGGCGCCAATCATCACGCCGCCAGCCGCGCGGTCGACGCGACGCACGATGCCTGGCGTGCGCAACAGTTTGCGGGCTCGACCGGCAAGCATGACGCGTCCGCCAATCACCACGGCCTCGACGGTACTGCCAACCGAGTCACGACGGGAGGCACCGGCACCGCGCCGGCCGCCAGGGTGAACTGGCGCGCTAGGGGGACCGAGCATCGTGACGGCGAGTATGGCAAGCAATCCTTTGTCGATCGTGGCGCTGCTGCCGCCCGGTTCGATCGGCACGTCCCTTGTCGTCATGGTTGGTAGCCGGGGCAGACGGCGCCGAGCGCAACGATGGCGAGATGGATCGCACAGCCTGTCAACACAGTACGCGAAAGCGCCCGCAGCCGATCAGGCTGCGGGCGCGAAAAGGGATCGCGAAAGGAAGGCTGCGTTCAGCGCAGGACGCGGCAGCGGCCGTTGTAGACCATCCAGCGGTCGAAGCCCGAAACGCAGAATTCGACATTGTCGCCGATCGAAGCGAAGCCCTGGCCTTCCTCGATCAGATACCAGATGGTCCGGTCACGGCCGTCGGAGAGGCTGACGGTGGCGCCGCAATAGCGGCGACCGATCGGCCAGGTGTCGTTGGCGGGCAGATAGCGGTGCTGGTGGATGCGCCGGAAATCGGTGATCTGCACATCCGGCAGGTGCGGCACGTGATGCACCTGGTAGGAGAAGCGGTGGGTGATCTTGTTCAGCACCCAGGGCTCGCCGCAGACGCCGCCATCGTCATCGGGATAGACGCCGACAAGGTCGGCCGCCTGCACAGCCTGGGTGACACCGAGGGGCGCGGCGAGCGAAGTGCAGAGCGAAATCAGGGCAGCAAGTGCGGATTTGGCGAAGCGAGTCATGACAGCCTCTCAAGGTCGATTGCGCGCACTGTGCGGATTCGCTTGGCGTCGGTCAAGCGGTTGCCGAAACAATGGTTTCCCAGTTTGAAACCTTGACCTATTCCCCGGCCAGCCACTCCAGCGTCCAGTGCGCCGGCTTTGCCACGGCGAGCAAGTTGTGCAGTGCCGGCAACACGGTTCGCAATTCGGCTTCCAGCGTGAAGGGCGGATTGACCACCACCATGCCGCTGCCGTCGAGACTGGGTTCCGATGAGGCCGGCCTGATCTCGAATTCTATATCGAGGATTTTCGGGATGCCGGATTGCTTCAGCGCTTTCCTGAAGGCGATGATCGCCTTGCGGTCCTTGATCGGGTACCACAGCGCATAGATGCCGCCGGGCCAGCGCTTGTGCGCCCTTATGAGCCCGTCGACGAGGCGGGCGAACTCGCCCTCTTCCTCGAATGGCGGATCGATGAGCACGAGGCCGCGCTTTTCCTTCGGCGGTACATGCGCCCCGAGCGCCAGCCAGCCGTCGAGTTCCATCACCCTCACCTGGAAATCGCCGGCGAATTCCGCCTTCAGCCTCCCGGCGTCCTTGGGGTGGAGTTCGATCGCCGACAACCGGTCCTGCTTGCGCAGGAGATCGCGTGCGAGCAGCGGTGAGCCTGGATATTTCTTCACACCGCCCTCGGGATTGAGCGACCGCACCGTCTCCAGGTAGGGCGCCAGCAGCGCCGCCGCCCCGGCATCGAACGAGGCGTCGATCAGCCGGCCGATGCCGTCTTGCCATTCGCCGGTCTTCTGGGCTTCGACTGACGACAGATCGTAGCGGCCAATGCCGGCATGGGTATCGACGACGCGAAACGCCTTGTCCTTCTGCTTCAGGTATTCGAGCAGGCGCGTCAGCACGACATGCTTGACGACGTCGGCAAAATTTCCGGCGTGGTAGGCGTGACGGTAGTTCACGTGGCCCCCCTGCCCCAGCGCGGCGGTGGCGGCTGCGAGTTCGGATTGTCCGGCCGGCCGCCGCCGAAGCGCAGGGACAGCAGGAGGCCGATCAAGCCGACCGCCATCAGGGAGAAGCCGACCGGCCGCGCACGGCTGTCGGTTTCGCCGACACCGGAGCGCAAGATCAGGTCGACCGCCCGCATCGGTATGTCCTCGGCATCGCCCGGGCCGACGGTGAAGAGGTAGGAACCGGTGCTGACCGCCGGGATCAGTCCGGCCTCGTCGCGAAAGATCTTGTCGGGCAGTTGCGGACTGGCCTGGCGCGGGTTGTCCACGTGGTTGAACTGCAGCGTCGAGGCGAGCACGGTGCGCCCATTGGTGGCCGCGGTCAGCGTCAGCACCGTACGCTGCTGTGAAACGATGCGTTCGGCCCTCGCGGTCAGGTCGACAAGCACCCGCACCGGTGCATCGCGGCTCTTCAGTGGCACGGTCAGCGGTCTGAAGCGGCCCTGCTCATAGACCCGCCAGGTGCCGATCTCGCGGCCGGAAAAATTGGTCATCGCCCAGGGATAGATGACGCCGACGCCGGCGCCGGCCAGCAGGATCAGGACAAACAGAAAGCGCATTCGGACAATCACCTTGTAATCGCACCTTGCCGGACAACTAGCTTGCGTTGGCGCCGTCGCGCAGGCGCTCGCCGCTTCGGCCTGCATCTTCTCGCTCGCCACGGCGCCAGTGTACGCCGACGACTATGATGTGACGATAAAGGATATCCAGTCGACCATGGGCGGCGTGCCCAGCTTCGTGAAGCAGTTTCCAAAAGCCGGTCTGCCCGGTGCCTGGGCCGAGGTCAAGGCCATCGAGCTCAGCGACAAGACGGCGCTGCCGCCAAAGGTCAAGTCGCTGATCTCACTGGCGGTGGCGGCGCAGATTCCGTGCAACTACTGCATATGGTCGGACACGCGGGACGCCAAGCGAGCCGGCGCCACCGAAGAGGAGATCCAGGAAGCGGTGGCGATGTCCGCGCTGACCCGCCACTGGAGCACCATCTTCAATGGCATGCAGGTCGATTTCGCGACATTCAAGAAGGAAATGGGCGGGCAATAGCCGCAGGGCTAAGCCTTGCGCTCCCAGCGCCGGTCCGGCGTCTGTTGCCAATAGGTCACGGCGTGGCCCGCGTCCTTCATCGTCTTCCAATGCGCCCGGGCCGCATCGACCTGGGCGGCGTCATGGCCGTCGAACAGGAACACGGCACGCTCGTAGCTGCTGAGGTCGGGCGGCGCCGCGCCATCGACAAGGAACCTTATTTTGGCTTCGTTGGGATTGCCGTCGCCGGTGGTCAACAGGATAGGCTGTTCGCCGGGATAGGCCTCACGATCGGTCGCGTGCGCCAGGAACGAATCGTCCCGGAAGGTCCACAGGTGCTGGTCTAGCGCGTCGCGCCGCTCCTCGGCGCCGGTCTGCACCACGGCGCGCCAGCCGCGATCGACGCTGCGCTCGAGCAGACCCGGCAGCGCATCCTCCAGCGTCGATTCGGTCAGATGGTAGAACAGCACTTCGGCCATGAATCGAGGTCAGCTCTCGTAATGATCGCGCACCAGGCGGTCGAGCAGCCGCACGCCAAAGCCCGAGGCCCACGACTGGTTGATCTCGTTCGACGGCGAGCCCATCGCCGTGCCGGCGATGTCGAGATGCGCCCAGGGCGTGTCCTTGACGAAGCGCTGCAGGAACTGCGCGGCGATGATCGCGCCGCCGTAGCGGCCGCCGATGTTCTTCATGTCGGCGTTTTTGGAATCGATCAGCTTGTCGTATTCGGCGCCGAGCGGCATGCGCCACAGCCGCTCCTGCGTCGACTGGCCCGCCGCCGTCAGCCTTTGCGCCAACTCGTCATTGTTGGAGAACAGGCCGGCGTAATGCACACCGAGCGCGACCATGATGGCGCCGGTCAGCGTCGCCAGATTGACCATGAATTTCGGCTGGAAGCGGTCGTTGCAGTACCACAGCGCGTCGGCCAGCACGAGGCGCCCTTCCGCGTCGGTATTGAGCACCTCGATGGTCTGCCCCGACATGGACGTGACAATGTCGCCGGGGCGCTGGGCATGGCCGTCGACGGCGTTTTCCACCAAGCCGATGATGCCGACGACATTGGCCTTCGCCTTGCGGGCGGCCAGCGCATGCATCAGGCCGGTGACCGCAGCGGCACCGCCCATGTCGCCCTTCATGTCTTCCATGCCCGACGCCGGCTTGATCGAATTGCCGCCGGTGTCGAAGGTGACGCCCTTGCCGACGAAGGCGACAGGGCTGTCCTTGGGCTTGCCGCCGTTCCACTGCATGACGGCCATGCGGGCACCGCGAGGCGAGCCTTGCGCGACGCCGAGCAGCGAGCCCATGCCGAGCTTCTTCATCTCCTTCTCGGCCAGGATCTCGACCTTGACGCCGAGCGCCTCGAGTTCCTTGGCGCGGGCAGCGAACTCGACCGGTCCCAGCACGTTTGCCGGCTCGTTGACCAGGTCGCGCGCCAGAAGCACGCCGTCGATCACCGCCTCGGCATCCGCGAAGGCCTTCTTGGCGCCTGCCGGGTCGGCGGTGTGGATGGTGACCTTGGCCGGCTTCCTGGGATCGGCCTTTGCGTCATCCTTGTCCTTCCTGGTCTTGTACTTGTCGAAGGAATAGCTGCGCAGGAGAATGCCCGCCGCGAGGCTGGCGGCATCCTTGCCATCGGGCGAGGCGCCCGCCAGGTCGAGCACCACGGCCACATCGGTTGCCTTGCGCAGCGACGCCGCAATCGTGCCGCCGAGTTTCAGCCAGGCATATTCGTCGAGCCCCGACGCCTTGCCGGCGCCGATCGCGACCAACCTGTCGAGCGAGGATCCCTCCGGCGCCAGAATTTCGACGACGCCGGCGAACTTGCCGGTGAACTCGGCCACCGGGAAAGCGCGCTCCAGCGTCTTGCCGGGATCGTAAGCCTTGGCAGCATCGGTCAAGCCGCCGTCATCCGCCGACAGCACGAGGACGGTGCCCTTCCTGCTCGCCGCCGTCTGGGGCGCGGCGAATTTTGCAAAGGCGATCGACGGTCTCGGGTTCATCATGTCCTGCTTTCGGGGAGTGTTTGACTGTGCGCGAAGCGGTTTGAAGCAATCCGCGACATTTGGTCGTTTTCCGGCATTTGGCAAGACTTTGCCAAAATGGCTACCCATATGACACATGGAATCGATGGCGATTCGTCGCGGCACGGCCCCGCTTCATGCCGCAACCTGTTGTTAACCATCGATGTTCGCCCTTTCTTATCCATTGCCGCCGACACTCCGGTCCACAGCGGCACGCGAGGTGGGACGGGAACCGGATCGCCTGCCTGATCGAGCCCATCGGAGCCAGTTGTGCGGTCGTCGCCGGACAGCTACCCTTAGTTTGGTGGCATGATGCCGTTCGAGAAAACCGAGTAAAGCCTTCATGACGGTCGTTGAACGCTACATCATGCGCCGCGCTTTCGTGGTCTTCATGGCGGCGCTGGTCTGGACGCTGGCCATCGTGTGGACGACGCAGGTGCTGGCCAAGATCGATCTGGTCACCGACAGCGGCCAGTCCGCCCTGACCTTCTTCGAGGTCGCATCCCTCATCTTGCCCTCGATCATCCCGATCGTCGTGCCCTTCGCGCTGGTTGTGGCTGTCGCCCAGACACTCAGCGTCATGAATTCGGATTCGGAGCTCGCGGTCGTCAACGCCTCGGGCGCCTCGCGATGGACGATCGTGCGGCCGATCATGCTTCTGGCGCTGGCCGCAAGCGTCTTTTCCTTCGCAGTGGACAACGGCATCGATCCCTATGCGCGGCAGAAAAACCGCGCCCTGGTGGCGGAGTCGCGCTCCGACCTGTTGTCGCTGATCATCCAGGAAGGCACCTTCCGAAAGATTGAGGACGGGCTGTTCCTGCAGATCGGCGAGCGGCTTCCCGACAATAAGCTGGGTGGCATCTTCGTCGCCGATTCGCGCGAGGAAGGCGTCAATCTCGTCTATTATGCCAAGACCGGCAGCATCATCGAACGCGGCGGCGAAAAGGTGCTGATGATGAATGACGGCGTCATCCATCGCAAAACGCTGACCGGTGACCTCAGTGTCATCCGGTTCACCTCCTATGCCTTTGACATGTCGGCCTTCATGTCGGCGGCCAATCAAGTAACGCTGCTGCCGAAGGACCAGACCACCCAATACCTGCTCAATCCCAGCGCCAACGACAAGAACTATCAGCAAAATCCACAGGAGTACCGGGCCGAGATCGACCAGAGGTTTTCAGAGTGGACCTATTCCATGGTCTTCGCATTGATCGCACTGGCGGTCGCGGGCGACGCGCGCTCGCACCGGGAGGCGCGCGTCAATCCGCTGATCACGGCCATTGCAATATCGCTGTTCGTGCGCTGGCTGGGCTTCTTTGCCGCAAGCAAGGCCGATGAGATCCCGCAATACGGGTATATGGTCTATGGCGTGCCCATCGTGGCTTCGGCAGTGGCGATCTGGTTCATAGTCTCCAACCGGACCATGGAATTGCCGGTGGCCTGGGCGGACTGGATGACAAATCTGGCCAGCCGCATCGGTGACGGCTGGAATTCTCTGAAACTGCGTTTGTCGAGGCGCGACACTTCAGGTCAGAGGGTCGGCTGATGGGCTGGACGCTGGGCCGATATTTCTTCTTCCGCTACGTGGCGATCACGATCTGGTTCTTCCTCGGCCTGCTGGCGCTGGTGTTCCTGATCGATTTCACCGAACTGTCCGGCCGTACCACCGGCTTGCCCGGCTTCACCTATGGGACGGCGATGGCCATTTCGGGCCTCCGGATGCCGATGATCATGCTGCAGACGGTGCCTTTCGTCGGCCTGTTCTCGGCGATGGCGACGCTGGTATCGCTCAACCGGCGCTATGAGCTGGTCATTGCGCGTTCGGCCGGCGTCTCCGCCTGGCAATTCCTTTTGCCGTGCTGCATCGGAGCGCTGCTGTTCGGCGTCGTATCGGTCGGGATCATCAACCCGCTCGCCGCGCACGCCTTCTCTTTGTCCGAACAGATCGAGACCCAGTTGCGCTCCGGAAAATCAAACACGGTTTCGGCCGACGCGGCGCCCTGGATACGCCAGAAAACCAGTTCCGGCGACACCATCATCGGCGCGCGGGCTATCCTCAACCAGGGCCTGGAGATGTCCGACGCCGTCTTTTTCATCCTCGACCAGCAAGGCAATATCGCCGAGCGCAAGGATGCGGCGCGTGCCTACCTGCGGGACGGGTATTGGGAATTGCAGGACGTCAAGACCTTCAGGAACGGCGTCATCCAGTCTGCGGCGAACGATCGCGTGCCGACCAATCTGAAGCCGGAATTCGTGCAGGAGCGGCTGGCGCGCCCGGAAACCATTCCTTTCTACGACCTGCCCGGAAAAATCGAGGTTGCCCGTTCCTTCGGCCTCAAGGCAAATGCCTTTGCCATGCAGTTTGATTCGCTGGTGGCGTTGCCGTTCCTCCTCGTCGCCATGACGCTGATTGCTGCAACAGTTTCAATGCGATTTGCGAGGATGGGACAATCGGCAACGATGATTCTGGGTGGCGTCGTTGCCGGCTTTCTGCTTTATGTCGTTTCGGTGCTGGTGAAGGCATTCGGCGTGGCGGGATTCGTGCCGACTGCCGTAGCCGCCTGGGTGCCGGTCGTGGTAGCTATGTTCTTCGGGGTGACTTTCCTGCTATACAAGGAAGACGGCTAGTGAGGGAAGCGGTTTTGCCCAGCAGCAGGCAGGCCCATTTGGCGCGCCTTTATGCGGCGAGCGCCTTGGCATGCTTGTTTGCCTGCGCCGTCCCGCTGCCTGCGGTCGCGCAGGAGGTCGGTGACGTTGCGGCCAAGGTTCCGTCCGGCTCGCAAATGCTGCTGGCCGCCGACACGCTGGTTTACAACAACGACAACCAGACCGTGACCGCCGTCGGCGGCGTGCAGATCGATTATGGCGGCAACCGCCTGGTTGCCCAGAAAGTCGTATACGACCGCAACACCAAGCGGATGGTCGCCAGCGGCAATGTCGAAGTCATCAACAGCGACGGCACCAAGATCAATTCGGATCATATCGACATAACCGACGATTTCGCCGACGGTTTCGTCAACGCGCTGCGCGTCGAGACCATCGACAAGGCCTATTTCGCCGCCGAAAGCGCCGAACGCATGGGCGGCGTGCTGACCACGTTCCACAATGGCGTCTACACCGCCTGCGAGCCGTGCGAGGACAAGCCCAACAAAGCGCCGACCTGGCGCGTGAAGGCCAGGAAGATCATCTGGAACGGCGAGAAGAAGACGGTTCGCTTCGAGAACGCGAATTTCGAGTTCTTTGGCTTCCCGCTCGCCTACCTGCCGGCGTTCGAGATTGCCGACCCGACGGTCAAGCGCAAGAGCGGCTTCCTGATCCCCAGCATCAGCTACAACAGCCACCTGGGTTACAGCGTCAAGGTTCCCTATTATTTCGCACTGTCGCCGACCTATGACCTGACGGTGTCGGGGAGCGGCTACACCAAGCAGGGCTTCCTCGGAGAGGCCGAGTGGCGCCAACGTTTCAACAACGGCGAATACAGTTTGAAGATCGCCGGGATCCAGCAGCAGGACCCGGATGCCTTCCTTGATAGCGCCGCTTTCCCTTCGACCGGCGGCCACAACATCGATTCGGGCGCGGCGGGCGATCCGAACAAGTTCCGCGGCATGATGGGCACGCAGGGCAAGTTCGCGATCAACGAACGCTGGAATTTCGGCTGGGACGTTCTGCTGCAGACCGACAAGAATTTCTCGAGCACCTACAACATCGACAAGTACAATGCCGCCGTCCACCAGTCGACGGTTTACCTGACTGGTCTCAACGGCCGCAATTATTTCGACGTGCGCGCCATGCACTTCGATGTGCAGGAGAACACGCCCAACAACTATATCTCCGCGCGAAGCGACCAGCAGCCCTGGGTGCTGCCGTCGTTCGACTATACAAACATCCCCGACGTGGCGGTCGCCGGCGGCCAGTTGTCGCTCAATGTCAACGCGCGGGTTCTCCGTCGCGATGAACTCGATCAAACCTACTTCACGCCTTACGTGCCCGGCTCGGGTACCCAGCGCGTGCGCGGCATCGAAGGTGAATCCGGACGCCTGACCGCCGAGGCCGAGTGGAAACGGTCGTTCGTTACCGATGACGGGCTGGTGCTGACGCCGTTGCTGGCGCTGCAGGGCGACGTCGACTATCTCAATGCGTCATCGGCTTCGCTCGCCGCCGTCAACCAGATGGCGACGAATTTGGGCGAGCAGGACGATATGCGCTCGTCATTTGCCCGTTACATGGCAACCGCCGGGCTGGAGATGCGCTGGCCGCTGCTGTTTTCGATGGCCAGCGGGTCCAGCCATGTCATCGAGCCGATGGCACAGCTCTTTGTGCGTCCGAACGAACAGTATGTCGGCGGCCTCGCCATTCCGAACGAAGACGCCCAGAGCATGGTGTTCGATGCGACCACCCTGTTCGAACGCGACAAGTTCTCCGGCTACGACCGTGTGGAAGGCGGCTCGCGGGCCAATGTCGGCTTCCGCTATTCCGGCTCCTATATGAACGGCTGGGGCACCAACGCCATTTTCGGCCAGTCCTATCAGATTGGCGGCGAGAACTCCTTCGCGGCGCCGGATCTGGTCAATGTCGGCGCCTATTCGGGTCTTCAGGAAACCAAGTCCGACTATGTCGGCCTGTTTGGCATCAACAGCCCGAATGGTTTCGCGGCCTCGGTCAGCGGTCGCTTCGACGAACAGACCTTCGAGATTCGCCGCGCCGAGTTCAAAGCCGCCTATTCGGGGCTGCCGGTATCCCTGAGCGCCAAATACGCCTTCATCCAGGCCCAGCCGCTCTACGGTTTCACGACCGACCGTCACGAAGTCACGCTGGGTGCCTCGACGCATCTTGCCGAGAACTGGCGCGTCTTCGGCACGGGAACCTACGACCTGCAGGAAAGCCTGTTGGTCAAGGATGGGGTGGGCTTTGCCTATAATGATTCCTGCTTCACCTATTTGATGACGTACTCGCAGTCGCGCGACCTGAACACCAGGGAGGTGACGCAGAGCATCGGCTTCAACCTGTCGTTCCGTACGCTCGGCGACTTCGGCTCGTCGACCAGCGCCATCGACACCATCCAGTAGTCGGCGACATCGTTTCGCCGCATAGGGCTGGCACGGATTCGCGCACCCGGATGAGGACGAAATCGGGCGGAGCCGGGATGATAAAATTGGGATGCCAACGATGAGGAAGTACCTCTTTTCAGCAGGGTTTGCGCTGCTTGTGGCGGCGACATCCGTGTCGATGACCGTCATGATGCCGCCGGCTTTCGCCAGTGAGATCAAATACGTCGTCAACAACGTACCGATCACCACTGGTGATATCGCGCATCGTGCCGCCTTCCTGAAACTGCAGCGCAAGAAGGGCGATGCCGCCCAGGAAATGATCGACCAGACGCTGCGCCTCGCGGAAGCCAGACGGCTTGGTATCCGCATCAGCGACGCCCAGGTCGAAGCGGCCTATCAGCGCTTTGCAACCAGCAACAAGATGCAACTCAGCCAGCTTAACGGCGTCATGGAAAAATCCGGCGTCGGCAAGGACCACTTCAAGGAGTTCATCCGCGCCCAGATGGCCTGGAACCAAGCCTTGAGCGCGCGCTACCGTTCCGGTGAGGGCGGCAGTGTGACCGAGCAGGATGCGGTCAGGCGCATGCTCGACAAGGGTGGCGCCAAGCCAAGCGCCACCGAATACATGCTGCAGCAGGTCATCTTCGTCGTGCCGGCGTCCGAGCGCAGCGCCACGCTGGCCAAGCGCAAGCGCGAGGCCGACGCCATGCGCGCCCGTTTCAACGGCTGCACCACGACGCGCGAGTTCGCCAAGGGCTTGATCGACGTCACCGTTCGCGACCTGGGCCGGGTGCTGGCGCCGCAATTGCCGCCGGACTGGGCCGAGCAGATCAAGGCGACCAAGGTCGGCGGCGCCACCGTCACGCGCGAGACCGAGCGCGGCGTCGAGTTCATCGGCATCTGCTCGTCGCGTGAAGTGTCCGACGACAAGACCGCGCAGATGGTGTTCCAGAGCGAAGGCTCCAGCGACAAGAATGCCGACGAGCTCAGCAAGAAATATGTCGAAGAGTTGAAGGCGAAAGCCCACATCGTCAAGCGCTAACGTGAGCGGCGCTGACGTGAATGGCGCTGACTTGGACGATGCGGTGACCGCGCTGGCGTTGAGCGCTGGCGATCCATCCGGCATCGGCCCCGAAATCGCCATCGCCGCCTTCATGGCGCGTGAAGCTCTTGGCGTGCCTGCCTTCTATCTGCTTGCCGATCCGGCACTGATCGCCACGCGGGCAGGCCAGCTCGGCCTGTCGGTGCCGATCATCGAGACAACGCCCGCGCAATCGACACAGGCATTCGCCCAGGCCCTGCCGATCGTTCCGCTGACGGCGCGCTGCGTCGACAGTCCGGGCCGGCCGGATCCGGCCAATGCAGCCGGCACCGTCGAAGCCATCGATCGCGCTGTCGCTGCCTGCCTTGCCGGTGACGCCGCCGCCGTCGTCACGTGCCCCATCGCCAAGAAGCCGCTCTACGATGCCGGATTCCGCTTTCCCGGCCATACCGAATATCTGGCGCATCTGGCGGCCCGGCACACCGGCGTCGAGGCGCTGCCGGTGATGATGCTGGCGGGCCCTGACCTGCGCACGGTCCCCGTCACCATCCACATCGCGCTGGCCGAGGTGCCGAAGGCCCTGACCACCGAGTTGATCGTAGCCACCGCACGCATTACCGCCGCCGACCTCGCCAGCCGGTTCGGCATCGCCAGGCCGAGGCTTGCCATTGCCGGCCTCAATCCGCATGCCGGCGAAGGCGGCTCCATGGGCCTGGAGGACGAGCGTATCGTGCGCCCGGCCGTCGATATCCTGCGCGCCGAGGGCATCGACGCTTTCGGCCCCCTGCCGGCCGACACATTGTTCCATCCCCGGGCGCGGGCGGGCTACGACGCGGCGCTGTGCATGTATCACGACCAGGCTTTGATCCCGGCCAAGGCATTGGCCTTCGACGAGGCGGTCAACGTCACGCTCGGCCTGCCCTTCATCCGCACCTCGCCCGACCATGGCACCGCCTTCGACATCGCCGGCAAGGGCATTGCGCGTCCCGACAGCCTGATCGCTGCGTTGAAGCTGGCCAGGAAGCTGGCTGACACCGACGCAAGGGCCGCGGCCGCATGAGTGCTCCCCCTTCTGGCTTTCCGGCATGAGTATCGACGGGTTGCCGCCGCTGCGCGACGTCATCGAGCGCTATGAGCTGCAGGCGAAAAAGGCGCTCGGCCAGAATTTCCTGCTCGACCTCAATCTAACCAGCAAGATTGCGCGTGCCGCGGGCGACCTGACAAACACCACGATAATCGAGGTTGGGCCGGGGCCCGGCGGCCTAACTAGGGCGCTGCTTTTCAACGGCGCCCGACGGGTCATTGCAATCGAGCGCGACGAACGCTGCCTGGCGGCGTTGGCCGAGGTTTCGGAACATTATCCGGGCCGGCTGGAGATTATTGCCGGCGATGCGCTGAAAACGGACTTTGCCGCGCTCGCCGCCGGCGGGCCGACGAAGATCGTGGCCAACCTGCCCTATAACATAGGCACCGAGTTGCTGATCCGCTGGCTGACGGTCACGGACTGGCCGCCCTTCTATGCCTCGATGACGCTGATGTTCCAGCGTGAGGTTGCCCAGCGCATCGTCGCCGCGCCCGGCAGCGATGCCTATGGCAGGCTTGGCGTGCTGGCCGGCTGGCGTACCCAGGCCAGGATCGCCTTCGACGTGCCGCCCCAGGCATTCACGCCGCCGCCCAAGGTCACCTCTTCGGTGGTGCATCTGGAGCCGCGCGCGACACCCCTGCCCGCCGACGTGAAAAAACTCGGCCGCGTCACGGAAGCCGCTTTCGGACAACGCCGAAAGATGTTGCGGCAGAGCGTGAAAGGCCTTGGTGGCGAGGCCCTGCTCGAGCGCGCAGGCATCGATCCGACCCGCCGTGCCGAAACGCTCAGCGTCGAGGAGTTCGTGCGGCTGACCAATTTGGTATAGAGCAATTCCAGGAAAAGTGTGACACGGTTTTCCGTCCGGAATTGCGTAAAAACAAAGAGATAGAGCGGTTCGCCGTTTCCGTGAAACGGTGAAATGCTCTAGCCGATCTTGTTCGGGATGCGCNGCGGCTAGAGCAATTCCAGGAAAAGTGTGACACGGTTTTCCGTCCGGAATTGCGTAAAAACAAAGAGATAGAGCGGTTCGCCGTTTCCGTGAAACGGTGAAATGCTCTAGCATCAGCAGGCCTGGAAACGCCTCGCTCACGGCATAGATAATCTGGCAAACATGCTGGAGAACCAAATGCCCCGCCTACATCATTTCCGATGTCACCACCCGCGACGAAGAGGCGATCGAGATCTACCGAACCCGTGCCGCTGCCTCCATCGCACAGCACGGCGGGCGCTATCTGGTGCGTGGCGGCCAGGTGGAGGCGCTGGAAGGCAAGTGGCATCCCGGGCCGCTGATCGTCGTCGAATTTCCTGACATGGAACGGGCCAGGCGTTGGTACGCTTCGGCTGAGTATGCGGCTGCACTGGACGTGCGCGACGCCGCGCTCAGCCGCAATCTGATCCTGGTCGACGGCGTGGCATCCTGAAACCGGTCAGCCGGTCTTTTCGTCCAACAGGCCAGAGACGAAATCGAACAGACCAGGCCGGCGATCGCGCCTTAGCCGCTCGGCGACGACGATGCCGCGCACTTCGGCGAAGGCGCGATCCAGATCGTCATTGACGATGACGAAATCATATTCCTTCCAGTGCTCGATCTCGTTGCGGGCGTTCTTGAGCCGCGTCTCGATCACCGCTTCCTGGTCCTCGGCGCGGCGCTTCAGGCGTGCCTTCAATTCCTTCATCGACGGCGGCAGGATGAAGATCGAGACAATATCGGCGCGCATCTTCTCCTTGAGCTGCTGGGCGCCTTGCCAATCGATGTCGAAAAGCATGTCGCGACCTTGCGCCAGCGCCAGTTCGGCGGGTTCGCGCGGTGTCGCATAGCAGTTGCCATGCACCTCGGCCCACTCGAGCAGCGCATCGGAATCGCGCAACCGTTCGAAGTCGCGCATCGTGCGGAAATGGTAGTGAACGCCTTCGATCTCGCTGCCGCGACGCGGCCTGGTGGTGACCGAGACCGACAGTTCGAGGCTGGAGTCGCTTTCCAGAAGGTTGCGCGCGATGGTCGACTTGCCGGCGCCGGACGGCGACGACAGGACGAGCATCAGCCCCCGGCGACGAATGCGGGAGCCCAAATCCCTGGCAACCATCGGTTCCTTGGCAACCATCGGCTACTCCAGATTTTGGACCTGTTCACGAAACTGGTCGACCACGGCCTTCAGTTCCAGCCCGATCGCGGTGACGGCCGCGGCGTTCGACTTCGAACACAGCGTATTCGATTCGCGGTTAAATTCCTGTGCCAGAAAATCGAGCTTGCGGCCGACGGCGCCGCCGCCCTCGATCAGCGCCCGGCCAGACGCGACATGCGTTTTCAACCGGTCGATCTCTTCGCGAATGTCGGCCTTGGTGGCAAGAAACGCCGCTTCCATGTGCAGCCGGCTCGCATCCAGATTGGCGGACGGGTCCATCAGCAGCCTGACCTGCTCGGCGATGCGTTCACGGATCGCCGCCGCATCGCGCGACGGATCCGCCTCGGCGCGCAACGTCAAGGCCTCGATGGCATCGATATGGCCGGACAAAAGCAGCGCCAGTGCAGCACCCTCGCCGTGCCGCGCCTGTTCGAGCCCTTTCAGCGCCACGTCTAGCGCCGCCATGATGGCCGTATCGAGCGCGGCGCGCACCTCTTCGGTTTCGACGGTTTCGGGAATGTCGAGCACGCCACGCAACGAAAGCAGGCCGTCGGCCGTCGCGGGAGCAACGCCGAATTGTTCCTGCAGCCGCTTGGCAAGCCCCGCCAGATCCTTCAGGAACGCCTCGTTGATAACTGGCTGCGCCTGCGTGCCGGCGGCACGGCCGATGGTCAGCGTCGCCTGGAAATTGCCACGGGCGAAACGCTTCTGCAGCGTTTGCCTGACCGCCGGCTCCAGCCGCTCGAATCCTTGCGGCAGCCGCAGCCGCACCTCGACGCTCTTGCCGTTGACGGACTTGACCTCCCAGGCGACCGAGGTCCCTTCATGCTCGGCGACGGCACGGGCAAATCCGGTCATGCTCTGCAAATTCATGTCGCCTGCACACCCTTGGCGCATTGCCCCGAAACCATTCCGGACAGGGCAAATGCTGCTTAAAAATGATCACGCCGCGGGACGTTGAAATCGGACGCGTGGCGTTGCTTCAAATGTCGGGGCTGTCGCCCTTCCAGCCTTCTTCGTCTTACTGGGCGGCGCCCGCATCGCCGCCGGCGTCGCCACCGTCGATGGCGTCAGCAGGTTTGTCGGTATCGCCGCTGGCACCAGCGGCCGCAGCGGCCTTGGCCGCCTCATCGGCCTGCTTCTTCTGCAACGCACGATAGCGGGCGACGTTTTCATTGTGCTCGTCCAGCGTCGCGGCAAAAACGTGACCGCCCGTGCCATCGGCAACGAAATAGAGATCGTCGGTCTTCGATGGATTGGCCACGGCCTCAAGTGCCGCACGCCCCGGATTGGCGATGGGCGTCGGCGGCAGGCCGCTGATCAGATAGGTGTTGTAAGGCGTCTGCTTCTGGATGTCGGACTGGTAGATCGGCCGGTCCACCGGCTTGCCCTTGCCGCCGAACAGACCATAGATGATGGTTGGATCGGATTGCAGGCGCATGCCCTTGGCCAGCCGGTTCAGGAAGACCGCGGCCACCCGTGAACGCTCGTCACCCTTGCCGGTTTCCTTCTCGACGATCGAGGCCAGTGTGACGAACTCGTCGACGTTCGACAGCGGCAGGTCCGGCGCACGCCGCTGCCATACCTCGTCGACCAGCTTCTTCTGATCGCCCAGCAACTTGTCGATCATCTGCTGGCGCGTCGCACCCCGCGTGAAACGCAGCGTGTCGGTGGCCAGGCTGCCCTCGGGAGGCGTCTTGGCCGGCATGTCGCCGCTCAAGGCGGGCTCGCCGGCGATACGCTGCAGAGCCTGCTCGACCGTCAATCCTTCCGGAATCGTCAGTGAGTACATCACCGACTTGCCGCTCTTCAAAAGCTCCATGATGTCGCGCATGGATGCCCTGGGCTTGACCTCGTATTCACCGGCCTTGAGCGCGGAATCGTTGCCGAAGGCACGCACGCCAAGCCGGAAGATACGAGCGTCGCTGATCAGTCCGCGGCGCTCGAGCTGGTCGGCGATATCCTGGACGCCGGTGTTCGGCTTGACCAGGAAAGTGTCGCCATTGGCCGAGGGGCCGGGTTCGGTGAATTCCTGCTTGCCGAAGTAGACCGCCACGCCCGCCGCCAGCACCATCAGCATCACCGAGGAGATGACGAAGTTCATGAACACGACGACCTGGCTGCGAGAAGCGCGCGAGCGCTTCGGCGGCGGCGTTCCGGCTTCAGGCCGCAAGGCTTCGCTGGCTGTCTTCGGCACGATCGGCCCAGTGCTCGCCGGTCGTTGCCCGAATTCTCCGTTGCCTGCCGGATTTGTGTTCATTTCGCCCTACCGTTTGATCTCTCAACGAATCCCCTGCGGCAGAGTAGGGGCGAATATGGCAAAATTGACGACACGTCAAAGCATCGCCCGGCAGCCGGACGGTCAGCCATTGTAGCGTTGGAACACAAGCGATGCGTTGGTGCCGCCGAAGCCAAAGGAATTGGACAGCGCGACGTCGATCTGGCGGGAGCGAGGCTTGTTCGGCACCAGGTCGATCGCGGTTTCGCGTTCGGGATTGTCGAGGTTGATGGTCGCAGGCGCGACATTGTCCCTGATCGCGAGGATCGAGAAGATCGCTTCGGCGGCGCCCGCCGCCCCCAGGAGATGGCCGATCGACGATTTGGTCGACGACATCGAAATCTTTGACGCGGCATTGCCGACAAGCCGCTCGACGGCGCCGAGCTCGATCGTGTCGGCCATGGTCGAGGTGCCGTGGGCGTTGATGTAGTCGACATCGGCAGGCGTCAGCTTGGCCCGGTTCAGGGCCGCCGTCATGCAACGGAAGGCGCCGTCACCGTCCTCGGCGGGCGCGGTGATGTGATGGGCATCGCCGGTCAGGCCATAGCCGGTAACCTCGGCATAGATCTTGGCGCCGCGCGCCTTGGCGTGCTCCAGCTCCTCCAGCACGACGACGCCGGCGCCCTCGCCCATGACGAAGCCGTCACGGTCGCGGTCGTAGGGGCGCGATGCAGTCTGTGGCGTATCATTGTGCTCGGTCGACAGCGCCCGGCATGCGGCGAAGCCGGCGATCGACAGCCGCGTCACCGGCGCTTCGGCACCGCCGGCGACCATGACGTCGGCATCGCCCCACATGATCAGCCGGGCAGCGTCGCCGATGGCGTGCGCGCCGGTCGAGCAGGCAGTGACGACGGCATGGTTCGGGCCCTTCAGCCCGTGCCGGATCGAAACCTGGCCGGAGACCAGATTGATGATCTGGCCGGGGATGAAGAAAGGGCTGATGCGGCGCGGACCGCGCTCCTTGAGGATCATCGCGTTCTCGGCGATGCCCTCGATACCACCGATGCCGGAACCGATCAGAACGCCGGTGGCGCACTGCTCTTCATGGGTTTTGGGTTCCCAGCCGGAATCCTTCAGCGCCTCGTCGGCGGCGGCAATCCCGTACAGGATGAAGTCGCCGATCTTGCGCAGTTCCTTCGGCTCAAGCACGGCCTCGGGATTGAAGGTGGCATTGCTGCCGTCGCCACGCGGAACGACGTGGGCGATCTTGCAGGCAAGATCCTCCACCTCGAACTCGGTGATGCGCTTGGCGGCGCTGCGGCCGGTCAGAAGTTCCTTCCAGCTGTGCTCGAAGCCCATGCCGAACGGCGACAACAACCCAAGGCCGGTGACGACGACACGCCTCATCGCAGGTCCTCCCCGGTGGTGACTGCGGAAAGTGTCAGGCCGAAGCCTTGTCGATGTACTTCACCGCATCGCCGACGGTCAGGATGGTCTCGGCCGCGTCGTCGGGAATCTCGACGCCGAATTCTTCTTCGAACGCCATGACGAGTTCGACCGTGTCGAGGCTGTCGGCGCCCAGATCGTCGATGAAGCTCGCCTGCTCCGTCACTTTGTCGGCATCGACGCCAAGGTGTTCGATGACGATCTTCTTGACGCGCTCTGCGGTGTCACTCATTTGGGCATCCTCGTCTTTTGTTTGTCTGTCTTCGTTAGCGGGCAGAATGCCGCTAATCAAGCTGAAAGATGGTCCTGCCGGAAACGCAACGGCCACGGACCGGTTTTTGCCCGAACCGCCGGGTTGCGGGCCGCATTACACGAAAAATAGCTGAGGTCCAAGGCGAAATGGTCTCTTTTCACAACCCGGCAGCGTTGCCGCCGGGCCTCGTTCAGATCATCGCCATGCCGCCATTGACGTGGACGGTCTGGCCGGTGACGTAGGCGGCTTCGTTGGAGGCGAGATAGGCCACCGCGGACGCGACTTCAACGCTGGTGCCCATGCGGCGCGTCGGGATGGCGGCCATGATCGCCTCTTTCTGCTTGTCGTTGAGCTTGTCGGTCATTGCCGATTCGATGAAGCCGGGGGCGACACAGTTGACGGTGATGTTGCGGGTGGCGATCTCCTGCGCCAGCGACTTGGAGAAGCCGATCATGCCGGCCTTCGAGGCGCAGTAATTGGTCTGGCCGGGATTGCCGGTCACGCCGACCACCGAGGTGATGTTGATGATGCGGCCATGGCGCCGGCGCATCATCGGATGGGTGAGTTCGCGGGTGAGCCGGAAAACGGCGGTCAGATTGACCTCGATCACGCTGTCCCAATCGGCGTCAGACATGCGCACGAACAGGCCGTCCTTGGTGATGCCGGCATTGTTGACCAGGATGTCGACACCTTCCAGATCGGCTTCCGCCTTCTGGCCGAGCGCCTTGACCTCGTCGCGGTTCGACAGATTGGCCGGAAACAGCTTGACCCGGTCGCCAAGTTCGTTGGCCAGCGTCTCCAGCTTCTCGACGCGCGTGCCATGCAGGCCGACAATGGCGCCCTGCGCATGCAGTACCCTGGCGATCGCCTCGCCGATGCCTCCCGATGCCCCGGTGACGAGCGCCTTGCGGCCGGTCAATTCGAACATGTCTTGTCCTCTTCTCAAATGGGGCGGGCGATTATCTCTAGATGTCACCACGGTGGCCGATGGTTATCACCAGAACGACCAGCCGGCTGTCCTGCACATCGCAGATAATGCGATAATCCCCAACCCGGTATCTCCAAAAAGTCGCCAAAGGGCCCTTCAGCGCCTTGCCGGCTTCACGTGGATTGTCGAGCGCCGCGATACCGTTTTCAATGAAGTCCCGGATGCGATGCCGCGTTTTTGGATCCAGCTTTTCAACGAATTTGCGCGCTGAACGGGCGTGTTCAAGCGTCCAGGCCACGCCAGAAGTCCTCGCCCTTCATGACATCCTCTTCGCCACGCCTGATCCGCTCCCGAACTTCAGCGGCGAGGTAATAGTCTTCCATTTCCTCGATACCGCGCTCGATGAGTTCGCGCAGATAGTAAGCCTTGCTGCGGCCGGTCCTGGCCGCCAGGAAATCCAGACGCTCCTCGATCTCGGGAGCCAGTCTTATAGAGGTCGGCATGGCAATCCCCATGAATACATGTATTCATGTACAGCCGCGCCGGGCGGAATTCAAGTCAGAGCGCGGCTAGCGCCGCCTCGACGTCAACCGCCGCACCGACCGACGCGGTGGCGATGTCGCGGTTGATGCGCCGTGCCAGCCCCGACAGCACCTTGCCGGCGCCGATCTCGTAGAGCGCGGTGACGCCGTTGGCGCCGAACCATTCGACCGTCTCGCGCCAGCGCACGCGGGCGACCACCTGCTCGACCAGGCGCCGCGAAATCTCGTCCGGTTCGCTCGTCGGGGTGACTGTGACGTTCGAGACGATCGGAACCACCGGTGCGGCCTTGGCCACTTTGGCGAGCGCGTCGCGCATGATCTCCGCGGCCGGCGTCATCAGCGCCGAATGGAAAGGTGCCGAGACCTGCAGCATCAGCGCCCGCTTGGCGCCCTTTTCGGTGCAAAGCCTAGCGGCCAGTTCTACCGCGGCCTTGGCGCCGGAGATGACCAATTGGCCGCCGCCATTGTCGTTGGCGACCTGGCAGACAGATCCTTTGGCCGCTTCAGCGCAGGCAGCTTCGACATCCGCCTGCTCCAGTCCGATGATCGCCGCCATGGCGCCCTTCCCGGGAGGTACCGCCGCCTGCATGGCGTTGCCGCGAATGCGCAGCAGCCGCGCGGCATCGCCAACGGAAACGAAGCCCGCGGCGGCCAGCGCCGAATATTCGCCCAGCGAATGGCCGGCGACATAGGCGACCTTGTCCTTCAGCGAGAACCCACGCGATTCCAGCGCCCTGATGGCCGCCAGCGATACCGCCATCAGCGCCGGCTGTGCGTTGGCCGTCAACGTCAAGGCCTCTTCGGGACCTTCCCAGATCAGCTTCGACAGGTTTTCGCCGAGCGCGTCGTCGACTTCCTGGAAGACCCTGCGCGCCTCGGGAAAGCTATCGGCGAGATCCTTGCCCATGCCGACAGCCTGGCTTCCTTGTCCCGGAAAGGTGAATGCGACGGCCATGCGAGGGCTCCCAAGGGCTGGTTTTGCTTGCCTGATAGGCGGGTTTTTCTTGCCTGTGACGCAAGGCAGGCCGCCAAGTCAAGCCCAGTTCGCCCCTGCCGGGCGGCCTCGTCAACCGCCGAGTGCCTGTTCCCAAAGGCTTTTTGGCGATCACTCCTGATGAAAACCGCTCACGAATCGTTTGCTGGCTCTTCTTATTTCCGCCACAGGCGCTAGCTTTGCGTGACAATTATATGACAATCGAGTGACGTGTTTGTCGCTGGGTGGGGAAGTTGAAGTGACAAAGAGTTCGAAACGTAGCGGTAAAGCCGTGCCGCAATTCCTGGAAGACGATCCGTCCACCGGCTACCTGCCGGGCCGGAGATGGCCGGTTGTCCGGTACGGGCTGATCAGCCTGGCGATCGCGGCCATCCTGGTGTTCGCCATCGAACTGATCGTGCGCGGTGATTTCGCCGGCACCGTCTCTTTCTTCCTGCAGCCGCTCAAGCCGGGCTGGACCACGATCGTCGTCTTCGCGCTGATCCTGATCGGCCTCGACGCCGTGCTCGGCCGTAGCCACCAGAGCCTGATGATCGTGGCTCCGCTGACCCTGTCTTTAGCCTTTGTCGGCCATCAGAAGTCGCATTATCTCGGCGATCCGCTCTATNCTATCCGACGGATTTCCTCTACGCCCGTCAGATCGTCGCCCTGCTGCCATTGCTGGTGCGCGACCGGCCAATGACCGCGCTCGCCATGGTCGTCGGCATCGTCGCCGGCCTGTCGCTGCTCGTCTATGGCTGGCGGCTGTGGCGCCGCAAGGTCCTCGCACTCAGCCGAAAGGGCCGCCTCGCCCGGCTGACGCTGGCGGTTCCGCTGCTCGCCTTCTTTGTCTCGATCATGGACTACGCCACCTTCTCGTGGACCAGGGACCGGCTGCAGATCATTCCGATCATGTGGGACCAGAAGGAAAACTACGCCTCCAACGGCTTTGCGCTCGCCTTCGCGCTCAACGTGCCGATGGCGCATGTCTCGGCGCCGGCCGGCTATTCCGACAAGGCGATCGCCGCGATCGAGAGGTCGGCGGTGACAGCCTCCGTGCCCGCCGAGAAACCGGACATCATCGTCGTCATGAGCGAATCGTTCTGGGATCCGACCAAGCTGCCCGGGGTAACCATCACGCCGGACCCCATTCCCAATGTGCGGGCGTTGCGTTCGGGCTATATGTTCTCGCCCGAATTCGGCGGCATGACCGCCAATATCGAGTTCGAAGCGCTGACCGGCTTCTCGAATGCCTTCCTGCCGGCCGGCAGCATCCCCTACCAGCAATATGTGCGCACCCCGACGCCGTCGATGGCAACCTTCCTGAAGAGCGAGGGTTATCAGGCGCGTGCCATACATCCAGGCACCAACTGGTTCTGGAACCGCGGCGCGGTGTACGCCGATTTCGGCTTCAACGACTTCAAGTCTGAAGAGACGCTGCCGCCGATGGAAAAGCGCGGACCGCTGGCATCGGATGCGGCGATGACCGACGAAATCATCCGCGAAGCCGACGCCAGCGAGCAGCCGGTGTTCTTCTTCGCGGTCAGCCTGCAGAACCATGGTCCCTACGAGCCGAACCGCTACTACAACCCGACCCACAAGGTGCAGGCGCCGATCAGCCAGTGGGCGCGTGAATCGCTGCTGAGCTATGCGGAGGGATCCGCGGATGCCGATCGCGGTCTCGAGCGCCTCGTCGAATGGGCAAAGAAGCGCTCCCGTCCCACGGTGATCGCCTTCTTCGGCGACCATCTGCCGCCGCTGGGCCCGGTTTACGTCGAAACCGGCTTCCTCAAGGACAATGTCGCGCCGCGCAAGGAGGCGTCACCGCAGGACGCCCTTCAGCATCACGAGACGCCGCTGGTCATCTGGTCGAACCGCACCGGCCCGGCCGAGGATCTGGGCGCGGTCAGCCCCGCCTTCCTGCCCTATCATATCCTGAAGACGGCCGGCATCACCCATCCCTACTACACGGGCTTCCTGGGCGAGATGCGCGAACGCTACCGCGTCGTCGACCGCAACCTGTTGCTGACGCCGGCCGGGGAAGCCACGCCCGACTGGGCGCGGCAGAAGGACATCGACCCGGCGATCCGCGACTTTCGTCTGCTGCAATATGACATGATGTTCGGCAAGCGGCACGCGGCGCCGGACTTCTTCCCCGAAACGGTCGACAAGGTCGTCGCCCACATGAGTTGAGCCTGCAGTCCCTCTGAGGGGATCGAACACTCAATTCGTCAGTTGCAGCTTCGAGAACCTGTTGGCGATCTGCTCTCCTGAGAAGCATCTTATCCCCGGAAATGCTTGCCGCTGCGGGGAAGTCGCAAAGTCTTGCGGTTGTCGCCATTTGATCTTCCGCCACGACATCGCCCCCCTTGCGCCACAGGCCCCCCCTGCGACATCGCGAACGTCGCCCGCCCTTGCCTTCCCTGCGGATTGCTATATAGACGCCCGCAATCTGCCGGTCCTAGCTGGGGGCTGAACGGAGGGCCGGAGGTTTTCTCAAACCTTCGCGTGAAGCCAGAAGTGCTTCCGCCTCCCGTGTCTCCGCTCTCGACCGTCTCGTCATGCTCCTTTCTTCCCCGCCCCTCAAGGGATCCGGGTCAGAGAAGTTGCAGAGGCTTTTGCCGCCGGGAACCGGGAGAGAAACGAAGAAAGGCGAAGACATAATGGCTCTTTACGAACATGTGTTTCTTGCCCGGCAGGACCTCTCGCAGCAGCAGGTCGATGCGCTTGTCGAACAGTACAAGGGCGTCATCGCAGCAAATGGCGGGTCGGTCGGCCGGGTCGAGAACTGGGGACTGAAGTCCCTCACCTACCGGGTCAACAAGAACCGGAAGGCATACTACACGCTGATGGACCTCACCTGCCCGCCGGCAGCGCTCAACGAGATGGAGCGCCAGATGGGCCTGTCCGAGGACGTGCTGCGCTTCCTGACCATCAAGGTCGAGGCGCATGAGGAAGGCCCCTCGGCGATGATGCAGAAGCGCGAAGAGCGCTCGGAGCGCGGTGGCTTCGGCGACCGCGACCGTGGTGACCGTGGCCCGCGTTCGTTCGGCGACCGCGATCGCGGCGACCGTCCGCCGCGCAGCTTCGGCGATGCCGGTGGCGAGCGTGGTCCGCGCCGTCCGCGCGAAGGCCTTGAAGGGGGTGCAGAATAATGGTCGACATCAACCAGATCCCGACCCGGCGCCCGTTCCACCGTCGCCGCAAGACCTGCCCGTTCTCCGGCGCCAACGCGCCAAAGATCGACTACAAGGACGTGCGTCTCCTGCAGCGCTACATTTCCGAGCGCGGCAAGATCGTGCCGTCGCGCATCACCGCGGTCAGCCAGAAGAAGCAGCGTGAACTCGCCAAGGCGATCAAGCGCGCCCGCTTCCTCGGCCTGCTGCCTTACGTGGTTCGCTAAATTTCTCCGAGCGGGCGGCTTTGTCGCCCGCTTTTCTCCACGGCGACGGAAGCCGCTGGAGTGTCTTGACGATGCATGTCGTTGTCCCAAAACCGGGAAACCACTTTTGGGCGACATGCAGGAAATCCCGGGTTGAGGCCAAAGCCTCTAACTGCCGACAGGCAGGACAGCGACACCGGCGGCAACGCCCCCTTGCTTCCTGACCTGTTCTCAAGAATCGGCAACGATCCCGAGATCGATGCCCAACTGAAAGGAACAAACCATGGAAGTCATTCTTCTCGAACGCGTTTCCCGCCTCGGCCAGATGGGTGATACCGTCAAGGTCAAGGACGGCTTTGCCCGCAATTTCCTCTTGCCGCAGGGCAAGGCGCTGCGCGCCAACGAGGCCAACAAGAAGAAGTTCGAAGGCCAGCGCGCCCAGCTCGAGGCCCGCAACCTCGAGCGTAAGTCGGAAGCCGCCCAGGTTGCCGAAAAGCTCGACGGCAAGAGCTTCATCGCCGTCCGGTCGGCCGGCGAGACCGGCCAGCTCTACGGTTCGGTGTCGACGCGCGACATCGCCGACCTGCTGACGGCGGAAGGTTTCACGGTCAACCGCAACCAGATCCAGCTCAACCAGCCGATCAAGACCATCGGCGTCACCAATGTGGCGATCGCGCTGCATCCGGAAGTCGAAGTCACGATCACGCTCAACATCGCCCGCACGGCCGACGAAGCCGAACGCCAGGCCAAGGGCGAGACGCTGACCACTGCAGAAGCCATTTATGGCGACGACATCAACGACAACGCCCGGCCGGAAAACTTCTTCGATCCGAATGCCGAGTTCGAAGGCGGCGAAGACAACGCCTGAGCTTATCCCCGCAAGGGGTTGGAGCCAAGCTCCGATCACATTGCTGTTATCCGTCCTTTGTGGACCAACGCCCGGGCCTCTCGCCCGGGCTTTTTTGTGCCAAAAGGAACTTTCCGGGTCCCCATATATTGTTGCAGACTAGATCGTCGCGCGTCCTTTGGACGCGCAAAGGACGTTGTGGAATTGGAGTTCGGCGCATAATCCTGTCCGAAAGTCGATTGCGGTTTTCGGGCCATGCGTAAGGCACCCTGGGGACATTAGGCATGAATATTCTCTTGAAGCGCGTTCTCGATCGCCTGGTTCGCACCGGCAGTCTCAAAGTGACCGGGCCACAGGGCTCGACATTCGTATTCGGCGACGGCAGCGGCGAGCCGGTGCATCTGCACATCAAGACCCGACATGCCGAACGCGCCATCACGTTCGATCCGATGCTGGCGGTGCCTGAATCCTACATGGATGGCGAACTCGACATTCTCGACGGCGGCGTGCTCGGTGTGATGCGCATTGCCTTCCAGAACATGGGCAGCGGCGGCATCGACGCGACCTGGTCGAAAGCCATCGAAGGCCTGCGCCACGCCTTCCGCCGCCTGCAGCAGATCAACACCGCCTCGCGCTCGCGCCGCAACGTGCAGCGCCATTACGATCTGTCGGGCGATCTCTACCGGCTCTTCCTCGACGAGGACATGCAGTATTCCTGCGCCTATTTCGAACAGCCGGACATGACGCTCGACGAGGCGCAGGCCGCCAAGAAGCGCCACATTGCCGCCAAGCTCAGGCTGAAGGCCGGCCAGACGGTTCTCGACATCGGCTCCGGCTGGGGCGGGCTTGGCCTCTATCTCGCCAAGGCTTTCGACGTCGACGTGCAGGGCGTGACGCTGTCGACCGAACAGCATGGCGTGGCCACCGACCGGGCGCACGCGCAGGGGCTGGAAAACCACGTCCATTTCGAGCTGAAGGACTATCGCGAGCTCAACGAGCGTTTCGACCGCATCGTTTCGGTCGGCATGTTCGAACATGTCGGCGTCAACCACTACCGCACCTTCTTCGACAAGTCCGCGACACTGTTGAAGCCCGATGGCGTCATGCTGCTGCACACGATCGGCCGTTCCGGTGTGCCGTGGGCGACCAGCGCCTTCATCCGCAAGTACATTTTCCCGGGCGGCTACATCCCGGCAATGTCGGAGGTGCTGCCGGCGATCGAGAAATCCGGCCTCGTGGTCACCGACGTCGAGATCCTGCGGCTCCACTATGCCGATACGCTGAAGCACTGGGGCCAGCGCTTCGCCGCCAACCGCGACAAGGCCAAGGCGATCTACGACGAACGCTTCTGCCGTATGTGGGAATTCTATCTGGCCGCCTCGGAAGCCGCCTTCCGCTGGCAGGACCTTGTCATCTACCAGTTCCAGATCACCAAGAAGAACGACACGCTGCCGATGACCCGAGACTATATGGCCAAATGCGAAAAGGCGCTGGAAATGCGCGACCTGGGCCGCCGCGAGGCGGCTCCCGTCGAGAAGCCCGCCAAGCCTGCCCGTCGCCGCAAGGTGGCGGAATAGAAACGGGAACGTCCGTACGCTTTCGCCATTGGCGCTTGCCTTCGCACGCCCCTGCCCTGAAAAAGGCCTCGTGATCGTCGCGAGGCCTTTTTCATGAGCTATCTCCTTTATGTTGCCGCGGCCTTGGCCGAGATCGCCGGCTGCTTTTCGGTATGGGCATGGTGGCGGCTGGAAAAGTCGCCGCTCTGGCTGGCGCCGGGCTTCGTCTCGCTCGTCCTGTTCGCCTGGCTCCTGGCACTGGTCGACATCAATGCGGCGGGCCGTGCCTATGCCGCCTATGGCGGCATCTACATCACCGCGTCGCTCGCCTGGCTGTGGCTGGTGGAAGGCGTGCGGCCCGACCGCTGGGATCTTGCCGGTGCGGTCCTCTGCATGGCCGGAGCCTCGGTCATCCTGCTCGCACCGCGCGGAGCCTGACCATGGAATTGCCAGCGCCACTTCGCCAAGGGGTCGAGCGCCTGCTTGAAAACGTTCCGCTCGCGACCCTGAAGCAAGCGGCGAAAACGCTTTCCGACCGCTACCGTGCCGAGCTGCGCGACGGCCGCCTGCACATGGCGCAGGATTTGGCCGTGCAGGCTTATCTCGCGACGCGGCTGCCAGCGACCTACGCCGCGGTCCGCGCCAGCCTTGGTGCGCTGAATGAAGCCCGGCCGGATTTCGTCCCGAAAACCCTGCTCGATATCGGTGCCGGGCCTGGTACGGTGCTTTGGGCCACGATGGACCTCTGGCCCGATCTCGAACAGGCGGTGCTCCTCGAAGCCAGTGCGGCGGCACGCAAGGTCGGCGAGACGCTCGCCGCCGGCGCAGTCGCTGCCCGGACCAAATGGCTGGCCGGCGACGCCACCATCGACCTCGCCGATCTCGAGCCGGCCGAGCTGGTGACGTGTACCTATGTGCTGGACGAGATCATTCCGGCATCGCTGCCGAAGCTTGTCGACCGGCTTTGGCACCTCACGGCCGACACGCTGCTCGTGGTCGAGCCGGGCACGCCTGCCGGCTGGCAGCGAATCCTGGCGGTGCGCGCGCGGTTGATCGCGGCGGGCGCGCATCTGCTGGCGCCTTGTCCGCATGAGGCGCCTTGCCCGCTCGCCCCGCCCGACTGGTGCCACTTTTCCCGCCGCGTCGCCCGCTCGCGCCTGCACCGGCTGGCCAAGGNCGGAAGTGCCGTGGGAAGACGAGAAGTTCATTTTTGTCGCCGCCTCGCGCCAACCGGCCGCCGCGCGTGCCGCGCGGGTCATCGCACCGCCGAAATCCGGCTCGGGCAAGGTTCTGCTCAAGCTTTGCGAAACGGACGGCAGCGCCGGCGAAAAACTGTTGACCAAACGCGACGGTGATCTGTTCAAGGCGGCACGGCGCCTGGACTGGGGCGATACGCTGGACGAAGGAGGCGCCTGATCGCCAAGATTGTTCTTGATCTGTTCCAACGACTCGGGTAGGGACTGCGCCTTTCCGAGTCAATCGGAATCGGGGCTTGGAAGCACTCTCCTGTGGACGGTTCGCCGCGCCTGTGAACAACGGGCATCAAGGCTGGTTGGTCATGCGATGATGCAGAAAGGTCAGCATCGATTCGTCTCGTTCTGATATCGAGAAGCCGGGATCGACATCGGGGATATCATGGCAGAGGCAGCACGAAAATTCGGCGTGGCGGAGCAACCGCTCTATCGCGAATCGCCCAACAACATCGAGGCCGAGCAGGCGCTGCTTGGTGCGATCCTCGTCAACAACGATGCCTTCTATCGTGTCTCCGACTTCCTGAAGTCCGGCCATTTCTACGAACCCTTGCACCGCAAGATCTTCGATGTCGCGGCCGAGCTCATCCGCATGGGCAAGGTGGCGACGCCGATCACCTTGAAGACCTTCCTGCCGGCCGACGAGAAGGTCGGCGACATGACGGTGGCGCAATATGTCGTGCGGCTGGCGGTCGAGGCCGTCACCGTCGTCAACGCCACCGACTATGGCCGTGCCATCTACGATCTGGCGACGCGCCGGGCGTTGATCACCGTCGGCGAGGACATGGTCAACATCGCCTATGACGCGCCGGTCGACATGTCGCCATCCGAGCAGATCGAGGATGCCGAACGCCGCCTTTTCGAACTGGCCGAAACCGGACGCTACGATGGCGGCTTCGAGAGCTTCACAGACGCGGTCAAGACCGCGGTCGACATGGCCAACGCCGCCTATATGCGCGACGGCCATCTGTCGGGCCTTGCCACCGGCATGCGGGATCTCGACCGCCGCATGGGCGGCCTGCAGGCGTCCGATCTGATCATCATCGCCGGCCGTCCAGGCATGGGCAAGACGTCGCTCGCCACCAACATCGCCTTCAACATCGCCGAGATGTATGAGCCGGCGCAGCAGGCCGATGGCTCGTTCAAGGCGGCCAATGGCGGCGTCGTCGGCTTCTTCTCGCTCGAAATGTCGTCCGAACAGCTCGCCACCCGCATCATTTCCGAACAGACGGAAATCTCCTCCTCGAAGATCCGCCGCGGTGAAATCACCGAAATGGACTTCGAGAAGCTGGTCGCCTGTTCGCAGACCATGCAGAAGATCCCGCTGTTCATCGACCAGACCGGTGGTATCTCGATCGCCCAGCTCTCGGCCCGTGCCCGGCGGCTGAAACGCCAGCGCGGCCTCGATCTGATCGTCATCGACTATATCCAGCTGATGCAGGGTTCGAGCGCCAAGTCTTCGCAGAACCGCGTGCAGGAAATCACCGAGATCACCACCGGCCTGAAGGCACTGGCCAAGGAACTGGCCGTGCCGATCATCGCGCTGTCGCAGCTCTCGCGCCAGGTCGAAAGCCGTGACGACAAGCGCCCGCAGCTTTCGGACTTGCGTGAATCGGGTTCGATCGAGCAGGACGCCGACGTCGTGATTTTCGTCTATCGCGAGGAGTATTACCTCAAGAACCGCGAGCCGAAGCTCGGCACGGAAGAATACGTCAAGTGGGAAAACGAGATGAACGAAATGCGCGGCAAGGCCGAGGTGATCGTGGCCAAGCAGCGCCACGGCCCGACAGGCTCGGTGACGCTCGCCTTCCACGGCGAATTCACCCGCTTCTCCGACCTTGCCGAGGAACACCATATCGCGGAGAGGTTTGAGTAGCCTCTTGCCAGCGGTCGCAACAGAAATAGGGAACCAAGGCGCTCTACGGCGCCCCCCTCTGGCCTGCCGGCCATCTCCCCCACAAGGGGGGAGATCGGCTGTCGCCCATGCCGGCGCTCATTTCTGCAACGCTGAAAGCTGGCGAAATCCGACACGCAATTCGATCTCCCCCCTCGTGGGGGAGATGGCCGGCAGGCCAGAGGGGGGCGCTGTCCCGCCGGCCTGCCTGTCGTTTGCATTTTCCCCAAAACCGGCGCGGCTCCATGGCTAAATCCCGCGTCCAGTTCATCTGCCAGAATTGCGGCTCGGTGCATCAGCGCTGGGCCGGCAAATGCGACGCCTGCGGGGAGTGGAACACGCTGGTCGAGGAAGGCACCTCTGGCGGCATCGGTTCCGGTCCGGCCAACACGCGCAATGCCCGCAAGGGCCGCGCGGTGGTGCTGACCACGCTTTCAGGCGACATCGAGGACGCGCCGCGCATCGTCTCGGGCATAGGCGAACTCGACCGCGCCACCGGCGGCGGTTTCGTGCGCGGCTCGGCGCTGCTGGTCGGCGGCGATCCCGGCATCGGCAAATCGACGCTTCTTACCCAGGCCGCTGCCGCCCTTGCGTCCCGGGGCCATCGCATCGTCTATGTCTCGGGCGAGGAGGCAGTCGCCCAGATCAGGCTGCGAGCGCAGCGGTTGGGTGTTGCCGACACCGCGGTGGAGCTGGCCGCCGAAACCAATGTCGAGGACATTCTCGCCACGATCGCCGACGGCAAGCGGCCGGATCTGGTCATTCTCGATTCGATCCAGACACTATGGACCGATCTTGCCGATTCCGCGCCTGGCACCGTTACCCAGGTGCGCGCTTCCGCCCAGGCGATGATCCGCTATGCGAAGTCGACGGGTGCGGCGATCGTCCTTGTCGGCCATGTCACCAAGGAAGGCCAGATCGCCGGCCCGCGCGTCGTCGAGCACATGGTCGATGGCGTGCTCTATTTCGAGGGCGAAGGCGGCCACCACTACCGCATCCTGCGCACGGTGAAGAACCGCTTTGGACCGACCGACGAGATCGGCGTCTTCGAAATGTCGGACAAGGGCTTGCGCGAGGTCGCCAACCCGTCGGAGCTGTTCTTGGGCGAACGGCATGCGAAATCCCCGGGGGCTGCCGTTTTCGCCGGTATGGAAGGCACCAGGCCCGTCCTGGTCGAAATCCAGGCGCTTGTCGCGCCCTCCTCGCTCGGCACGCCGCGTCGGGCGGTGGTCGGCTGGGACGGCGCGCGGCTGTCGATGATCCTGGCGGTGCTGGAAGCCCATTGCGGCGTGCGCTTCGGCACCCATGACGTCTATCTCAACGTCGCCGGCGGCTACCGCATCAGCGAGCCGGCCGCCGACCTCGCGGTCGCAGCCGCACTGGTTTCCTCACTCACCGGTCTTGCCCTTCCCGCGGATTGCGTCTATTTCGGCGAAATCAGCCTTTCGGGCGCGGTGAGGCCGGTTGCGCATGCGCAGCAGCGCCTCAAGGAAGCCGAAAAGCTGGGTTTTGGTAGCGCGGTTCTGCCCTTGGGCAGCGAGGAACTTGCTGGGGGGATCGGGGCCGGCGCTTTCCAGCCCACCGAGCTTGCCGACCTCGTGGCGCGCATAGCCGGCTCACGCCGCAGCCGTGTGGACGACGAAGAATAACGCGGCTCGTCGAGCCGCGAAAAAGAGATCGGAGTGGGGCGAAAGACATGCCGATTACGCTGCTTGACGGAATTCTCGTCGGCTTCACCCTGGTCTCGGCGATGCTCGCCATGGTTCGCGGCTTTTCGCGCGAGGTCCTTTCGGTCGTATCGTGGGCGGCGGCGGCCGCGGCGGCTTTCTTCTTCTACAAGCCGGTCCTGCCCTATCTGAAGCCCTACATCGACAATGAGAAGATCGCCATGGCGGCCTCCGCCGGCGTCGTCTTCGTCATCGCGCTGATCGTCGTTTCGGTCATCACCATGAAGCTCGCCGACTGGATCATCGATTCCCGGATCGGCGCGCTCGACCGCACGCTCGGTTTCCTCTACGGCGCCGCGCGCGGCATACTGGTCGTCGCTGTCGCCTTGTTGTTCTTCAACTGGCTGGCCGGCGCCAAGGCACCGGCCTGGGTGACGGAAGCCAAGTCGCGACCGCTGCTGGAGCAGATCGGCGCCAAGCTCGAGAGCCTGCTGCCGGAGGATCCGGAAAACGCCATCCTCAAGAAACTCAATCCGAATCAGCCAGCCGCCGAGACGCCGGCAGCACCGGACGCGCCGGCAGCCGATGCGCCTGCCGGCGGCGACGACGCCAATGCGCCAGCGCCCGACGACAACGACGCCGCTCCTGCCGACAACACGGCCAAGCCGGCACCGGCAGCGCCTGCAAACTGACGCCCCTTGTTTTGACGCAATTCCGGACGGAAAACCGTTTCACACTTTTCCTGGAATTGCTCCAGAACGGGCGTCAGGACCGACGATGGTGTGAACGACTGCACGGCGCGCGTTGCTTTCGACGCGAACCCGCTCTATATGGCGATTTTAGCGGAGCTTAAGATGGCAGACGCAGACGACGTGCTTTCCGCCGAGGCCGACGACCATTTCCATGACGAGTGCGGTGTGTTCGGCATTTTCGGCCGGCAGGACGCAGCGGCCATCGTCACACTCGGCCTGCATGCGCTGCAGCATCGCGGCCAGGAAGCGGCCGGCATCGTTTCCTACGACGGCACCCAGTTCCATGTCGAACGCCATGTCGGCCTGATCGGCGACACTTTCACCAAACAGCGCGTCATCGACAGCCTGCAAGGCAACCGCGCCATTGGCCATACGCGCTACGCCACAACCGGCGGCGCCGGCATGCGCAACATCCAGCCCTTCTTCGCCGAACTCGCCGATGGCGGCTTCGCCGTCGCCCACAACGGCAATTTGACCAACGCTATGACCGTGCAGCGCGCGCTGCAGAAACAGGGCGCGATCTTCTCCTCCACCTCCGACACCGAAACGCTCCTGCATCTGGTCGCGACCAGCAAGGAGCGCGACCTCAACTCGCGCTTCATCGATGCGGTGCGGCAGGTCGAGGGCGCCTTTTCGCTGGTGGCGATGACCGCCAAGAAGATGATCGGCTGCCGCGACCCGCTCGGCATCAGGCCATTGGTGCTCGGCGATCTCGACGGCGCCTGGATCCTGGCCTCCGAGACCTGCGCGCTCGACATTATCGGCGCGCGTTTCGTGCGCGACCTGAAACCGGGCGAGATGGTCGTCGTCACCTCCAAGGGCATCGAAAGCCTGTTCCCGTTCGAGCCGCAGAAGACCCGCTTCTGCATCTTCGAATATGTCTATTTCGCTCGGCCGGATTCCTCGGTCGAAGGCCGCAACGTCTATGAGGTGCGCAAGCGCATCGGCGCCGAACTGGCGCAGGAAAATCCGGTCGACGCCGACATCGTCGTGCCGGTGCCGGATTCGGGCACGCCGGCGGCGATCGGCTTCAGCCAGGCGGCCGGCATCCCGTTCGAGCTCGGCATCATCCGCAACCACTATGTCGGCCGCACCTTCATCCAGCCGGGCGATTCGATCCGCCACATGGGCGTCAAGCTGAAGCACAACGCCAACCGCCGCATGATCGAGGGCAAGCGCGTCGTGCTGGTCGACGACAGCATCGTGCGCGGCACCACCAGCCAGAAGATCGTGCAGATGGTGCGCGATGCCGGCGCCAAGGAAGTGCACATGCGCATCGCCTCGCCGCCGACCAGCGCCTCGTGCTTCTACGGCGTCGACACGCCGGAGAAGTCGAAGCTCCTGGCATCGCGCATGTCGGTGGAGGAGATGGCCGAATTCATCCGCGTCGATTCGCTCGGCTTCCTCTCGATCGACGGGCTCTACCGCGCCGTCGGCGAAGCCAGCCGCGACAACGACCAGCCGCAATTCTGCGACGCCTGCTTCACCGGCCAGTATCCGACCCGCCTGCTCGACTTCGAAGGCCACGACAACGTACGCACGCTGTCGCTGCTGGCGAACAGCGGGGCATAGGATTGCCAGGCCGTCATTTGCCTTCGGGGGCGTCTCGCACCTACCTCACGGACATTCTCGCATGACCCTCGACCTTACCGGCCGCGTCGCGGTCGTCACCGGCGCCTCGCGCGGCATTGGTTATTTCATCGCCAAGGAATTGGCCGCCGCCGGCGCGCATGTGATCGCGGTCGCGCGCACCGTCGGCGGGCTTGAAGAACTCGACGACCAGATCAAGGCGGCCGGCGGCCAGGCGACGCTGGTGCCGCTCGACCTCGCCGACATGGCCGGCATCGATCGGCTGGGCGGCGCCATTCACGAGCGCTGGGGCAAGCTCGACATTCTGGTCGCCAATGCCGGCGTGCTCGGTGTCATCTCGCCGATCGGCCATGTCGAGGCCAAGACCTTCGAAAAGGTGATGACCATCAATGTCACCTCGACCTGGCGGCTGATCCGTTCGGTCGACCCGTTGCTGAGGCTTTCGGATGCCGGCCGCGCGATTTTGCTTTCCTCCAACGCCGCGCATTCGGCACGCGCCTTCTGGGCGCCGTACGCGGCGTCGAAGGCAGCGGTCGAGACCATGATGCGCTCCTGGGCGCATGAGACGCAAAGCCTGCCGCTGCGCGTCAACGCAGCCGACCCCGGCGCCACCCGCACCGCCATGCGCGCGCAGGCCGTTCCCGGCGAGGATCCGGCAACACTGCCGCACCCCTCAGAGATCGCCAAACGGATCGTGCCGCTGGCAAGCCCGGACCTGAAAGAGACCGGGCTGATCTTCCAGGCCAAGCACAACCGCTTCGTCGCCTACAGGCAACCGGAATAACTTACACCTCGTTCGACGGCTCCCAGAACCGCTGCCCGCACTCAGGTGGTCTATCTCAGGGATTAAAAAGGCCTCCGGCTACGTTCTTCGAACGTAGGATATTCGAAATCGGAGGACCGATATGCGCAGACTTCTTCTTCTCGTTGCCGCCACCGCGGCCGCCCTCGCCGCGACTGCCGGCACAGCCCTGTCGCAAGATGCCAAGATGAGTTTCTTCGTCACCAGCGCCGGCTCCGGCAAGGGCGGCGATCTCGGCGGCCTGAAGGGCGCCGACGCGCATTGCGCCTCGCTCGCCGAAGCGGCCGGTGTCGCCGGCAAGACCTGGCACGCCTATCTCTCGACCAGCACCGAGGACGCGCGGGATCGCATCGGCAAGGGCCCCTGGTTCAACGCCAAGGGCGAGAAGATCGCCGACGATGTCGCCTCGCTGCACAGCGACGCCAACGGCATCACCAAGCAGACCGCGCTCACCGAGAAGGGTGAGACCGTCAATGGCCGTGGCGACACGCCGAACCGTCACGACATGCTGACCGGCTCCAAGCCCGACGGCACCAAGATCGCCGACCAGACCTGTGGCGACTGGACGATGAGCGGCGCCGAAGGGGCTGCCATGATGGGCCACCACGACCGCACCGGGCTCGATGATTCGGCTGCGGCAAAGTCTTGGAATTCCTCGCATGCCTCGCGCGGCGGCTGCGGCCAGGAGGCGCTGAAGGGCACCGGCGGCGACGGCCTATTCTACTGTTTTGCAACCGACTGAGGCGGTAGCCCTCAAGAACCGGAGCAGAGCCCGCCTTGTCATCACGCGGCTGTGATCTTTGACGTAAAGGCTGCGCCGTGGTCATGCTTTCGTCATTTCCACGGAGTTGTTAGGATCGCAGCGACTCCCGCAACAAGCGCCCTGTCGGGCAGAATAAGGAAATCCCCATGGCTACGACCGCAGCGTTGGTCTGGTATCTGGTAATCGCCGGCCCGCAGGGGGGCATGGTCGTGCTGCCCAGCACCTTCGACAAGCGCGAGCAGTGCACCGCCGCCATCACCGAATATCAGAAGCAGCCGACACCGCAGGGCTGGTCGGTGCAATGCGTGCCAAGCGCCTCGCCCTTCACCGACGAAGGCGATGCCGAAGAGCCGTCCGCGCAGTGATGAGCGTAATCTCCCCCCTTGAGGGGGAGATGGCCGGCAGGCCAGAGGGGGTCGCCGCGCGTGGAGCGCTGACCTCCTCTGCCGGCAAAGGGGCGTCGCGTCAGGATGTTTCCGATCCCCCTATGTCGCCTTGGGCGACATTTCCCCCTCAAGCGGGAGATCTTCAGCGCCGTGCGATCACCGTCAGCTCAGGTTTCTGATTGATGGTCTGAAACACCACGCAATAGCGCTCGGTCAGCTTCAGCAGCGAATCGATACGCTCTTGCGGCTCGTCGGTGTCGAGACTGAAATTGAGCCGGATGGCGCGGAAGCCGACCGGCGCATCCTTGGCGACGCCGAGCGTGCCGCGAAAATCGAGGTCGCCTTGGGCCTCAACCGTAGCGGCCCCAAGCTTGAACTCGAGCGCCGTCGCCACGGCCTTCAACGTCACGCCTGCGCAGGCCACCAAGGCCTCGAGCAGCATGTCGCCGGAGCACAGCTCCAGACCTGAGCCGCCGGTTGCCGGGTGCAGTCCGGCAACCGCAAGGGCCCTTCCCGTCTCCACCTTGCACGCCACCGACTGGTCGTCGATCGACCCTCTTGCCTTCAACGTGATCAGCGCCTGCGAAGCATCGTCGCGATAGGCCTGCTTCAGCGGGCCCTGCATGGCCTTCAGTTCCGTGGCGTCCATTTTGTTGCCCCTTCCCGACTGCTTGTTTCGTGCCGTGAATAATGGTCCGAAATCGGGTGCTTGTCACAACCCGCGGCAAAAATCTCGAATTGGTAAAATCGAGCCACCCATCCATGCCCTTTGACTTCGACCGCCGCGGCCATACCTATGCGGGAGTCCTTCTCGCGGAGACATCATGTCGCTCAAGCTGAAACTGATCGCCCTGCTGATGCTTGCCGCCTTCACCCAGCCTGTCCTGGCGGATACGGCGGAGCGTCCAGCGCCCTCGGGCGGTGTGCTGTCCCTGCTGCCGTCGCCGCAGACCACCAAGCATTCCATCACCCTCGCCGGGCGCAAGGTGGACTATCAGGCAAGGGCCGGCACCTTGCCGCTGCTTTCCAGCAAGGGCGACGTCACAGCGGAGATATTCTATGTCGCCTATACGCTGGAGCCACCGGCAAGCGCGGCCAAGGACCCGCAGCGACCGATCACCTTCGTGTTCAATGGCGGCCCTGGAGCAGCGTCCGCCTTCCTGCATATCGGCGCGCTTGGTCCGCGCGTGATCGCCACGGGAACCGGTGGCGAATTCCTGCCCCCGCCGCAAAGGCTCATCGACAATCCGGACAGCTGGCTCGACATGACCGACCTCGTCTTCGTCGATCCGGTCGGAACTGGATACAGCCGCGAAGCACCGGGCCAGGACACGCACGACTTCTGGGGCGTCAATCAGGATGCCAGCTCGATAGGTGCCTTCATCCGACTCTACCTCGCGCAGAACGGCCGCACCGGTTCGCCGCTGTTCCTCGCCGGGGAAAGCTATGGCGGCTTCCGTGCGGCGCTTCTGGCTAGGACATTGCAAGAGGATATCGGCATCAGTCCGAACGGCATCGTGCTGATCTCGCCGGCGCTGGAGTTCACACTGGTGCGGCCCGACGAATTCGAGCCGTTGCATTGGGCCCTCGAATTGCCGTCGCTGGCGGCCGTGCGCCTGCGCGCCGAAGGCGTCAAGGGCGACGCGTTGCGGGAGAAGCTGGCCGAAGTCGAACATTATGCGCTGGGCGATTATCTGACGGCGCTCATCAGCGGGCTGGAGCAAGGCGGGCGACTGGCGAGCCAGCGCGTGGCCGACATCACCGGCCTGCCGCTCGATCTCGTGCAGCGCAACTCCGCCCGCATCCCGACCGACCTGTTCGCAAGAGAGTTCGCCCGCGCCAGCGGCAAGGTGCTCAGCCCATACGACGCCATGATCGGCACCGCCGACATCGCGCCCGAAAGCGCCCGCGTCGTCGGTCCGGATCCAGTGCTCGACCGCAGCGTGCCGGCTTTGACCTCGGCTTTCGTCGGCTACGCCCGCGACGAACTGAATTTCCGCACCGATGTCAGCTATCGCCTGCTCAATAACGAAATCAGCCATGGTTGGGATTACGGGACGAGCGCCTCACGGCAAGGCTATGCCGGGGTAATGGACGACCTGCAGCGAGCACGCTCGCTGAATCCCGCGCTCGGCGTCGTGATCGTCAACGGCTACACCGATCTGGTTACGCCTTATCTGGCCTCGCGCTACCTGGTGAATCAAATCCCGTCGCTTGCCGATGCAAAGCCCATCCATCTCGATGTTATCGAGGGCGGGCATATGATGTATTTCAGCCCCGACGGTCGACGCGCTCTGAAAGAGGCCGCCTCGGAACTCTACCAGGCAACGCAGTAATCTTCGCGACAACGCGCGCGATCAACCTCTGCCCCAACGCAAGCTCCGGGCTGGCGCAGCGCCGCGCCGACTTTCGCTCGTATAGCTTGGAGCCGGGCCTGACTTTCGAGGCCGCTCGCACCGCTTCACAGCACTTGCTGTCGCTTCCTGCAACACTGGTCCCGCACCTTATGGCCGATGTCGCCATTCTCGAAACGCGTGAAAGGGTTCTCGCCGGGATCCTTTTGACCGGTGCGGCCTATCTCCTGTTTTCGACGCAGGATGCCTCGATCAAGCTCTTGGTCACCGGCATGGCCGTCTGGCAAATCATGTTCTTCCGCAGCATCACCATTCTCGGTGCCTGCGCGGCAATCGGCGGACGAGCGCTGTTTGCCGACACGGTGCGCTCGCCGATCGTGCGGCCGATGCTGGTCCGCAGCGCCTTCACGCTTGCCGCCTGGCTCTGTTACTACAACGCCGCGCGCAGCCTGCAGCTCGCCGAACTGACCACCGTCTATTACGCGGCCCCGATCATCGTCACCGTGCTTTCGGTGTTCCTGCTCGGCGAAAAGGTGCCGATGCTGCGCTGGCTGGCGGTTCTGATCGGCTTCGCCGGTGTCTTTGTCGCCTGTGATCCTACCCATCTCGGCCTGTCCGTACCGGTGCTGCTGGTGCTGACAGCCGCCTTCCTGTGGGGCATTGCCATCGTGCTCCTGCGCAAGACCGCGCTTGCCGAACGCTCGATGATCCAGCTTCTCCTCAACAATTTCTATTTCCTGCTGTTTTCGGTGGTGCCGGCGCTGTGGTGGTGGCACACGCCGGACCTGCCCCAGCTGCTGCTTCTTGCCAGCGTCGGGGCGCTCGGCGGTCTGGCGCAATACCTCCTCTTCGAGGGCATGAAGCGCACGCCCGCCTCGATCCTCGCGCCGCTCGAATACACCTCGCTGCTGTGGGCGTTCGCGCTCGGCTTTGCGATCTGGGGCGATGTGCCGCGCCGTGAAGTCTTCCTGGGCGCCGCCCTTATCGTCGCCGCCGGCCTGCTGATCGTCGGCGGCGAGCATTTCCGCAAGCGGCTGTGATGCGCATCACTGCTGACGCTACGATGTCAGGACGGAGCGGCGTAGGCTGACGGCATGACTGATGTGACAGGCACCACCGACACTGTCGCCGAGCGCACGCTTGGCATCGTTCTCGTGTCATGCTCGGCGGCCGTCTTTGCGTTGACCGGCGTGCTGACAAAATCGATCCATGCCGATCCGCTGACCATCATCTGCTGGCGCGGCTTTGTCGGTTCGGTCCTGATCAGCCTCTATGTGCTGTGGCAGCGACACCGCTCCGGCGGGCGCGAAAGCCTGCGATTGGGCTGGCGCGGGTGGCTGCTGGCGGTGGAAGGCGCGCTGGCCAGCATTGCCTTCATCTCGGCCTTCAAATTCACTTTCGTCGCCAATGTCACCGTCATCTACGCCACCGCACCTTTCGTCACCGCGCTGCTGGCCTGGGTTCTGACGCGTGAACCCTTCCGCATGCAGACGATGCTCGCCGCTGCCGTGTCGCTCTGCGGCGTGGCGATCATGATCTGGTCCAGCTTCGGCACCGGCAACCTGTTCGGCGACGGACTGGCGCTGCTGATGACCATCGGCAGCGGCCTCTACATGATCATGGTGCGTGCCTTCCGCGACACGCCGGTGGTGTGGGCCGGCGCGGTATCGGCCTTCCTGTTGTTCCTGCTCGGCTGGTTCGTCACCGATCCGCTGGCGGTCTCACCAAGGGATGCCGTCCTGCTTGTCACCTTCGGCGCATCTTTCGCGCTGTCGTCGATCCTCTGGACGGAAGGCGCACGGCTCATCCCGGCGGCCGAATCCGGGCTGCTCGGCTCGGCCGAAGTGCCGTTCGCCATCCTGTTTGCCTTCCTGTTCCTGGGCGAGATTTCGCCGGCGGCCAGCCTGGTCGGCGGCGCCATCGTGCTCTGCGCGGTGTTTGCCCATGCCGGCCGTGACTGGCTGGCGGCCCGCGGGCAACGGACAGCGTCAAATATTTCTTAAAAAATTTTCGAAGTCATGGAACCATCATCGGGTTCAGGCATTGTTGGTGCGACGGGCCACCCCCCAAGTCCCCCCAAACCCCTCGGCCCGTCTTACTCCAAGCCGACCGCAAGGTCGGCTTTTTCTTTGCTAGAAGGCCCGACCGCAAGGTCGGCTTTTTCTTTGCGAGTAAACGCGAGCCCGGACAAGTCTTGGCCAATCAGCCAAGTGCCCCGGACAGCGCCAGGTTGCCGCGGAGCAGTGCCGCCAGATCGTTCGCTGGGCCATCGGCGCCGGCGCGCAGCCGGATCGCGAACTCAGCCATCGGAACCTGCGGCAGGCCAAGCTCGCGCGGTGCCTCGACAATGCCGGAATGGGCAAAGCGCGCGGTTCGCAACGTCAGCGCGACGCCGGCATTCACCGCGGTGCGCAGGCCGGCAAGGCTGGCACTGCCGGCGGCGATGCGATAGCGCCGGCCAGCCGCATCGAGCGCCGCAAGTGCGGCCTCGCGGAAGCCGCAATAGGGATCGAGCAGCGCCAGCGGCAGTTCCTCCTGGCGCGAGGCCAGTCCTTTTTGCGAGCATAGCCATATCATAGGCTCGCGCAGCACGCCGACCTCGTCCGCCATCGCCGACTGGCGCATGACGATCGCCAGATCGAGGTTGCCGGCCTGAAGCGCCTGCGCCAGTTCGGCGGAGCGGCCGACCCGCAATTCGATCCTGACGCGCGGATGGCTGGTAGCGAAGGCGCGCAGCAGCTCCGGCAGGCCGCTGTCGGCGAAATCCTGCGTGGTGCCGATGGCGACGCGCCCGGCGGCGCGTGCGCCCTTCAACGCCAGCCACGCCTCGCGATGCACGGCAAGGATGCGCCTGGCGTGGCCGACGAGATCCTCTCCGGCCAGCGTCAAGCCTCGTCCCCGCCCCTGCGGCGCCAGAAGCGGCTCACCGACGATCTCCTCCAGCCGCTGCATCTGTGCGGTCACCGCCGAAGGCGAGCGGCCGACGCTGGAAGCCGCCTGCGCCAGCGAGCCGCTGTCGGCGAAAGCGAGGAAGGTTCTGAGCAGATCGGGATCGAGCGTTTCCATAATTCGAATTTATCGAATCTTCAATCAAAAACAATTCGATTTTTTTGATCCGACAACAGTGGCATGGTGTTGTCAACGGCGATCGGACGCCGCTCAAACCAGGAGAAGAAAAATGCCTATCATCAATGTCAGCGTCACCGGCAAGCCCGACGCCGCCCTGTCAGCCAGGATTGCCGGGGAGGTGACCGAAATCACAGCCACGCGATTGCGCAAGGATCCGACGATCACCGCCGTTGCCGTGTCCTATATCGATCCAAAGCATTGGTTCGCCGGCGGCAAGTCGCTGGCCGAGCATGGAACCAACACGTTCTGGCTCGACATCAAGGTGGTCGACGGCACCAATACCAAGGTCGAGCTGGAAGCCTATCTCAAGGCAATCTTCGATGCCTTTGGCGGCCTGCTGGGCGGCATACATGAAGAAAGCTATGCCTTCGTGCATGAGGTGCCGGCGGCCGCCTATGGCTATGGCGGCAAGACACAGGAGTTCCGCTTCATCAGCGGACGGTTGAAGGCGGCTTGAGGGGCGCCTTTCCTTCTTCCCCTGTGGAGAAGGAAGACCGTCCTCATCCGCATTGACCTTGCTCCCACATCGTCTACGCTCTGCCCGACGCGGCCGCAAAAGAGCCGCGATGACAAAGTCGTTGGGAGAGACGCGGCATGATCCTGACAATGGCGCTGCTTGCGGGTCTTGTCGTGGCCTGGCTGCTGATCGGCGTGGTGGAGAAATTCCGCCTCGGCCTGCGCTTCGCCCAGGCGCTGCTCTATGTGCCGTTCAAGCTCGCCTACCGGGTCAGCGACAACCGCATCAGGATCGCGCGCAAGGCGCAGGTACCGGTCATCTACGTCATCTCGCACCAGTCGCGCTTCGAACCGGCGCTGATGCTATCGCTGCTGCCTGACGACACGCTGCATATCCTCGACGAGGTCTCGGCGCGCTCGCCCTGGCTCGAACCCTGGCGCGAGCTTGGCCGCACCATCGCCTTCAACGCCGAACATGTCTTCGTCAGCCGCCGGCTGGTGCGCGTGCTGAAGGGCAAGGGGCGGCTCGCCGTCTACCTGCCGGATGCGGTCGAGCCCGACGTCAAGACGTTTCGGCTGTTTCGCGCCGTCACCCGCATCGCCATGCAGGCCGACGCCCGCATCGTGCCAATCTTCGTCGCCGGCGCGCGCACCCTGCCGGTGTCGCTGACGCCGGCGGACAAGGCGCCACGGCATTGGTTTCCGCAGTTGTCGATCAGCGTCCTGGAGCCGATGACCATCGCCGAACTGGTGACGCGCAACCCCGACCAGGCCTCGAACACCAATGCGCTTTTCGACCGTGTCGCGGAGGCTCGGCTTTTCGGCAGCAACCTCGATCGCGGACTGTTCCTGGCCATGCGCGATGCTTCGGATCGTGTCGGCGCCTCGCATCCCATCATCGAGGATGTCATCTCGGGCGCGCTGAGCTACCGCAAGATGTTCATCGGCGCGCGAGTGCTGGGCAGGCGCTTCGAGGCGATCACCGCGCCGGGCGAAGCGGTAGGCGTGATGCTGCCCAACGCCAATGGCGTCGTGCTGTCCTTCGTCGGGCTCCTGTCGGCAGGCCGCGTGGCGGCGATGATCAATTACACGGCCGGACCGGCGAGCGTCACCGCGGCGGTGCGCACGGCGGTGATCCGCACCGTGATCTCATCGCGCGCCTTTGTGGAAAAAGCTGACCTAGCCGACATTGTCGTGGCCGTCGAAAAGGGCGGCGCCAGGCTGCTGTGGCTGGAAGACCTGCGGACCAGCGTCACCGCGCTGGACAAGCTTGCCGCCGCCCTGCTGTGGCGCTGGCCTCTGCAGCGGCAGGAAGCGGCCAAGCCAGGCGTGATCCTGTTCACTTCGGGTTCCGAAGGCACGCCGAAGGCGGTTGTTCTGTCACAGAGGAACCTTCATGCCAACGCCATGCAGGCCGAGGCGCGCATCACCATCTCGCCGGCCGACATCCTGCTCAACGTGCTGCCGGTGTTCCATTCCTTCGGCCTGACGGGCGGCACCATATTGCCGCTGGTCACCGGGGTAAAACTGTTCCTCTACCCCTCGCCGCTGCACTACAAGATCATCCCCGAGGTCGCGCGCAAGGTGAAGCCAACGGTCATGTTCGGTACCGACACGTTCCTCGCCAACTATGCGCGCACCGCCAAGGACGGCGATTTTTCCAGCCTGCGCTTCGTCGTTGCCGGCGCCGAGGCGGTCAAGCCGGAAACCCGTCGCGTCTATCGCGAGCGCTTCCAGGCCGAGATCATCGAAGGTTTCGGGCTGACCGAGGCCGCGCCGGTGGTTGCCGTCAACACCGCGATCCACGGCCGCGACGGCACGGTCGGCAGGCTGCTGCCGGCGATGCGCATGAAGCTGGAGCCGATCGAAGGCATCTCAGACGCTGGCCGGTTGTGGCTCGATGGGCCAAACCTGATGATGGGCTACATGACCGCGGATCGGCCCGGCGAGTTGCAGCCGCTGACCGGCTGGTACGATACCGGCGACATCGTTGCCGTCGATCGCGAAGGCTTCATTGCCATTCGCGGCCGCGCCAAGCGCTTCGCCAAGATCGCCGGCGAGATGGTGTCGCTCGGCGCGGTCGAGATGCTGGTGCAGTCGCTTTGGCCGGAAGAACGCCATGCGGCGGTAGCGGTGCCGGATAAGCGGCGTGGCGAGCGCATCGTTCTGGTCACCACCGCCGACGATGCCAATCCCGACGAATTGCGCAAGTTCGGCAAGCAGGCTGGTGCGGCCGAATTGATGGTGCCGAACGATATCGTCAAGGTCGAGGAAATCCCCGTTCTGGGGTCGGGCAAGACGGACTACGTCTCGACCCGCAAGCTGGCGATCGACAGGCTGGGGCTCGGCGTCGCGGCCTGAGACAGATCAAGGACTTCGGCGGACCTTCTAACCTATATCCGAAGGCGGCACCTTCTCGCCCTCCAGCTTGGCGCGCTTGGAATAGGCGCGCACGGAAAACGGCAGGAAGATCAGGTAGCCGGCGACCGACGCGGTCAGCGTGTACCAGGGATAGGTCATCAGCAAGAGAACGTAGAGCACGACCGCCAGGATGACGGGCAGCACCCTGTCGCCGGGGATCTTGATGCTCTTGCCGGAATAGACCGGCAGCCGGCTGACCAGGAGGAAGGCGACCAGCACGGTGAAGCCGGTGGCGATGAAGGCAGCCGGGCGGCTTGGCTCCAGCCCGAGCCGCAGGAAATAGAGATAGAGCGGCAGCATCACCAGCACAGCACCAGCCGGCGCCGGCACGCCGACGAAATATTCGGACTGCCATATCGGGCGGTCGGCCTTCTCGTCGTCGAGCACGTTGAAGCGGGCGAGCCTGAGCCCGCAGGCGATGGCGAACAGCAATGCCGCGATCCAGCCCGGCGAGCCGGCGCGGTCGAGCAGGAAGGCATAAAGCACCAAAGCCGGGGCGACGCCGAAATTGACGATGTCGGCCAGCGAATCCATCTGCGCGCCGAATTTGGAGGTCGCCTTCAGCATCCGCGCCAGGCGGCCGTCAATACCGTCGAGGAAGGCTGCCAGCAGCACCATCACCACCGCCGGTTCGAAGCGGCCTTCGAAGCCGAAGCGGATGCCGGACAGGCCGGCGCAGATGGCAAGCACGGTGACCAGATTGGGCAGTACCATGCGCATCGGGATCTCGCGGATGCGCGGACCGCCGCTCGCATGGGCCTCGAACTTCTTGTACTGCGTGCCCACGGCTCAGGAAATCCGTACGAGGGGCGTGCCGGCAACGCCACCGAACTCGGCCAGCACGGTTTCACCGCCGACCGCGGTCTGGCCGACGGCAACGCGCGGCGTGGCGGTCAAGGGCAGGAAGACGTCGACGCGCGAGCCGAAGCGGATCAGGCCGAAACGCTCGCCGGTGCCGATCGAGCCGCCCGCCTCGGCCCAACAGACGATGCGGCGCGCCACCAGACCTGCGATCTGGACGGCGGCGATCGTGCCGTTGGGGCTTTCGATGACCAGGCCGTTGCGCTCGTTCTCGGTGCTGGCCTTGTCGAGTTCGGCGTTGAGGAATTTTCCAGGCCGGTGTTCGATCTTGACGATACGGCCGCGTACCGGGGCGCGGTTCACGTGGCAGGAAAAGACATTCATGAACACCGATATGCGGGTCATCTCGACATTGCCGAGGCCAAGTTCGCGCGGCGGCACAGCCGGTCCGACAGCCGAGATGATGCCGTCGGCGGGGCTCACCACAAGGCGGTCGTCAATGGGGGTGACGCGCTCGGGATCGCGGAAGAAATAGACGCACCAGGCGGTCAGGATCAGGCCGATCCAGAACAGGATCGACGAGAAGTAGCCAAGGAAAAGCGTCGCCGCGCCAAAAGCCGCGATGAAGGGATAGCCTTCGCGATGGATCGGTACGAACGCGTTCTTGACCGTATCGACAAGGCTCATCGGGTGTAAACGGGCTCCGTTTCAGGTGGGGCCTCAATAGCCGAAAGCCCCCCTCGCCGCAACGCAACAATGGCTGGCGCGGGCGAACGGGCGAGGGCCCGCTGTATCCGGATGGCCGGACACTCTGTCTTTCGTGAAGCCGCGACCGGCTTGCATGCCCATGCCATTGCCGTCAGAATTCCGGCCCACGTGGCACCAACGTCCATCTCCACGCAACCTTCTTCCCGAGCGAAATGCAGTGATCGCAGGGGCCAGGATGACGTTCCAGCCCGATCTAACTCGAACAGTTTATTCGCCAGCTGCGGCGCTCAGGTCAAAGTGTTCCTCAAGCTCATTTCGATAAGCTTCCACCAGACTTTGCTCATTGCCACCGCGTAACATCACGCCACGGTCTGGGTACGACTGGAAGAGAAACGCGTGACCACCTGCCATCACCACCCAATTCACCACCGGCCCTCCTTCGTTCTGCACGACAGAATTCGCCGACACGACTGCGTCAGTTGGATCGAATCCAGCCTTCCGCAGCAAAAGATCGACGGCTACTGGCGCATGATATTCCTCGGCCAGTTCGATTACCTTTGCTATCGTTTGCGCATCGGCTTGACCGAGCTTGCGACCGACGCGAGGCGCACCAGCAGCGAGTATATTTTCACCCGGTTGCGCAATTGGCCGAACTTCCGGAGCGATATATCCATAGACAGCCGCATGGGTGTCGGTGGAGACGCAAAGGCGAAGCTCCTCTGCGTTGGTGCGCAGTTGAAAAGCTAATTGGGTCTCGCCCTCGACATCCAACATCCTCGCCACGCCAAGCGATAGTTTGACCTCGGGCGGTAGCGCATTGGCGCACGCGAGGCCGACTCCGACATCGCGCGTGCGAAACATCTGACCGACCAGTTCGCTGACCGATCGATGGAGAAGCCGGGATTCGCGCAGAGGATTGGCCATTGCCAACTGGAGGATAGCTTCATCGTAATCATCGTCGTCGACAATCTGCAGATCGGGCCATGATGCGATCCAGAGCGCCAATAGATCGATTATCGGAGAAGCCTCATCGGCGCCGTAGAAAGCATCATCAAGCGTGTCGAGAAAATCGTCGCGCCCGCCCTCGAAGCCGGTCTCTTCCGAGGCTTCGTCAGGGTGTTCGGAGACCCAGACGGACATCTCTTCCAGAGTCGCCAATTGCCCCTTCGCGCCAATAGCAATGAGGCCGGCACGAGCGTTGGCGACCATCACATCGAACTCACGGTCGGCATTGTGGATGAATTGACTATGACCGCCGTTATTCACCTCGGCGGAATATTGATCGGCATGGGAGACGTGCATCGCCTTTGGGTCGATTTCAAAATGGCGGTAGAGCCCTTTAAAAACCATAGCGTGAATAAATTTTTCGACTGCCAAGACGAGTTGAAAAGGCTTCTCAACGGCTTTGTCCACGGTTGAACGAGGCACGATTACCAACAGCCCGGCTTTCGATGCCTGTCCTACGGCAGGAAGTGGGATTCCCGACGGCTTCTCGGAATTCTTCTTTGGTCTTCGCGAAAAAAAACCGAACATCCAAATACTTCCATAAACTCTAATAGCGAACAATATCACCAGGTCAGAAAGATAAAAGGGCTCAAGATCGATCTGCCGCACTTGCATAGGAAGATTTGTTCCGAAATTCCTGACTGCGGTGTCGGCACCCCATCGGCTCGACCGTCCTTGGTAGGATAACCGGCAAGGAGCCCCCTACATGCAGAAACCACCTGCCTCCCAAGCGCATCTCATCACCGCCGGCCTGGCTTTCGGCGAGTCGCCGCGCTGGCATGACGGACGGCTGTGGCTTTGCAACTGGGGCACCGGCGAGATCATCGCCGTCGATGCCGAAGGCAACCGCGAGATCATGCTCACGGTGCCGGCCGTCCTGCCCTACTCCATCGACTGGTTGCCGGATGGTCGTCTGCTCGTCGTCTCGGGCCGGGAAGGCTTGCTGCTGCGGCAGGAAGCCGATGGCAGTCTCGTCACCCATGCCGATCTGCGCGGCCTCTCGAAAAGTGCATGGAACGAAATCGTCGTCGACGGCCCCGGCAATGTCTATGTCAATGGCGGTGGGCCGGCGCCGGCTCCCGGCCAGCATTTCGGCCCGGGCACGATCGTGCTGGTCACGCCGGATGGTTCGGTCCGGCAGGTGGCAGAGAATATCGCCTTTGCCAACGGCATGGCGATGAGCGCGGACAACAAGACGCTGATCATCGCCGAATCCCACGCCAGCCGGCTGACCGCTTTCGACATCGCCGCCGACGGTACCTTATCCAACCGACGCGTCTGGGCCGAACTCGACGGTTACCCCGACGGCATCTGCCTCGATGCCGAAGGGGCGGTCTGGTACGCGGATGTTCCCAACAAGCATTGCGTGCGGGTGCGCGAAGGTGGTGAGGTCTTGCAGACCGTCACCATCGATCGCGGTTGCTTTGCTTGCATGCTGGGCGGCGCGGCCAGGCGAACCCTGTTCATCGTCGCCGCGGAATGGCGCGGCTTTGAGCACATGGTCAGCGAGGTCCGGACCGGCCAGGTACTCGGCGTCGAGGCGCCGGCACCTGGCGCCGGCTGGCCGTGAACTTATGCTTCGGGAATCCGCTGGTAGTTGGCGATGTCGGCCCGCACTCCGAGCCGGGTGATCGTCTCCTGCGGGTTGAAGGCGATGCGCTCTTGCGCGGCCTTGACGATCGGCACGACCTTGTCGACAGCCGCCTGGCTTTCCCATTCGACGATCGTGACGAGATTGAACTCGCCCGGCCCCGAAAATTGCTCGAGCAGGAAATCCTGCACGAAACCCTGCTGTTGGCGCAGCAATTCGTGCGTGGTCCTGACCTTGACGAGGATCTCGTCGCGGGCGGCGGCCGGGACGACGAACTTGTCCACCCTGAACACGCTGCCGCTGTTACCATTATGATTTGTGGCGCTCATTTCGATTCTTCCGTTCCTGGATCATGGTGTTTGCGGGCTCCTGGAACGGCGTACAATCTCAACTTAAGTTGAGGTCAAGCGGTGTTTTGAAACCTTTTCCTTCTCCCCTTGCGGGAGAAGGTGGATCGGCGCGCAGCGCCGAGACGGATGAGGGGTGCGTGACGGAGT
>NZ_AYWP01000035.1:0-60194 GCF_000502435.1 Mesorhizobium sp. LNHC232B00
GGCGTGCCCGGCGTGCTGCCCGGCAAGGTCACCGTGCTCGGCGGCGGCGTCGTCGGCCTGCATGCCGCTCGCATGGCGGTTGGCCTTGGCGCCGATGTCACCATCATCGACCGCTCGATCCCTCGCCTGCGCCAGCTCGACGATCTTTTTACCGGCCGCGTCCATACCCGCTACTCGACGGTCGAGGCGCTCGAGGAGGAATGCTTCTCGGCCGATATCGTCGTCGGCGCCGTGCTGATCCCCGGTGCCGCCGCGCCGAAGCTCGTCACCCGCGAGATGCTGTCGGGCATGAAGAAGGGCTCGGTGCTGGTCGACGTCGCCATCGACCAGGGCGGCTGCTTCGAGACCTCGCATGCGACGACCCACGCCGAGCCCACATATGAAGTCGACGGCGTCATCCACTATTGCGTCGCCAACATGCCGGGCGCGGTGCCGGTCACCTCGGCCCATGCGCTCAACAACGCGACGCTCCACTACGGCCTGCAGCTTGCAGACAAGGGCCTGAAGGCTGTCATCGACGACCATCACCTGCGCAACGGCCTCAATGTCCACAAGGGCAAGATCACCAACCGCGCGGTCGCGGAGGCACTCGGCTACGAGCTGGTCGAGCCGAAAGCCGTTCTGGCCGCCTGATACACCCAAAAAAAGTCAACTTGCTATTGTTGCCCGCCGGTTCCCTCCGGCGGGCTTTTTATTGGTCGATCCAGGTCGCTAAACTTGATTACTGGGCAGATCGGGGTCAGTTGGAAGTGTGAGTTTGCCTACAACTGTTGCATATTTGTCATTCCTCATGCGCCCGACACCCTGCTAGGAAGATTGCGGGCTTATTGATTAGGGGTTTGGGCAATGACTGTTCGCGTTTCTGCGAAATCTATTTTTCTCGGTGCTGTTTCCGTGTTGGCTTTGATGTCGGCCGCGCATGCGGCTGATGTGGTTCAGCCGGTCGAAGCGTCCGGTTTCAACTGGAGTGGGCTGTATGTCGGCTTCGGTGTTGGCGCCGGCGCCAACGTTCACAAACTTGGCAGCGACTTTATTCCGATCTCGCTGAATGGCATCGGCGGCGAAGGCGTTTACGGCGAACTTACCGCTGGCTATGACTACATGGTTTCGCCCCGCTTCCTGCTCGGTGGACTGCTGGACGTCCACGTGGGCGATATCAAAACCAAGATCGATGCCGCCGGTTTCGACGCCTCGATCCAGGAGACATACGGTTTCGATGCTGGCCTGCGCGTAGGCTATCTGTTTACCCCGAATACACTGGGCTACGTGCTCGGTGGCTATTCCTGGCAGAAGTACAAGCTCGATTCGAATGCCGGCTTTGGGTTCGACTGGGACCAGAGCGGCTACTTTGTCGGCGGCGGCATTGAAACGGCCATCAACAGCAACTGGACGATCAAGACCGAGTACCGCTATACGCGCTTCGGCACCAAGGGGGATCTCCTTTCAGAAGCGGGCCTTATCGGCGCGCCGGATGGCCTTCTCAACCTCGATACGTCGCGGCATACGTTCCAGATTGCAGCCAACTACCGTTTTGGCGCCCAAAATGGCGGTGGTGCTGCCTTTGAAACCCCTGCGTATAACTGGACCGGTTTCTATATCGGTGGCGCGTTGGGCGCGGGTGCATCCGTGCACCAGATCGAAATCCCACCCTTGGGCGGCGCCAAGTTCAATGGCCTCGGCGGCGAAGGCGCGTTTGGCGAATTGAACGTTGGTTACGACCAGGACTTCGGCAGTTGGGTCGCAGGCGTCATGGTCGATGCTCGCTACTCCGGCATGACGTCGAAGCTGGATCTCGGCGTCGGATCGATCAATGCCGATACCGACTACGGCTTCGATGTGCTTGGCCGTGTCGGCATGAAGATGAACGAATCGACGCTCGCCTACGCATTGGCTGGCTACAGCTGGCAGCATTTCGACCTGAATGCTTCCGACCCGGTCGGCGATATCCTCGACTGGGGCTCCAGCGGTTTCTCGGTTGGTGGCGGTCTGGAAACGGCTGTATCGAGCAACATGACAATCGGTTTGGAATACCGCTATTCGCAGTTCGCCAAGAAGGATTTCTCGTCGGAGCTGGGGTTGGCTGACGACTCCATCACCTCCACGTCTTCTTTCCACACCGTTCGCCTCGGCGCGAAGTACAAGTTCAACTAAGAAGCCCCTCCAGGCAAACAGTCGAAGCCCGTCGGCCTGGCCGACGGGCTTTTTTGTTGTGCGGCAAACAGGGGGGAAAGTGTGGGCAACAAAAAAGCGGAGCCAAAGCCCCGCTTCCTCGATATCGAGATAGCCGCCGGTTCATCCGCGGTCGGCCAATCGATCGACAATCGCTTTATAGCTTAACTGTACGACGGGAGTACGACAGGATTTCCTGCCGGAACCTCTCAGGCCCGCTCGATGCGGCACTGATAGCAATTGTTGCGTGCCGAGCGGACATGCACGTAGGCAATGTCGTCGCGCTCGAACAAGGTCTCGGCCCGTGCGGTGATCGCGTCGGTCGCGATGACGCCGCCGCTGCCGTAGACGATGCGGTCGTTCCTGCCATAGCCACGCACGATATAGTCCGGGCTCCCGAGAATCTCGGGAAGCGTTCCCGCCTCGCCGGCGCGCTCGCATTCGTCGGCATGCAGGAAGATCGGCCCCGTTTCGGCATAGGGTTGAAGGTTCGGGAATGGCCGATAGGCCAGGACGAGATAGGTATCGCCGGCTGCGATGTTCTTCAGGCAATGCCGGCAAGGCATGCCGTCGCCGTCGGAAATCCGCCGCTCGGGCGTGTGACCGTAGGCGTCGGGTCCGCCGCGCTGCAGGGGTCTGACGTCTTCGGTCGGTAGAGCTTTGAACTGGATGGCCATGGTGAAATCTCCGGTGTTGTCGACCGGAAATTAGCGGCTCGGGCCAGTGGTTCCCACCCGTTTCATGCAAAGATCGAAGGACCGATCCGATGCGAGCGATCAGTCCCCGCAAGCTGCGACAATTAGCCGGCATCGCCGAGCCAATAAGTAACCCGGCTAGCCAAAGAGCAAGCCGGACCCAATCACCGGATGAAATCGTCAAAGCGGCGCAGCGTCACCCTGCGGTTTTGCCAGTTTTCACTCTGCGTCGGCACCAGCAAGAACTCCTCGCCGTAACCGACAGTCTCCAATGCATGACCGGGTACGCCGAATTCCCGCACCAGCGTGCGTTTCAGCGAGGCAGCGCGCTGTTCGGACAGGACCTGGTTCGACTGGAAGGAGCCGACGGCGTCGGTATGCCCCTCGATCAGCACGCGGGCACCGCGGTCGCGGCGTAGGATGCGCTTCAGTGCATCGGCGATGGTCTCGATCTTGTCATATTGCGAACTGGAAATGGCCGCCGAGCCGAAGGCGAAATTGATCGACTGGATATCGATCGAGCGCGCCATGCGGCGCAGATCCGGCCGGCGCTTGAATTCGCGGATGGTGACGCGCTCGTTTGGCCGCAGCTTCATGCGGGGTGCCGCCTCCAGCTTCCGTTCGATTGTCGCGGCCGAAGGTGTTGTCGCTTGCCCGGCGGCAAGGCTCGGCATGGCAATCGCTGCGATCAGCGCGACGGCGAGTGTACGGCGGGTCAGCATATGTTTCTCCTTCGGCCTCGGCCGCATTGGCGATGCGGGCACAATGCCAAAGGCAGGCTGAATCGGCGATGAACGAAAGGTTCAGGTTCCGGCTGGGGTCATGGCCGCATGACGCTTGCCGAGCGCTCGGCGAAAGGCAGCGGGTGCACGGTTTCCTTTTTCTGCGCGACCGCCGTGAAACCAAGCTTCTGGTAGAGCGGCAGGGCCGCCGGATGATCGAGCGTGCAGGTCTGCACGACTACCCGCTTTGGCCCGTAAGACCACGCAGCAGAAATCGCGGCACCCAGGAACCAGCGGCCGATGCCCAGTCCGGTCGCGTGTTCCATCATGCCGAAATAGGCGAGCTCGACTTCCTCGGGCAAATGCGGCTTGAGATCGAAGAAGCCTGCCGGCGCACCGTCGAGATAGAGCACCCTGATGTCGCGATCCTCGCGGTGGATTCCGGCCGAGAGTTCGTCGTCGTTCAGCCTGAGAACGTTCACCCAATGCCATTTGCGCCCCACCCGGTCCATCAGGTAGCGGTAAAAATGCAAGGGGATATTCTTGGTCTTCAGCAGCGCGACCTGGCGGTTGTAGGGCACCGGCGGCGAGGCGGCGGGAGGCGCGTGCATTTCGAGGAAAGTCACCGTGACTTCGATGTCCTGCAGCACGCCGTTTTCCATCGCGTTCATTCCTTGCCAGCCTTGGGGCCAGCCTTCGCGGGGCCGGTCGTCGCGGGGCCGGTCACGACAGGCGTGTCGGAGAGCCCGCCCCACTCGGTCCATGAGCCGTCATAAAGCCTGTTGTCGGTGTGGCCAAGCGTCTCCAGCGCCAGGGTGACCACCGCGGCGGTGACACCGGAGCCGCAAGATGTGACGACGGGCTTCGACAGGTCAATGCCGGCCTGCTCGATCACCTGGCGCAAATGATCCTTCGGCAACAGCACGCCCTTTTCCGACAGGGCGGAGTACGGCACGTTGCGCGCGCCCGGCATGTGGCCGGAGCGGATACCCATACGGGGCTCGGGTTCGGCGCCGGTAAAGCGGCCGGGTCCACGGGCATCGGCAACCTGGCTGGCGCCGGTCTCGACGATCCGGCGCATGTCGGCGAGGCTGGCGACGCGACCGGCGTCGAAATCGGCATGGAACACGCTTGGCGCGATCTTCGTCGGCTCGGCCGTTACCGGCCGGCCGGCGGCCTTCCAGCCGTCGAAGCCGCCATCCAGAATATAGGTCTGGAAGACGCCCATGATGCGGAACATCCACCATGCCCGGGGTGCCGAGAAGAAACCTGGACCGTCGTAGACGACGATGGTGTCATCGGCCGAAACCCCCATCGAACCGACATATTGCGCAAAATGCTGCGGCGACGGCAATGTATGCGGCAAGGCGGCGTCGGGATCCGAAACCGCATCCTGGTCCAGGAAACGAGCGCCGGGAATGTGGGCCGCGTCATATTCGGCACGGGCGTCGCGTTTTTGCGCCGGCAGGTACCAGGATGCGTCTATGACCGTGAGGCCCGGCTGGCCCAGGCGCCCCTGCAGCCAATCCGCATCGACGGTGAAAGGACTGTCTTCGGCCATTTTTTCTCCTGCCGCCCCCTTTTTTGGCGGTGCTTGTCTGTTCAGTTCGCCGGCATCGGGCCGAAGCGGATGCGGAAGCGCCGGTTTTCACGGCCCTTCTTCTCGATCTTGCCGATGTGGATTTCGCCGACTTCGCCGGTGCTCTTCACATGCGTGCCGCCGCAGGGCTGGCTGTCCACGGAAGCATTTTCGCCGATGCAGACCAGGCGGATCTTGCCGGTGCCCACCGGCGGCCTGACGTTCTTGGACTTCACCAGGCCCGGATTGGCGGCCAGTTCCTCGTCGCTGATCAGCCTGGTGAAGATCGGGTGATCGGCGCGCACCAGATCCATCAAGCCAGCGGTCACCTCTTCCCTGGTGAAGCTGGCGTCCGGAATGTCGAAATCGACACGGCTGTCGTCCTCGGAAACGGAAGCGCCCGTGATCGGGAACGGGCAAACGACGGTCAGCAGATGGCAGGCCGCGTGCATGCGCATCAGGAGATGCCGCCGCTCCCAGTCGATGGCGAGTTTCACCTTCTCGCCGACCGCCAAGGCCGCCTGTTCAGGTGCCGGCACATGGATGATCTCTTCCTTGGTCTCGCCGGTGATGGTGGCGGCAATTTCGATGCGGCTGCCGTCGGCGCGCTCCAATGCACCGGAGTCTCCCGGCTGGCCGCCCGAGGTGGCATAGAAGATGGTGCGGTCGAGAATGGCGCCGCCACGATCGTTGACGGCAACCACCGTGGCATCCGCCGTCTTCAGGTAGGCGTCGTCGCGAAACAGCGCTTCCGTCCTGTACGCCATCATGCGACCTTTTCGAACGGCACCGAAATCTTGCTCTGCAGCTCCATCCAGCCCGGTATTGGCAGGTTTTTCTCGCGCAAAAATTCCGGGTTGAACAGTTTCGACTGGTAGCGCGTGCCGTAGTCGCAAAGAATGGTCACTATGGTGTGCCCGGGACCCAGCTCCCTGGCCAGCCGCATCGCGCCGGCAATGTTGATGCCGGTCGAGCCGCCGACGCACAGGCCTTCCTCCTGGATCAGGTCGAAGACGATCGGCAGCGCGTCCTCGTCCTTGATCTGGAACGAGAAGTCCGGCGTGAACCCGTCGAGATTGGCGGTGATGCGCCCCTGCCCGATGCCTTCGGTGATCGAGCTGCCCTCGGATTTCAGCTCGCCGCTGGTATAGAAACTGTAGAGCGCAGCCCCCAGCGGATCGGCGAGCGCGATCTTCACGTCCTTGTTTTTGGCCTTCAGCCCGGACGCGACACCCGCCAGCGTTCCGCCGGACCCCACCGCAGAGACGAAACCGTCGACCTTGCCGCCGGTCTGCGCCCAGATCTCCTGCGCCGTGGTGCGGATATGGCCGTCGCGATTGGCTACATTGTCGAACTGGTTGGCCCAGATAGCGCCATTCGGCTCGGTCCTGGCCATCTGCTCGGCCAGCCGTCCCGACAGTTTCACGTAGTTGTTTGGGTTCTTGTAGGGCACGGCCGGGACCTCGATCAGCTCGGCGCCGAGCAGCCTGATCGTGTCCTTCTTTTCCTGGCTCTGGGTGTCGGGAATGACGATGACGGTGCGGTATCCCAGCGCCTTGGCGACCAGCGTCAGGCCGATGCCCGTATTGCCTGCCGTCCCTTCGACGATGACGCCGCCCGGCTTCAGCAAGCCACGCTGTTCGGCATCGCGGATGATGAACAGGCCGGCGCGATCCTTGACCGATTGCCCCGGATTCATGAATTCGGCCTTGCCCAGGATCTCGCATCCGGTTTCCTCGGAGGCTTTGTTGAGGCGGATCAGAGGCGTGTTGCCGATCGCGTCGATCACAGAACGGGGCATTCAGGATTCCTTGTGTGCGTGCGCCGAAACCCTAGAAACCCCAAGCCTCGGTTTCAAGGCAAGAATTCGCCTGGTCCAGTCGCATTTCCAGCACTGTTGTGCATGGATGCCCTCAAGTCTGGATCGGTATCGCACAGTTCATTTACATCCGACGTCGAAAAGCACTCTTTCCATTCGATTTCTTCGCCGCTAGAGCAAGACGGCAACAACTCGACAGGGCGCAGCATGACACTCTATCGGGCCGATCCGAAACACGGCGTCGCCTGGGTCACCGGCGGCAGCAGCGGCATAGGCCGTTCGCTGGCCAGGGATCTGGCGTCCCAGGGCTATGCCGTCGCGGTGACGGCGCTCGACGACGATCCGATCGACACGCTCATCGTCGAGACCGCGCAGATGCCCGGCAGCGTCACCGCCTTTCCTTGCGATGTCACCGATGAGCCGCGCATGGCAAGAACGGTTGCCGCGATCGAGAAGGAACTCGGCCCCATCGTGCTCGCCATCTTCAATGCCGGAAACTACATCTCCACGCCCGGAGAGGCGCTCGTCGTCCGCGACTTTCGCCGTTCCTTCGAGGTCAACTATTTCGGCATCATCAATGGGCTGGTGCCGGTGCTCGACTACATGCGGATCAGGGCGCGCGGCCATGTCGTGCTGGTCGGCTCCGTCACCGCCTATTTCGGCTGGCCGACCACGGCCGCCTATGGCGGCACCAAGGCGGCGATCAACATCCTGGCCGAGTCGCTGAAATATGATTTCGACAAGATGAACATTCGCGTCCAGGTCATCAATCCGGGCTTCGTCGACACGCCGCTGACCGAGAAGAACATGCTGCCGATGCCGGGCCTGATGCCTGTCAACCGCGCGACGCGCCGCATGGTACGGGGCATCAAATCCGGTGGCTTCGAAGTTACCTTCCCGTATCGGACGAGCTGGCCGCTGAAATTTCTCGCCCTGCTGCCGAGGCCGATCACCCGGTGGGTGATCAGCCTGACGACCAGCTGGAAGGCGCGGCCGCTGCATTACGAGCGCAAGCCGCCGCCGAACTAGGCTGGAGTACGACCACATGCCCCCTGGGCATAGACGTCAAAAGATGGCTTATCCGGCAGTCAGGTGGAAGATTCAGCGGCGGGCGGCCCACTGCGCGAAGATCGTCCCGTAGTTGCCTTTCCCACCTCCTTGGGAGAAGGCGGGGGCAAATCAAGAACAGGCGAACCAGCTGGCGCTGGGAAGCTCAGGGTCGAAGAGATTGTATGCAGGTCCCGATACTGAGCTTTCACATCCTCTGAAGGCTCCTGACCCTCGTGAGCCACTGGTGGCAACATTCGTATCTCAACGGTCATTCCTCGCTCAACACGAGCAAGAATCGATTCGACTGCCCAAGTCAGGTCCGTTCGCTGCTCGTTCTTTCTGCCTTGGTCTCCAGTGGCCGTCGCAAGTAATTCTTCAACTCGCTCTTCGACAGACTTTGCTGCCAACTTCTTGATAGAATCATCAAGCATGGCTTCGAATCCACTGCCTTGAAGACTTGTAATCTTCGCTGTTTCGTTTCGAATTTTGCGGATATCCTCAACTTTTTTCCAAGTGTCCAGTGCCCAGCTGATCGTCTTCCCTATGGCGACGATTGTCGCCACGCTCAACCCAAGGAAAATCGTAGGATCTGAGGAAGAAAGTTGCCGGAGATCGATTGTTTCGGCCGAACCAGTTTCCGCTTCTGAAAAAGCTCGGATGACTCGATTGATGACCGCAAGTTCTTTGATAAATTTATCAAACTCGTTTTTGAAAAGATTCCGAGGTAAGAGAAAACCGATCTCAGCTTCACCCGGCTTGATGTCCTGGACTTCTATCTTAAGCGCCGTAAAATTTGCGACTGTCTGCTCAGCCTGCGTCAGAAATTCATCCCGTGCAGTAATAAGCTGGGCCAATTTTGTTTGAGCTACCGTAGGCGTGGCCGGGTTTTCCGCAAGCCATACGTCTATTTCGTTCCTCATCTCCGGTGAAAAGAAGCGGTCAACACCAATCTCGCGAAGTCGATCGATTTCTGCTGGCTGAAGTGAATCGACGACCGTGCTCAATGCCAGGCCGAGCGAAGCTAGGGTGTCCGCCAATGTTTGCTGATAACCTGAATCAGACGGTGATGAAATCAAGTTCTTAAGTGCTGTGTTGACACTAGAGAGTAAGGTCTGAACCTTGAACTCTCGATCCAGGTTCATCGCCTTCTCTAGAATTTCCCTCAACCTTGAAGCATTCATCTTGGTCCCCTCCCACTCTCGGGTGCATCAATGAACCTTCTTCACTAAAAAACAAGCCCTGTCAGTTAGGGCGTCGTTCCTTGATATTCGAGAAAGATCGTGACGATTGGAGAGGCACCAGTCTCCTATGTTGGAGCAATGGCGCCTCTAACTCACGTGATTTTTGGATTCGCCATACCGGCACACGTTGCGTGTTGCTTGCCGTCACCATAATTTGCGGACCATTCTGGTGCGGAGTTTGGGAATGGGGCGGCGCGTGTTGCTGGTTCTGCTGAGTTTGGTGGTGCTGCTCCCACTAATCTTCCTCCTTGGCCCACGCGTTCCCATCGACACCACGATCCGCTTCGATCCTTCCGTCGTCGGTGACGATCCGCAAGCCTATGTCGCCAGGACAGAAGCAGCCATACCGGGCATACGCGATGGGCTGGAGAAAGAGATCGTCTGGGCCAACCCGATGGTGCATGCCAAGACGCCGCTGTCGATCGTCTACATCCACGGCTTCTCCGCATCGAAGGGCGAGGTTCGCCCCCTGCCCGACGATGTGGCCGATCAGCTCGACGCCAACCTGTTCTACACCCGCCTCACCGGTCACGGGCAGGACGGCGCGGCGATGACGCAAGGCAGCGTCAATGCCTGGATCAACGACTATGAGGAGGCGCTCGCCATCGGCCGGGCGATCGGCGACAAGGTGGTCGTCATCGCAACCTCGACGGGCGGCTCGCTGGCGGTGTGGGCGGCAACGCAGCCGGGAGCATCAGACGGGGTCGCGGCCATTGCATTCATCTCGCCCAATTTTGGCGTGAAAGCATCCGGCGCCGAGATGCTTACCCTGCCATGGGGCAAACAGATCGCCGAACTCGTCGCGGGCAAGGAACGCAGCTTCGCCCCGCGCAACACCCTGCACCAGAGATTCTGGACCACCAAATATCCGATCGCCGCAACGCTGCCGATGCAGGCGCTGACGGAACTTGCCTTTGGCGCACCGGTGGAGAAAGCGACCATCCCGGCGCTGTTCATCTTTTCGGACTCGGACAAGGTGGTGCGGCCCGACCGCACCCGCGAAATTGCCGGGCGATGGGGCGCGCCGCACGAATTCGTGCCGGTCGACGACACCGGCGATTCGGACAACCATGTCATCGCCGGCGATGCGCTGTCGCCGTCGACCACGGCCTTCCTCGCGCAAAGGATCGCCGTCTGGCTCGAAGCGGTGGTCAAGTAAGCTGATTGTCCAGACACAAAAGGCGACCGCGGGATCACCGCGGTNGCCGTCTGGCTCGAAGCGGTGGTCAAGTAAGCTGATTGTCCAGACACAAAAGGCGACCGCGGGATCACCGCGGTCGCCTTTTTGTCGCAGATTGGTCAGCCGACCATGCAAAGGTTCGGCTGACGCGAGGCGGCCTGCTTAGGCAGCCCGCGCCGCCGGACGCTTGCCGCCGAAGCGGCGCTTGTTGTTGCCCTTGAAGGGCTTGGCGCCTTCCGGCTTGCGTTCACCGGCGAAGGCCGGCTTGTCGCCGAAGCGCTTCTTGCCGAAGCCGTTGCCCTTGTTCTCGCCGCCTGGACGCCTGCCGTCGCGACGGCCATTGCGGTCGTTGCGGTCATTGGCGGGCTCGAAGCGCTCGTTCTTTTCAGCAGGATTGCGCTGCGGATCGGGGCTGCCGAGATGGTCGGCAACGATAGGCAGCTTGGTGCGGATGATGCGCTCGACCTGGCGCAGCTTGCTGTTTTCCGAAGGATCGCAGAGCGTGATGGCGATGCCGTCCATGCCGTTGCGGCCGGTGCGGCCGATGCGGTGGACGTAGCTTTCAGCCTCGTCCGGCAGGTCGAAATTCACGACATGGCTGATGCCGGGAACATCGATGCCGCGCGCCGCGATGTCGGTCGCAACGAGGATGCGCACCGATCCATCGCGAAAATCGTTCAGTGCCTTCTGACGGGCATTCTGCGACTTGTTGCCATGGATGACGGCGGCCTTGAAGCCATCGCGCTCGAGATCCTTGGTCACCCGGTCGGCGCCATGCTTGGTGCGCGAAAAGATGATGACGGACTTCATCGCCGCGTCGGCGAGCATCGTCGACAGCACCTGGCGCTTCTGCTTGGTGCGGGCAAAGACGACGCCCTGCACGATCTCGGCGGCCGCGGTGCTTTGCGGCGAGACTTCGATACGCACAGGGTTCTTCAGCAGGCCCTTGGCCAGTTCGGCGATCTCGTCCGGCATGGTGGCCGAAAACAGCGCCGTCTGGCGGTCAGGCGCGGTCGCCTTGGCGATGCGCTTGACGTCGTTGATGAAGCCCATGTCGAGCATGCGGTCGCCCTCGTCGAGCACCAGCCATTTGGTGTCGGAGAGGATGAGGTCGCCCTCGCGCACCAGGTCGGTCAACCGGCCGGGTGTGGCGATCAGGATGTCGACGCCGGGCGCAACCTTCTTCACCTGGCTGAAACGCGAGACGCCGCCCAGCACGAGTGCCGTCGAGACATGCGCGCCCTTGGCGAGGATCTTGATGGTGTCCTCGATCTGAACCGCGAGTTCGCGGGTCGGCGCAAGGATCAGCGCCCGGGTCGTCTTGGCGCGCCGCTTGGTGCCGAGCGCGATGATCTTGGACAGGATCGGCAGCGCAAAGGCAGCGGTCTTGCCGGAGCCGGTCTGGGCGATGCCGAATATATCGCGGCCTTCCAGCTGCGGCGGGATCGCCTGCATCTGGATCGGCTTCGGTTCGGTGAAGCCGGCATTGTGGGTGGCCTTGAGCAGCGCACCCGTAATTCCCAGCGCTGCGAAACCAGAGAGTTCCGCAGTGTCGGGCCCAGTGTCCTTACCGGACAATGTGTTTTCGTTGGTCAAAATAATCTTCTTTCACGCGGCCTCTGGCCGCAAACGTCAATGGCGGCAGGGCGCAACCTGCCGTCGAAAAATTCGATGTGAAACGACAAGGCGGGCGGACGGTAACGTCCACTCGGCTGCGCTGTCGTGCCCGCAGGCGTCATGCCACGGGGCTTTTTCGCCGCTTTGTGATGTACCGGAAAGAGGGCCGATATACCGGAAAGAGGGAAAACAGACGCAACCAGTCTCATTTGTCGAGAAGGCCGGAATCTCCCGGCCCAAGCGCCTATGGGCTGCATATGGCTGAGTTCGCCCCGGAATGCAAGGGGTGCCATGTTGCAATGCAGCAAGAACTGACCAAAAGCCTATGCTTGCGCTCCCCGGCGGGCATCATTACCACAAATGCAGCTTCCATTTTGGGGACCAAGCGATGAAGGACGTGCTGAAGGAACTCGAGCGGCGGCGCGACATCGCCCGCATGGGCGGTGGCCAGGCCCGCATCGATGCGCAGCACAAGAAGGGCAAGCTCACCGCGCGCGAACGCATCGAGGTCTTTCTCGACGAAGGTTCGTTCGAGGAGTTCGACATGTATGTCGAGCACCGCTCGACCGATTTCGGCATGGAGAAGACCAAGATCGCCGGCGACGGCGTCGTCACCGGCTGGGGCACGGTCAACGGCCGCCCGGTCTATCTCTTCGCCAAGGACTTCACGGTGTTCGGCGGCTCGCTGTCGGAAGCCCATGCCGAGAAGGTCATCAAGGTGCAGGAGATGGCACTGCGCAACCGCGCGCCGATCATCGGCCTTTACGACGCCGGCGGCGCGCGCATCCAGGAAGGCGTGGCGGCCCTTGGCGGCTATGCCGAGATCTTCCAGCGCAACGTGCTGGCTTCCGGCGTCATTCCGCAGATTTCCGTCATCATGGGTCCGTGCGCCGGCGGCGACGTCTACTCGCCTGCCATGACCGACTTCATCTTTATGGTGCGCGACACCTCCTACATGTTCGTCACGGGGCCGGACGTGGTGAAGACCGTCACCAACGAGACGGTGACCGCCGAGAGCCTCGGCGGCGCCTCGGTCCACACGACGAAATCCTCGATCGCCGACGGCGCCTATGACAACGACGTCGAGGCGCTCCTGCAGATGCGTCGGCTGGTCGACCTCTTGCCGGCTTCCAACACATCGGAACTCCCCGAGATCGAATGCTACCAGTCGGTCACCGACCACGATTTGTCACTCGACCGACTGATTCCCGATAACGCCAACAAACCCTACGACATCAAGGAACTGATCCTGAAGGTCGCCGACGAGGGCGACTTCTTCGAGATCCAGCAGAGCTTCGCCAAGAACATCGTCACCGGCTTCGGCCGCGTCGAGGGCCGCACGGTCGGCTTCGTCGCCAACCAGCCGATGGTGCTGGCCGGCGTTCTGGATTCCGATGCCAGCCGCAAGGCGGCACGTTTCGTGCGATTCTGCGACTGTTTTTCGATCCCGATCGTCACCTTCGTCGACGTTCCGGGCTTCCTGCCCGGCACGGCGCAGGAATATGGCGGGCTGATCAAGCATGGCGCCAAGCTCTTGTTCGCCTATGCCGAAGCGACCGTACCGAAAATCACTGTCATCACCCGCAAAGCCTATGGCGGCGCCTATGACGTGATGGCCTCGAAACATCTGCGCGGCGACATGAATTATGCCTGGCCGACGGCGCAGATCGCGGTCATGGGTGCCAGGGGCGCGGTCGAGATCATCTACCGCAAGGACATCGGCGACGCGGAAAAGATTGCTGCCCATACAAAGGCTTACGAGGATCGTTTCCTGTCACCTTTCGTCGCCGCCGAGCGCGGCTATGTCGACGAGGTGATCATGCCGCACTCGACCCGCCGCCGCATTGCGCGGGCACTCCGGATGCTCCGCAACAAGGACATGCAAAACCCTTGGAAGAAGCACGATAACATACCCTTATGACTCCCATGTCGCGAATGATCATCGCCGCCGGGCGACGGTTTGGCAGGTTCGCCGTCCTGTTTTACATTGTCCCTGCCGCCATCATCTTTTGCGCCTGGATGTCCCTGCTCGACAGCCATCCGATCTGGCTCATCACCAGTGGATTTGTTGCTATGCCAATCGCGACCACTGCATTGGCATTCCTGTTCGGCACGTTGTTTGCCGGCTTCCGGCGCAGCAAGACTAAAGGCGTCAGCGAAGCAGAGGCGCCTGGCCTGTGGGCGCTTTGGCGAACCGTTGCCGGACCGCGTCGTGCGGCGCGCACCGTCATCTCGTTGGAGAACAACCTTAACGCTTCAGTTAGGGAAGAGCGCACGCTTCTCGGCCTGCTCGGTAACCGGCTGTTTCTGACCGTCGGGATCCCTCTGCTTGCCGTGACCGATGAAACAACCCTTACCGCGATCCTCGCCCATGAGGATGCGCATGTCCGCAACAAGGACACCAATGGTGGTCTTAATCTCGCAGAATTCGAGAACGGTTTTGGATTCGTCTTCGAGTATGCTCCTCCGGGCACCACGATTACAGGCAGCCTACTCCACGCCGCGATCGGCTGGCTATCGGGATCGTTCGAACGGGAAGAAATCCGGCTTTCGCGCGAAGCCGAGATCAAGGCGGATCGGCATGCAGCGTCCTCCGGAGATGCCGAGCAGGCCGCTCGAGCGCTTTTGCTTGTCGCCGCGGCAGACGTGCATTTCAAAGAAGCGGTCTATGATCCTTTGCAGCATGAGTTGAGGGGAGCACTGCGTCCCCCGCGACCGCCACTCGATCGCCTCTTGGAGGCGGCTGGGCAGTTGCGGGAACCCGCTTGCCTGAATGCCTGTGCTCGCAAGGCATGGAAAAGTCCGGATGATGAAAAGTCCACCCACCCTTCATGGGCGCAAAGACTGGCGGCGCTTGGCTACTCGGAGCCACCTGACCTGGACCCAATAGCGGTAACCGCCCTCTCGACGCAGGTAACTTCAAGCGCAGCCGACCAGCATATTGCGGAATTCGACGCTACATGGACTGCTAAGATGGCGGACTATCTCCAGCGGTGAACCAGCGGCACCCGAAAATTCAACCGCCGCAAACCGTCAAGGACCTGTGGCGCGCACGCCTTGCGGCGAATAGCGCGATGGCCGCAACGGCGAGCGCGGAACGGTTCATCTGATGGGCGCCTTCTGGCGTGCTTTGACCAGTTCGCGCAGCACCGGCACCATCGCCTGCGGCAGATCCTCGGCAATCAGCCCCGGCCCGAAGCGGCTGCCGGCCTCGGCATGAATCCACACCGCCGCGCAGGCCGCCTCGAACGCCGGCATGCCCTGTGCCAGCAGACCGGCTGATATGCCCGACAGCACGTCGCCAGACCCCGCGGTGGCAAGCCAGGCGGCGCCGTTGGCATTGATCGCCGCCCTGCCATCGGGCGCTGCGATCACCGTGTCGGCACCCTTGTAGATGATGACCGCATTGGCATTGGCGGCTGCCGCGCGCGCCTTGTCGAGCTTGGACGTTGCCTTGTCGCCGGCGATGTCCGGAAACAGCCTGGCGAACTCCCCGTCATGCGGCGTCATCACCAAGGCCGGAGCATTTTGCCGGCGTGCGGCTTCGAACAAGACATCCGGCGCGTCGTGAAAGGAGGTGATCGCATCCGCGTCAAAGACAAGACCATCGACCTGTGCGGAAGCATCCTGCAATTGGCCGGAGGCAAGGAGCGCGAGCCCGAAGGTCCGCGTTTTCTGACCGACGCCAAAGCCGGGCCCGAGGACAAAGGCCGACGGCCGGCGTTCGCCGACAAATTCTTCGATGTCCACGACGTCATCGGCCTTGCGAAGCATGATCGAGGTCAGATGGGCAGCATTAACCTGCATGGCATTGCCCGGCGACAGCACGGTCACAGCCCCCGCCCCGCTCCTCGCAGCGGCCAGCGCCGACAGCCGCGCCGCGCCGGTGGCGCTTGGGCCGCCGGAGAAGACGCCGACATGGCCGCGCCTGTATTTATGCGCATCGACGGCCGGCACCGGAAAACCACGCAACCAAAGCGCCGGTGTGTTCTCGAACGTCCGGGGCCGGAGCCGTACGATGATATCGTCGCCAATGCCGATATCCGCAAGCACGACCTCGCCACATCGCTCCCGGCCAGGCAGGAGCAGATGGCCGGGCTTCCTGCGCGCGAAGGTCACGGTGATCTCGGCGGCAAATGCCTTGCCGAGCACCTTGCCGCTGTCGCCGGACACGCCCGATGGCAGGTCGACGGCGACAACGGGCAAATGCATGTCGGTGGCGATATCGATCGCCCTGGCGTCATCGCCGGACAGCGGCTTGGACAGCCCTGCCCCGTACAGCGCGTCGACCACGATCGAGCCGGGCTCGGCTTTGAAGCTGGACAACGGCTGGGGTGCGATCGGACACTCCGCGGCTGCGAGTGCCGCGTCGCTTCTCGGCCTCGGTGCGCCGGATGCCCAGATCGTCGTGGCGACGCCGCTGCCGGTCAGGATGCGAGCGACGACATAGCCATCGCCGCCATTGTTGCCTGGACCGCACAGCACGTGGACGTGCACCGCTGCCGGATGGCGCTTGAAAACCTCGGCCGCGACGGCCTCGCCGGCACGACGCATCAGGCCGATGCCGTCGGCTGGGCCGGCGGCGATCGTCAGCCGGTCCGCTTCGGCCATTTCGGCGGGAGTAAGAAGTTCATCGCTCATGGATTGCCGATCCGCATTCGATCAAGCATTGTCCACTTTTCGATCCGAAGCAAACAAGGAGGAGGTGGCGCGAGGGCAGCGATACTGTTCGGATGAGAGGCATCACAGGCAAAAATTGCCCACGCGATGGGCGACATGCCTAATTATTGTGCTGCGACGACGGATGGCACTGTGTAGGTTCCGGAAGCCGGTGCCGCATCCGGTACAGCGAATGACGCGAATTTGCATCCCGGCGCGGTGCGGCTTCGAAATCGCATGAGACCGCTTCGAATCCCTCGGATTGGCACAGTTCGTGCTTGATGGAGGCGCAAGCGGGGGCTCACAACCCGTTTTTTTGGCAGTGGAGGCCACTTTTTACATGAAAAAGATCGAAGCGATCATCAAGCCATTCAAGCTGGACGAAGTGAAGGAAGCGCTTCAGGAGGCCGGACTGCAAGGCATCACCGTGACCGAGGCCAAGGGCTTCGGACGCCAGAAAGGCCACACCGAACTCTACCGCGGCGCCGAATATGTCGTCGACTTCCTGCCCAAGGTGAAGATCGAGGTCGTGCTCGGCGACGACGCCGTCGAAGGCGCGATCGAGGCTATCCGCAAGGCGGCCCAGACAGGCCGTATCGGCGACGGCAAGATCTTCGTCTCCAACATCGAGGAAGTCGTGCGCATCCGCACCGGCGAAACCGGCATGGACGCCGTCTGACGCGACCACCCTCCCCAAACGTCACCATCAAAAAACGTCATCATCAAAAAACGTCATCAAACAGGGATACATGACATGACGACAGCCAAAGACATCATGAAGCAGATCAAGGACAACGACGTGAAATTCGTTGACCTGCGCTTCACCGACCCGAAGGGCAAGCTGCAACACGTGACGATGGATGTCATCGAGGTCGAGGAAGACATGTTCGCCGATGGCGTGATGTTCGACGGCTCCTCGATCGCCGGCTGGAAAGCCATCAACGAGTCCGACATGGTGCTGATGCCCGATGCGGACACGGTCCACATGGATCCGTTCTTCGCGCAGTCGACCATGGTCATCCTGTGCGACATCCTCGATCCGGTCTCGGGCGAATCCTACAATCGCGATCCGCGCGGCACGGCCAAGAAGGCCGAGGCCTACATGAAGTCGGAAGGCATCGGCGACACCATCTATGTCGGCCCGGAAGCCGAGTTCTTCGTGTTCGACGACGTCAAGTACAAGGCCGACCCCTACAACACAGGCTTCAAGCTCGATTCCACCGAACTGCCGTCGAACGACGACACCGACTACGAGACCGGCAACCTTGGCCACCGCCCGCGCATCAAGGGCGGCTATTTCCCGGTGCCGCCGATCGACAGCGCGCAGGACATGCGCTCGGAAATGCTGACCGTGCTCGCCGAAATGGGCGTGCGCGTCGAGAAGCACCACCACGAGGTCGCGGCTGCCCAGCACGAACTCGGCATCAAGTTCGACACGCTGGTCCGCAACGCCGACAAGATGCTGATCTACAAATATGTCGTGCACCAGGTCGCCAACGCCTACGGCAAGACGGCCACCTTCATGCCGAAGCCGATCTTCGGCGACAATGGCTCGGGCATGCACGTCCACCAGTCGATCTGGAAGGGCGGCAAGCCGACCTTCGCCGGCAACGAGTACGCCGGTCTTTCGGAAAGCTGCCTGTTCTACATTGGCGGCATCATCAAGCACGCCAAGGCGATCAATGCCTTCACCAACCCGCTGACCAATTCCTACAAGCGTCTGGTGCCGGGCTACGAAGCGCCGGTGTTGCTCGCCTATTCGGCGCGCAACCGCTCGGCGTCATGCCGCATCCCGTTCGGCTCGTCGCCGAAGTCCAAGCGCGTCGAGGTCCGCTTCCCCGATCCGGGCGCGAACCCCTACCTCGCTTTCGCCGCCATGCTGATGGCCGGTCTCGACGGCATCAAGAACAAGATCCATCCCGGCCAGCCGATGGACAAGGATCTCTACGACCTGCCGCCGAAGGAACTGAAGAAGATCCCGACCGTCTGCGGATCGCTGCGTGAAGCCCTGCAGAGCCTCGACAAGGACCGCGGCTTCCTGAAGGCCGGCGGCGTCTTCGATGACGACCAGATCGACAGCTACATCGAGCTGAAAATGGCCGAGGTGATGCGCTTCGAAATGACCCCGCATCCGGTCGAATACGACATGTACTACTCGGTCTAAATCTCGTTCGCATAATCCTGCAAAGCCCTTGAAGGATTTCCGCCTTCAAGGGCTTTTTGCTGCCACCAGATGTCCGCGGATGGTTTGCGTGACCAGCGATGCGACAGCGGCCAACCGCTTTTGGTTCACGGGGATCGTTTGTCAGCTGGATTTGCCGCCGGCAGGCAACGTCGGTCACGGTCGGAACACTGGGCCATCGCGGCCCATTTGCGGTGAGCGGCAGATGGTTTTCCGCGCGGAAAAATCGCCAGGAGCGAGCGGCACACTGCCTCAGGCTGCAATGCCCGCTCGTCCGGCGCCCCCGCCAATGCCGTCGTTCAAGAAACCCCGCCCCGTTCGAACAGCATCGCTTTGGCGTAACCCAAGGTTCGAATACGCATGCCGCGGCGTGATCTGTCAACGCCGCCAGCCCGAGGCATAAATCGCCGTTTTCGTTGTATGAACAGTGGCTTATATAGGGGATCATTGGTCTACGGACGAGCTGAAACTGGCTGTTTTCCGGGCTTTTTCAACGAACTCGGAAACGCTGGACATTTCGTGACGGCAAAAGGCGCCTGCCAAAAGCCTCTCCGTGACAGGAAATTGCCCGGTCCTTTTCAACCTGACTTTTTTTGGGGGAATTCACCCCGCCGGGCCAGCACGGCAAAAAGAACCCCGGCGAAATGAACTGCCCTCAAAAGTTGGACACAACCTTCGGGGGTCAGTTCAGAAGGCCGGAGTTCTCGCAAGGACAGAACGTCGGAGGGCGACGCCTATCCGGCAAGTCGTCACTTATCCGGCAAGTTCGACATCTATCCAGCAAGTTCGACATCTATCCAGCAAGTTCGTCTGGGCCGTGCAGGTTCCAGTCCGTTCGCCTGGCGAGCACCAGGACGTAATAGATCGCCGCCACGGCCATGATCAGCAGCGTCGCGATCGGGCTCTGGCGCCCGAAGGCGGCCGTGCTCAACGCCCTCATCGCCAACAGCGACATGATCGGCCGCGACGGCAACCGCAGCCCCGCTTTGCCGCATGCGAAGGTTGTCGCCGCGCTGAAGGCACGTGGAGCTGTCGCCGGCTGACCAAGGCGGACGTGCCTCGCCCGCAAGCACTACGAAAAAGGCCCTCGCGTTTTTCGCCAGGGCCTTTTTCGTCATCGAGTTCTGGTGCGGCGAAGATCTTGCGATCCACGCCGCGAAAACAATCAGGCGGCGGCCGAAACCGACGCGTCGGTCGCAACCTGCGAGATCGTCTTCAGGATCTGCGAAGCGATCTGGTAGGGGTCGCCCTGCGAATTCGGACGGCGGTCTTCAAGGTAACCCTTGTAGTCATTCTTGACGAAGGAGTGCGGCACGCGGATCGACGCACCGCGATCGGCGATGCCGTAGCTGAACTTGTTCCATGGCGCGGTCTCGTGCTTGCCGGTCAGACGCTTGTCGTTGTCCGGGCCGTAGACGGCGATGTGGTCCATCAGGTTCTTGTCGAACTGCGCCATCAGCGATTCGAAATACGCCTTGCCGCCGACTTCACGCATGTAGGCGGTCGAGAAGTTGGCATGCATGCCCGAGCCGTTCCAGTCGGTGTCGCCAAGCGGCTTGCAGTGGAATTCGATGTCGATGCGGTATTTTTCGGTCAGGCGCAGAAGCAGATAGCGGGCGATCCACATCTGGTCGGCGGCCTTCTTGGAGCCCTTGCCGAAGATCTGGAATTCCCACTGGCCCTTGGCCACTTCGGCGTTGATGCCTTCATGGTTGATGCCGGCCGCCAGGCAAAGGTCGAGATGCTCCTCGACGATCTGGCGTGCGACATCGCCGACGTTCTTGTAGCCGACGCCGGTGTAGTACGGGCCCTGCGGGGCAGGATAACCGGTCTCCGGGAAGCCGAGCGGACGACCGTCCTTGTAGAAGAAATACTCCTGCTCGAAGCCGAACCAGGCACCCTCGTCGTCGAGAATGGTGGCGCGCTTGTTGGAGGCGTGCGGTGTCACACCGTCAGGCATCATGACTTCGCACATGACCAGCACGCCGTTGGTGCGGGTCGGGTCCGGATAAACCGCGACCGGCTTCAGCACGCAATCGGAGCTGTGGCCTTCGGCCTGCATGGTCGAGGAACCATCGAAACCCCACAGCGGCAGCTGGTCGAGCGTCGGGAATTCGGCGAATTCCTTGACCTGCGTCTTGCCGCGAAGGTTGGGGACCGGGGTGTAACCATCGAGCCAAATGTACTCGAGCTTGTATTTCGTCATTCTAGCCTCTCGTTGCTTGATCACCGAACACTGAACGGCGTCGACACGCGTCTGCCGTCAGCAGCCGGCCCTGCCGGATCACTAAAATGCAATTCGTGTGCCATTCGGGCGCCGGCGGGTGCGGCAAAATGGCGGCGATACACGGTTGAATTTGTTGAGCCGCCTCATCGATGGATCGAGATCGATCAACAATGCAAAATGCACAAATAGTATGCAAAATATGATCTTTTCGTAGGCATATTGCCTAAATGAATCGCACAACCTATCTTGCAATAAAGCTGAATCGAAAAGCTCCCGCGAAAGAAAGGAGGCCGCTTATGGAAGTCACCATCTCCCGTCCGTCGGCAAAGATCCTGATGTTCCCTCTGGCAGCCCGCAAATCTGCCTCAAATTTAGGCGCAAAGGCCAAGTTCGCGGCAGAGCTTGCCTCGCTGCGCAACACGCACGCCGATTTTGACGGCTGGTATCACGAAGCGGCCGTCGAGGAAGAAAACCAGCGGAAGAGCTGAGCCAAACTCTTCAGGTCTCGGACACGAAAAAGCCCGGCGTGATCGCTCACGCCGGGCTTTTTGTTGGCAAGCGGATCCGATCGGCTACTGCTTGGTGTGGAGATCGGTTCCGAGCGTGTCCTTGACGAAGATCATGCCGATGACCAGCGTGATCGCCGCGATCACCACCGGGTACCAAAGGCCGTAGTAGATGTCGCCCTTGTAGGCACTGAGGGCGAACACGGTTGCCGGCAGCAGGCCACCGAACCAGCCATTGCCGATGTGGTAGGGCAGCGACATGCCGGTATAGCGGATACGGGTCGGGAACATCTCGACCAGGATCGCCGCGATGGGGCCGTAGACCATGGTCACGAACAGCACCAGGATGAACAGGATGCCGATTGTCATCGGCCAGTTGACGGCTGCCGGATCCGCGAACATGGCGAAGGGACCGCCACCCGGTATATTATAGACAGTGACTTCGGGCGCGCCTGCTGCCTCATCGGTGGTCAGGATCTTGTCCTTGACCGCCTGCTCGGTCGGCACCGCTGTCTTTTCGCCGCCACGGATGGCGGCGGCATCGAGCTTCAGTTCAGGGTTGGCGGCGATGAAGGCGTCGAGTTTCTGGTCGGCAACCTTGATTGCCGCGCGCTTCAGCGGATAACCGCTGTCCTGCAGGGACATGTTGACGGCCTTGACGAAGGCGGCGTCCTTGGCCTTGGCCTGGTCGCCGGCGGCGACGGCGTCGTAGGACTCCACCGTCTCGTTGCCGATCTTGACCGACGCGGCTGTTCCGGCCGCGGCCGTCGAGACGACGTCGTAGGGAACCGAGTTCTTGGTCAGGAACGAAGTCGCGATGTCGCAGGACGTCGTGAACTTGGCGGTGCCGACCGGATTGAACTGGAACCTGCAGTCGCCGGGCGCTGCCGTCACCGTTGCCCGCGTGCTCTGCTGTGCCTTGGCGAGCGCCGGATTGGCGGCCCAGGTCAACGCCTTGAACAGCGGGAAGGTGCAGACAATGGCCAGCGCAAGGCCAGCCATGATGATCGGCTTGCGACCGATCTTGTCGGACAGCCAGCCGAACACGACGAAGAAGATCGAGCCGATGGCCAGCGCAATCGCGATCATGATGTTGACCGACTGCGCATCGACCTTCAGCACGTTCTGCAGGAAGAACAGTGCGTAGAACTGGCCGTTGTACCAGACGACGGCCTGGCCGGCGGTGAGGCCAAGCAGCGCCAGCAGCGCGATCTTGGCGTTCTTCCACTGACCGAAAGCCTCGGAGAGCGGCGCCTTGGAGCCTTTGCCCTCGTCCTTCATCTTCTGGAAGGTCGGCGACTCAGAAAGCGACAGCCGGATCCAGATCGAGACGGCGAGCAGCAGGAAGGAAACGATGAACGGAATGCGCCAGCCCCAGGCGGCGTAGCTTTCCTTGCTCAACGAGCCCTGAACGATCAGGATGACGATCAGCGACAGGAACAGGCCGAGCGTCGCCGTCGTCTGGATCCATGACGTATAGAAACCCCGGCGGTCGTCGGGCGCGTGCTCGGCGACATAGGTCGCCGCGCCACCATATTCGCCGCCGAGCGCCAGGCCCTGCAGCATGCGAAGCATGATCAGGATCACCGGAGCGGCGATGCCCAAGGTTGCATAACCGGGGAGCAGGCCGACCAGGAAGGTGGACAGGCCCATGATCGTCATGGTGACTAGGAACGTATATTTGCGGCCGACGAGGTCGCCGATACGACCGAACAAAAGGGCGCCGAACGGACGCACCAGGAAGCCGGCGGCAAAGGCCAGCAGCGCGAAGATGTTGCGTGTCGCCTCAGGGATCGTCGGAGCGAAAAAGGTCGAGCCGATGAAGGCCGCCAACGAGCCGTAGAGATAGAAATCGTACCATTCGAAGACGGTGCCGAGCGAGGAAGCGAAGATGACCTTCTTCTCTTCCCGCGTCATGCCGCGGCTCGTTCCGCCGGCGGTCGATGCCAATGCCATTGCGTTTTCCTCCCGTGAGACCCTTGTCCTCGACGCTGCGTTTTAATCGTCGGCGTTCTCCTCCGAACGCGGACTCAACGACAGCCATCACGGAAAAAATGACAGAAAGCGCCCCCCGGCGGCAGAGCGACGATGGGATTATGACTTTGGTATTAGGTGCGGTGCGGCAAAGCCGTGCGACGCTCAGGCCTTGAGCGCTTCCAGGAGTTGGACGGCGGCCATCATGTCGCGCTTGCGCGCCGAGCGGCGGGCCACCGCCTCCGCATCCTGGCCCCACTGCTCGATCTGCCAGTCCTCATCGACATGGCCGGCGGCCCAGGCGGCCTCGACGTCGAGCTCGCCAAAATCGACAGCCAGCGCCAGCAGCGCCGAACCGGTCAGCGAGGTCATGACGTGGATGGCGGCAAGCCGCAGCGGCTCGGCGCGCTGAGCAAGATGCGCGCCCAGCACGGCGATCGTCTCGCGCGGCTGCTCGACATGGATGATGCCTTCGGCAAGGTTGAAGCGGGCACCAAGGCTGCGGCGTGCCCAATCGATCACCGGGTCCCAGTGCTCGTTCTGCCGCTCGACCAGCCCTTGCGGCGCATCGGCGCGGTAACAAAGCAAGTCGGACGAGGCAAAGCGCAATATGTCTTCCAGCACCGCTTGCGGATCGCTGGCGACGCCATCGATGGCGGTGTTGACCAGGCGCATCACCGGCATCGTCACCGGATTGATGGTCTCGCCCTGTGCGGCGAACTCGTCGGCAACCAGCGCCGCGGCTGTTTCGGTCGGCAGCGACAACAGCGCCTTGCCCGGTGTGCGCACCGGCCTGCCGTCGAGATGGACGGCAAACCCGTCTTCCACCGGCGCAACCGAGACGGTCTTGTAGAAGCGCTTCGGCAGCGGTGTCTTCATCTGGATTTGGGCACGGCGCACCGGGTCCGGATCGGAAAGGTATTTGCCCGCTTCGAGGTCGTTGAGGATATCGCGCATGAAGGTCTCTCTCACGCCGGTGTCAGCTTGCGCGCCGGCCGGTTGACGATGATCAGGCCGGCGGCAATCAGACCAAGTGCCAGGAAGATGCGGATGGTCAGCGGCTCGTTCAAGATGATTGCGCCGCACAAAACACCGAACACCGGTGACAGGAAGGTGAAACTGGACAGACCCGACGCCGGATAGCGGCGCAGCAGCCAGAACCACAACACGTAGGTGAAGGCGACGATGTAGATCGCCTGGAACAGCAGCGCCAAGGTCGGCAGCAACGCGGGATCGCGCACCGGCGGGCCCGCCAAAGGCAGAACCAGGAGGCCAACGATGGCCGCGCCGGCGAGTTGGTAAAGTAGCAGCTTTTCGGCACTCGCCTCGACCAGTTTCGATCGTTTGATGAGGATGTTGGTCAGGGCCCAGAAGAAGCCGGAACCCAGGCTCAGAATATCACCGAACAGCATGTCCCCGCCGCCGCCAAGCTTGTCGGAAAAAACCGCGGCAAGACCGGCGAAGGCCAAGAGCAGGCCGAGGAACTTTCGCAAGGTGATCTGTTCGCCAAGCAGGAAGTGGCCGCCGATCAGCATCCAGAACGGCATGGAGTTGACCAGCAGGGTGTTGCGGGCAACGGTCGTGTGTTCCAGGCCGACGTAAAGGCAAAGGAATTCCACGCCGAAAAGCACGCCCACCGCGATGCCGGCAAGCAAGGTGCCGTCGCGCGTGAACAGCGCGATGCCGCGCCAGCGGCACCAGAGGAAGACACAGAAGCCGCCGATGATCGAACGCGCGATCGACAGGAAGACGGGGTCGTAACCGGCATAGGAGATCTTGGCGGCGACGTAGTTCAGTCCCCAGGAAAAAGTCAGGCCGACCATGATCGCGGCGGCGGCCATGTCGACCGTGTCGCGCCGATCGAGCGTGTCGGTGACCACGATCAATCCTCCGCGCTGGCGTCGTCGAAGCCGATCAGGTTCCAGCTCTGGCGCATATGCGGCGGCATCGGCGCGGTGACGTCGATGAAGCCCTTGTCCGGGTGCGGGATAACGATGCGCCGCGCGTGCAGATGCAGGCGATTTTGGATGCCGCCGGGAAAATCCCAATTGGTGTCGGCCTCGAAATATTTCGGATCGCCGATGATGGGGCAGCCGATATAGGCGGCATGGACACGCAACTGGTGGGTGCGGCCGGTATAGGGCTCCATTTCCAGCCAGGTCATCGTCTGCGCCGCCTGCTCGATGATGCGGTAGTAGGATACGGCATGGTCGGCGCCTTTTTCGCCATGCGCGGCGATGCGCACCCGGTCGCCGTCGGGTGTCGGCTCCTTGATCAGCCAGGTCGAGATCTTGTCCTCGCGCTTGGGAGGCACGCCCTTGACCAGCGCCCAGTAGGTCTTCTTGGTCTCGCGGGCGCGGAATGCCTCCGAGAGCTTCATCGCGGCCAGCCTCGTGCGGGCAACGACCAGCACGCCCGACGTGTCGCGGTCGAGCCGGTGGACCAGCCGCGGCTTCTCGCCCTTCTGGTTGCGCCAGGCTTCCAGCATGTCGTCGACATTGCGGGTAACGCCCGACCCGCCCTGCACCGCCAGGCCCGCCGGTTTGTTGAAGACGAAAACCTTCGGATCCTCATGGATCAGCATTTTGGCCAGGACGTCGGCATCGCCCTGGTTGCGGATCGAGTGGCCGGTGAGCGGGCTCTCGCCCTTCTTGTCCACCTCGAGCGGCGGAACACGCACCACCTGGCCAGGCTCGACACGGCTGTCCGCCTTGACCCGACCGCCATCGACGCGGATTTGTCCGGAGCGCAGCAGCTTCTGCAGATGGCCAAAGCCGAGGCCCGGGAAATGGGTCTTGAACCAGCGATCGAGCCGCATGCCCGCCTCGCCGGCCTCCACCGTGATCTGTTCAACGCCTGCCATATTTTCTTCGCTTATCCATTTCCCGGCAGGGCTCGGCCCTGCTCTCGGCGCGGCAATAGCACTAAGGCAGGCTTCTTGCGAGCCAAAGTCCCAGAAACAGGGCGATAATGGCGCCAATCACGCTGGCAAGCGCATATCCAAACGCAGGCAAAGTGGCTCCCCGCTCCCACAATGTCGCGAAATCCAGCGAGAAAGCGGAAAAGGTGGTGAAGCCGCCAAGGATGCCGGTGGCGACAAACAGCCTGACTTCGGTCGATCCGCCGCGGCGCGCCAGGATGGCGATGAACAGACCCATGGCAAAGGAACCGACGATGTTGATCGCCATCGTCCCCCAGGGATAGTTGGGGCCGACGAGGCGCAGCGCGCCCATATTGGCGAGATGACGGATGCCGGCGCCGATGCCGCCGCCGACGACCACGAGAAGCAGATTGAACATGGACATTTACTGCCCATGCAAGGGCGGTGGCGTCAATCCCTTCAAGGCCCGACAGTCGACCCCGCCTTCACCACTCGGGCGCCGTCCAGTTCGGATATTTCTTCTGGAACTCGCTGTAGAGGGCATCGACTTCGGCTTTGCCGACCGGGCGCACCTGCTCATAGAGGTAACCGGTAAGGCCGTCGGATAATTGGTAGGTTTCAACGCGTTTGTAGGCAGCGCCGATGCCTTTTCCCTCGAGAATATACTGGTTGGGGAGCGTGACACAAATCTGCGCACCCGGCTGCAGATGGATGACAGGCCGGTCAGCCACGACGACATATCTGGATTTCAAAGCCTCCGGCCGGAATTGATCGCGACTATCCACCTGACAAATCCATCCGACGTGCGGAGTGAGCTTGGGATCCAAACCAAACAACAGCGAGTCGCTCAAAGCCGCGCCCGAGGCAAACACCGAAAAACGATCCTCAGCTTTCATTTTGCCAAGCAGGTCGGCAATCAGGCGTCTGTATTCGGGAAGATTGTCGAGGTGTAGCGGGAGCGTCGCTTCCTCGGCGAAAACGAAGCCAACCGGCGACAACAGCTGACGACCAATTGGAAAAAACGTGCCAAAAAAAGCAAATCCGGCGGCACAAGCGATCGCGGCGGCCGACCATCGTGATTTCAGTGCCGGCATCGAAACGATCGCAACGATTGCCTGGGCGTATGCCGGGAACAGCCAAAGAAACATCGGCAATGAATGATGCCGCTCCGGATCCTGCGTGCGGATAAAGATCAAGAAAGCGAACACCGAGGCAAAGGCGCACCACAGCGAAAACCCATTGCGGCGCACGGCCGAGAGACAGAGGCCAATGAAGATCAGCAGCCAGTTCACATAGCTGAGCCGGGATTCCATCTCGCCAAGCTGGATGAGGAAGGTCGTCCTGTATCCGCTGTAGAGATCGCCGTAGCTGGTGCCCAGAATCCTGGCGATCAGCGGCAGCTGGAAGTTCAATGCGGCCGCGGCAATAACGAAAATCGCACACAGGCCGCCCAATGCCGCTTTGCCGAAGGACGGATAGCTCCGATCCCTTGCAATCTGCAGCAAACAAAAGAAGGCGGCGGAAACGGCGACGCCAATGACGGCGTAGGCGTACCAGCGACGCAGCATGAACGCCAGCCACAGGCACACGCCCACGCAAATTCCGCTGATCACCGGCTCGCGGGTAAGAAACTTTGACTTCCAAAGAAAATAGGTCGCCGTGGTAATGGCAAGACAACCGGCAATGTCCGGCATTCCACGAAGCGTCGGCGCCCAGAACGGGGTGTAGAAGAAGGCCGCAATCCAGACGGCGAGCCAGGCTCGGGATGAAGACGTCTCGGAAGTCGCCTCCAAATAGCTCATTCGGGCTATGAGGAGAACCGTCGGTACCAGATAGACCGCGACTATTCCGGCGACAAACGCATATCGCGAACCTCCGAAAAGTACATAAATCGGCATCAACGGCGCCAAAATCGCCGAACCATAGTCATCTGTCGCGATAGAGGTGGCCAACTGGCTTAGCCATTGAAAAGGACTCTCGATGAGGAGCGCCCCTTGATGCTGGAATATATTGAAGTAGGCGACGAAGTCCCAATAATACACGGGCTCTTCAAGGCCTATATATATGGCGCTCAGAACAAGGCCCGGTATCAGGGTGCAAATGTAAGCCCCCGTCCAGAATCCGAAGATTTTGTTCTTTGTCACTGGAGGCCGCCTGGGAGGAAAAGACAGAGCCGTGGAACCCGAACCGCACCAACTCGCAACGCAGGAGCCGTTCCGGCGAATGCGAATCTAGCGAGACGATTCATATAATGAATTGTCGAGAGCCCAAATGGCGGTGAAGAACAAGCGCGGAGACGCCTTGCTCGCCTCAAGCCCGGCGACGGCATTGTCGAGCGGAGTCCCGGTGCCGGAGGCTCAAGGGGGGTAGCGGAGATTCAAGACTTGGATGCCAAGCCTGTGCACGAGCACTGTCAAAGTTGACCACACCTTGCAAGCCACCAGGACGCTGCCGGCGGAGCCCGACAGCGTCGATAGCTTTCAGCTCAGGTGGTTTCGACTTTCTTCGGCTTGGTCGAGCCGATCATTTTCCAGTTCTTGTAGAACATCGAATTGATGCGCTCGACGCTGACCGAGACGATGGCGAGCATGCCTGCTATCAGGCGGGGGACCGGGGATGGCCTGATGATGTCCATGAACACGCAGTAGCGGCGGCCGTCATACTCGTTGACCGAGCGGTGCAGCAGCGTGTCGTCGAAAATGAACAGCGGATTGTCGTACCAGTAGTTCTTGACGTTGCCGCATTCGACGAAGATCTCCGACTTCACCGGGATCAGATTGTAGAGAATGCGCAGGCTGAGCCGCAGCGGGCCGAAGTGCCACGAGGTCGATTCGCGCTTGCTGAAGACGGAAACGGCGATCGTCTTGATGTATTTGAAATCCTTGTTGAACTCGGCGACGTTGTCGATCCGGTGCTTGCCGTACCATTGGTAGACATACATGCCGCGCCGGCCGGCGCCGAAATTGGCATCGATGTCGGCGATGATCTCGTCCTTGCGCGCCTTGAAGATGTCCAGGACCTCATTGACCTCGCGCTGATAATCGGCGGGAAACTGCTCCAGCTTCCACACGCCGGGATTCCTGTAGCAGAGCAGATCGACCAGCAGGTTGAACGGCGACAGCAGCCAGGTGAACAGGCCGTTGCCGAGGAAGTAACCCGAGAACAGCGACAGATCCTTCCTGTCGTTGCGCAGCACGTCGATCAGGCCGCAGACGATGAAGATCGTCGTCAGGACGGGGATGAAATAGAAGCCAAGGGCGAGAAGCGGGACGGCAATGGCGAATTTGCGAAGGGATTTGCGAAGGTTTTTTGTCATTTTTCCACGCGCGGAGCGCGATCCTGTTGCGAATGAACTGCCAAAGTCACGGCAACGACCACCGCCCGGCCGTGCGCCTTGATAAGGTCTTTTGGGTCACCACACAACGGTCACGGCATCGTGCCTGGCGGCTGCCTCGTGGAGGTCGCCGGACTTCGGTCAATGCACCGCCGGCAAACCAAGCTCGTCCCATTTTTCCCTGGTCACGGGATCGCCGACCAGAAACTCAAAGCCGATGACGCTTTCGCCGTCTCGTGCGAGCCGGCATTTGAACTTCAAACTGTACCAGTTTTTGCGGCTGCGGAAAGCAGCACCATTGGCGGCAATCGTGGTCCCAGTGATTTTTTCCTCCGCCGTGGCGTAAGGCACGACGCGTTCTGGATGAAAGTCTGCCCGCCACCGGCGAATCTGGTCCATGGCCTCGAGATTGCACAATTGCACCATGCGTTCATCCGAACCGAAGGTGGCGAGGTCGGCGCGCGCCTGCCGGCTGCGTGGATCGGCGAGCGTCTTGGCCGACAGCATCTCGGTCGGCCGGATCATGGCCGGCGCGGTTGACGGTCGAGATTGAGGAGCGCTCGGCGGTGGCCTTGGCGCCGGGGCTCGTGCCTCCGGGGCTGGAGGCGGTGTTGGCGCCGGTGGCGGCCTGGTCAAGGCCTCGAACTGCCGGGGCGTCAGGATGTCGACCGACACGCGCTCTTCCTCCAGCCGTTTCGGCGGCTTCGGCAATGGCGTTAGGGCCAGCGTGGCGGCGAGCAGCGTGTGCAGGACAACAGAGGCGGACACACCCCAGGGCGAAGCCTCGTTTCGAAGCGTGACGACCACCGGGCCGCGCAAGCCGGCTATTCCCGCTCTTTGCGCAGCTTTGCCCAATAATCGAGCCGCTTCCTGATATCGCGCTCGAAACCACGTTCAGGCGGATCGTAGAAGGTCTGGCGGCCCATCTTCTCGGGAAAATAGTCCTGGCCCGAAAACGCGTCCGGCTCATCATGATCGTAGCGATAGCCCGCGCCGTAATCCTCTTCCTTCATCAGCTTGGTCGGCGCGTTCAGAATATGCTTTGGCGGCAGCAGCGAGCCGTGCTCCTTGGCAGCGCGCGTGGCCGCCTTGAAGGCGGTGTAGACGGCGTTGGATTTGGGCGCGGTGGCGAGATAGACGGTGGCCTCGGCAAAGGCGAGTTCGCCCTCGGGCGAGCCGAGATAGTCGTAGGCGTCCTTGGCGGCGTTGGCGACGACCAGTGCCTGCGGATCGGCAAGGCCGATGTCCTCCATCGCCATGCGCACCAGCCGGCGGCCGAGATAGAGCGGATCCTCGCCGGCATCGAACATGCGCGCGAGATAGTAGAGCGCGGCGTCGGGATCCGAGCCGCGCACCGATTTGTGCAGCGCCGAGATCAGATTGTAATGGCCGTCCTGGCCTTTGTCGTAGATCGGCGCACGGCGCTGGACGATGCGCTGCAGCCCTTCGGGATCGAACACCTCGCCGGGCTTAGCGGCACGCCAGACTTCCTCGGCGAGCGTCAGGGAGGCGCGTCCGTCACCATCGCTCATGCGGATGAGCATTGTCCGCGCCTTATCGTCTAGCGGCAGTGCCCTGCCCTCCGTCTCTTCCGCCCGCGTCATCAGCTTGGCGATGCTCTCCTCGCCAAGCGAATGAAAGACCATGACGCGCGCGCGCGACAACAGCGCCGCGTTGAGTTCGAAGGACGGATTTTCGGTGGTGGCGCCAACCAGGACGACTGTCCCATCCTCCATGACGGGGAGAAAGGAATCCTGCTGGGCGCGGTTGAAACGATGGATCTCGTCGACAAACAACAATGTCTGGCGGCCATTGGCGCGGCGCAGCTTGGCGGCCTCGAAGACCTTCTTCAGGTCGGCGACCCCGGAAAACACCGCCGATATCTGCTCGAAGGCAAGGCTGGTCTCGCCGGCAAGCAACCTTGCCACTGTGGTCTTGCCAGTGCCGGGCGGACCCCAGAAGATCATCGAGCCGAGCGAACCTGAGCCGATCAGCCGGGTCAGCGCGCCATCTGGCCCGGTCAGATGTTCCTGGCCAACGACCTCACCAAGGTTCTTCGGCCGCAGCCTGTCGGCCAGCGGCCGTCCAGGCGGCCTCTTTTCCGGTTCGTCAACGCTGAACAGATCGGCCATGCACTTCTTTTGGTTTGGAGCGCGATCTCTTCAGATCGAACTCAGTAACGCAACACCTGGCGCAGTATCTGCCCGCCGCGCTCGACGGTAAAGCGCCACCAGCGCGTATCCTGCTGGGCAGCCTGCGCCAGCGTCGCGGCTGTGTCTATCGCGGTGCCGTTGACCTCGCGCACGATGTCGCCCGGCATGAAACCGAAATCGGCGGCCGGCGAGTCGCGGTTGATGTCGATCACCGTCACGCCCTTGAGATCGGTGCGCAGGCCGAGCTTCTGGGCAAGCCGTGGCGACAGCTCCGCGACCTTGGCGCCCGAGAACGGGCTGCGGCCATGCAGCGTCACTTCCGTGGCTTTCGCACCCTCCGGCGCGCGCTCCAGCGCGATGTCCATCGCCGCCTGCTGGCCCTTGGTCAGGATCGCGAAATTGGCCTTGGTGCCGATCGACAGCGTCGCCATGCGATAGTCCAGCGCCTCGATGCTCTCGACCGGCTTGCCGTTGATCTGCAGCACGACGTCGCCCGGCTTCAGCCCCGCCTTGCCAGCCGGCCCCGTCGCATCGACGGACGAGACCAGGGCGCCGGTCGGCTTTTCCATGGCAAGCGATTCGGCGATCTGCGGCGTCACCGCCTCGAACTCGGCGCCGATATAAGGGCGCTCGAAGAAATCGAGGCCGGCCTTGGCGGCATCGGCGAAAGCCCGCACCATATTGGCCGGGATGGCAAAACCGATGCCGATCGAGCCGCCGCTGCGGCTATAGATGGCGGTGTTGATGCCGACCAGCTGGCCGCCCATGTTGATCAGCGCGCCGCCGGAATTGCCGGGATTGATGGCGGCGTCGGTCTGGATGAAGTAGCCCGAGTCCGAGACGCCGATATGGCTGCGGGCAAGTGCGGAGACGATACCGCTTGTGGTGGTCTGGCCGACGCCGAAGGGATTGCCGATGGCCAGCACCAGATCGCCAACTTCGAGCGCGTCGGAATCGCCGATGGCGATCACCGGGAATGGCTTGTCGGATTCGATCTTGAGCACGGCAAGGTCGAGCGTCTCGTCCTTCAGCATCACCTTGCTGGTGAATTCGCGCCCGTCGGCGGTCGCCACCTTGACCTCGTCGGCATCCTTGATGACGTGGAAATTGGTGACGATGACACCGCTCGGATCGACAAGCACACCCGAGCCCAGCGAGGACTGCGCGCGCGGCCGGGCACGGCCGAAAAACTCCTCGAAGAACGGATCGCCTTCAAAAGGCGACGTGACCTTGGCCGTCTGCGAGGCATAGACATTGACCACGGCGGGCGCCGTCTGCTTGACCAGCGGCGCGAACGACAGTTGCACCTCTTCGCGGCCGAACGGCACGCGCTTGTCGGGCCCCGAGGTAGCGTTTTCGCCCTCGACACCATGCAACAGATCGGTCAGCACGTCCGACAGGCCCGGATCGGCTGGCTTTGCGGCGTCTTCGGCCAACGCCTGCCGAACTGCCGGTGCGGCTGCGAACACTAGGAAGGCGCAGAGCAGGACAAGGGACAGTCTTTTGGCGCGCATTCGCGAATCCTCCAAGGCAAGTTCGGGCGCATTGTCCCGACGATTGTGCAAAATGAAAGGCTAAGCCGCTGAAATCCGATTATTTTCGCGCAAGCAGATCTTTATGGGCACGCTTTGAACCGCGCAGAACATGAAAAAGGGGCCCGCAGGCCCCTTCAATTCATTCTAGAAAGACGTGACCTTATGCGGCCGCGGCGTCCGCTTCGGTGCCTTCGGCTTCGAGGCGGGCACGGTCGCCGGCGCCCTTGGCCGAGGTGTCGCGATCGACGAACTCGATGACGGCCATCGCGGCATTGTCGCCGTGACGGAATCCCGCCTTCATGATGCGCAGGTAGCCGCCGTTACGGTTGGCGTAGCGCGGGGCGATCGTGTCGAACAGGCGCTTGACGACGCCTTCATTGCCGATCTGCGCGATCACCTGGCGGCGGGCGTGCAGGTCGCCGCGCTTGCCGAGCGTCACCAGCTTCTCGACGATCGGACGCAGGTCCTTCGCCTTCGGCAAGGTGGTGACGATCTGCTCGTGCTCGAGCAGCGACACGGCGAGGTTGGCGAACATCGACTTGCGATGGCTAATGCTTCGGGCGAAGCGGCGGCCTTTGAAACCGTGGCGCATGGCTCATTTCCTTCTTCAGTTGTTCAAGAGGACACGGCCTCTGATGGTTTTCCGCATGACCGTCGGATCGAGCGGCCAAGGCCGCCGATCCTTGGAATTCATGCTCAATATTGATCTTCGTAACGCTTGGCGAGGTCTTCGATGTTTTCCGGCGGCCAGTCCGGCACTTCCATGCCGAGGTGCAGGCCCATCGCCGCCAGCACTTCCTTGATCTCGTTCAGCGACTTGCGGCCGAAGTTCGGGGTGCGCAGCATCTCGGCTTCGGTCTTCTGGATGAGATCGCCGATGTAGACGATGTTGTCGTTCTTCAGGCAGTTGGCCGAACGCACGGAAAGCTCGAGTTCGTCGACCTTCTTGAGCAGCGCCGGGTTGAAGGCGAGCTCGGTGACGGCTTCCGCCGCGACTTCCTTCTGCGGCTCGTCGAAGTTGACGAACAGGCCGAGCTGGTCCTGCAGGATGCGAGCGGCGAACGCCACTGCGTCCTCGCCCGAGATCGAACCGTCCGTCTCGATGGTCATGGTCAGCTTGTCGTAGTCGAGAACCTGGCCCTCGCGGGTGTTCTCGACCTTGTAGGAGACCTTCTTGACCGGCGAATACAGGCTGTCGACCGGGATCAGGCCGATCGGCGCATCCTCGGCGCGGTTGCGCTCTGCCGGTACGTAACCCTTGCCGGTGTCGACGGTGAATTCCATGCGGATTTCAGCGCCTTCGTCCAGCGTGCAGATGACGTGGTCGGGGTTGAGGATCTCGACGTCGCCAACCGTTTGGATGTCGCCGGCCAGAACCGCGCCCGGTCCCTGCTTGCGCACGACCATGCGCTTGGGTCCATCGCCTTCCATGCGGATGGCGATTTCCTTGATGTTCAGGACGATGTCGGTCACGTCCTCGCGCACGCCGGCGATGGACGAGAATTCATGCAGGACACCGTCGATCTGCACTGCGGTGACGGCCGCACCGCGCAGCGAAGACAGAAGCACGCGGCGCAGCGCGTTGCCGAGCGTGAGGCCAAAGCCGCGCTCGAGCGGCTCGGCGACCAGCGTGGTCAGCGTCTTCTTCTTCGACGAGAACTCGATCTTGTTCGGCTTGATCAGTTCCTGCCAATTTTTCTGGATCATGATGCTTTCCTTCCGTTGACCCGCCACCATCCAATCGTGGCGGGCGACCTGGAATACCGTGGAGGAACGCCTTTCGGCGTTCGCACGGCGTTCAATAATGTTAGACGCGGCGCTTCTTGCGCGGGCGGCAGCCATTGTGCGGGATCGGCGTCACATCACGGATCGAGGTGATGGTGAAGCCGGCCGCCTGCAGGGCGCGCAGCGCCGATTCGCGGCCCGAGCCAGGTCCGCAGACCTCGACTTCGAGCATGCGCATGCCGTGTTCCTGGGCCTTCTTGGCAACGTCCTCGGCAGCCATCTGGGCGGCGAACGGGGTCGACTTGCGCGACCCCTTGAAGCCCTGGGCACCGGCCGACGACCAGGCGATCGAATTGCCCTGCGCGTCGGTGATGGTGATCATCGTGTTGTTGAAGGTCGAATTGACGTGGGCAACGCCCGACGAGATGTTCTTGCGTTCGCGACGGCGAACACGAGCGGCTTCCTTGGCCATGATAGTCCTTTCAGTTGATCTCTACACCGCCGTAATGCCAGCGGCTCCACCTTCGTAGGGGAGTAGGGGAATAGGGCAGTAGGGGAGGAGGGAAAAGTGCGACCCGATCGGCGGGCATTCCCTACTGCCTTACTCCCTACTCCCTTGTTCCCCTAAAAAATTACTTCTTTTTGCCGGCGATCGACTTGGCCGGGCCCTTGCGGGTGCGTGCATTGGTGTGGGTGCGCTGGCCGCGAACCGGCAGCGAGCGGCGGTGACGCAGGCCGCGGTAGCAGCCGAGGTCCATGAGCCGCTTGATGTTCATCGACACTTCGCGGCGCAGGTCGCCTTCGACCTGGTAGTCGCGGTCGATGGTCTCACGGATCTGCAGCACTTCCGCGTCGGTGAGCTGGTTGACGCGGCGCTCCGCCGGGATGCCGACCTTGTCGACGATCTCCTGGGCGAACTTCTTGCCAATGCCGTGAATGTACTGAAGCGCGATGACGACGCGCTTGTTGGTCGGAATGTTGACGCCGGCTATACGAGCCATGTTCTCTCTTCTCCATGTGGGCCGGCCAACCCTCAAAAAAGGCAGATCCGGCGCTGTCAAAGTTGCCCCGCGTCCGGTGGAGGCCGGCCCATGCGGGAGTTTCCAGTTCAAAGCGGCTGCCTTGCCCTTGCGGACAAGCAAAGCCCATGCCTGATAGGAAGACGGGCCGCCATACCGCAGCGAACCGCTCCCGTCAAGCGCAATCGTTAATTTACCGACTCCGCCCCTTGAGCAGTCGCCGCGAGCACGGTTTCGATTTCGGCGGTCACCGCGTCGATGCTGGCCATGCCGTCGACAGTTTTGAGCCTGCCCTTGGCGTAGTAGTAGCCGGTCAGCGGTGCGGTCTTCTTGTAGTACTCGCGCAGGCGCTCTTCGAACACCGAGGGATTGTCGTCCTTGCGCACCGGCTGGCCGGCTGCCTTGGCATCCTCGGCGCGTTTGACGATGCGGCCGACCAGGGCCCTGTCGTCGACGACCAGTTCGATGACCGTATCGAGACCGATGCCACGCTCGGCAAGCATCTGCTCGACCGCATCGGCCTGCACCAGCGTGCGCGGGTAGCCGTCGAGGATGAAGCCCTTGGCGCAGTCGGCTTGGTCGATCCGCTCGGCAACAATAGCGTTGACGATGGCATCGGACACCAGTTCACCGGCATCCATCACCGCCTTGGCACGCTTGCCGACTTCGGTGCCGGCTTGAACGGCGGCACGCAGCATGTCGCCCGTCGAAAGCTGGGGTATGCCGTGTTTCTCTACCAGTCTTTGTGCTTGTGTCCCCTTGCCCGCTCCTGGCGGCCCAAGCAAAATCAACCTCATCTGGCTTTCTTCCCCCCGCGCAGCTTCGACTTCTTGATCAGGCCTTCATACTGGTGCGCGATCAGGTGCCCCTGAATCTGCGCAACCGTATCGAGCGTGACACTGACCACGATCAGAAGCGATGTGCCACCAAGGTAGAATGGTACGCCAGTCGCCGAGATCAGGAACTCCGGCAGCAGGCACACCAGCACCAGATAGATGGCGCCGACGACGGTGATGCGGGTGAGAACGTAATCGATGTAATCGGCGGTGCGCTCGCCCGGACGATAGCCCGGGATGAAGCCCGAATGCTTCTTGAGCTGGTCGGCGGTGTCCTTCGGGTTGAAGACAATCGCTGTGTAGAAGAAGGCGAAGAACACGATCATCGCCGCGTAGAACGCCATGTAGAGCGGCTGGCCGTGGCCGAGCGAGGCCAGGATGGTGCTGGCCCAGGCCGGCATGTTGGTCGTCTGCGAGAAGCCGGCGATGGTGGCCGGCAGCAACAGCAGCGACGAGGCAAAGATCGGCGGGATGACGCCCGACGTGTTCAGCTTAAGCGGCAGGTGCGAGGTGTCGCCCTGGAACATGCGATTGCCGACCTGGCGCTTCGGATACTGGATCAGCAGGCGCCGCTGGGCGCGCTCGAAGAACACGATCAGCGCGATGACGACGATGGCCAGCACGATGATCGCCAGGATCAGGCCGGTCGACAGGGCGCCGGTGCGGCCGAGTTCCAGCGTGCCGGAGATGGCATGCGGCAAGCCGGCGACGATGCCCGAGAAGATGATCAGCGAAATGCCGTTGCCGATGCCGCGCGCGGTGATCTGCTCACCGAGCCACATCAGGAACATGGTGCCGCCGACTAGGGTGACGACGGTCGAAATGCGGAAGAACATGCCGGGATCGCTGACGATGCCGTTGCCGTTTTCCAGCCCGACCGAAATGCCATAGGCCTGAACCAGCGCGAGCAACACGGTGCCGTAGCGCGTGTACTGATTGATGACCTTGCGGCCCTGCTCGCCTTCCTTCTTCAGCGCTTCCAGCGAAGGGATGACCGAGGTCATCAGCTGCATGATGATGGAGGCGGAGATGTAGGGCATGATGCCGAGCGCGAAGATCGCCATGCGCTGCACGGCGCCGCCAGCGAACATGTTGAACATGCCAAGCACGCCCTTGCTCTGCGAGGAGAAGGCCTGGGCGAAGGCGTCGGGATTGATGCCGGGAAGCGGAATGTAGGTGCCGAGGCGGTAGACGAGCAGCGCGCCGATGGTGAACCAGATGCGTTTCTTCAGGTCCTCCGCCTTGGCGAAGGCCGAGAAATTCAGATTCGAGGCTAATTGTTCAGCAGCCGAAGCCATGCCTGATTCTCCGCTTGGTAACGCTTGATGGCCCGTGAGGTCAGGCGGTGCGTTTCACCGAAGCTCACGAGATAAGCTCCGGGCTCTAAACATGCAAGCGGCCGCGTTGACGCGGCCGCTTAATTGAGCAGATCAAAGCGCGATCGTGAGCAAAAACGGGATCCCATTCTTACCGGTCGCGCTTCAAATTGCCGTTACTCCGCGGCTGCCTTTTCCGGCAGCTTGACCGAGCCGCCGGCCTTTTCGATCTTCTCGATCGCGGCCTTGGAGGCACCGGCGACGTCAAAGGCGAGCTTCGCCTTGATCTCGCCGTCCGAAAGGATGCGCACGCCGTCCTTGACGCGACGAATGACGCCGGCGGCAACCAGCGATTCAGCCGTCACGGTTGCCTTGGCATCGAGCTTCTTGGCATCGATGGCCACCTGGATGCGGGCCAGCGAGACGACGGTGAAGCTCTTGGCGAAGATGTTGTTGAAGCCACGCTTCGGCAGGCGCCGGTAAAGCGGCATCTGGCCACCCTCGAAGCCGTTGACGGCGACGCCGGAGCGCGCCTTCTGGCCCTTGACGCCGCGACCGGCGGTCTTGCCCGAGCCGGAACCGATGCCACGGCCGAGACGCTTCTTGGAGTGCGTCGCGCCGTCCTTGTCACGCAGATCATTGAGTTTCATCTGGGTTCTCCTGCGCTTTGGCTCAGCCCTCGTCCACGACGCGGACGAGATGCTGAACGGCAGCGATCATGCCGCGCACGGAAGGCGTATCTTCCAGGGTGCGCTGCTTGTGCATCTTGTTGAGGCCGAGGCCGACCAGCGTCGCGCGCTGTTCCTTCGGGCGGCGGATCGGCGAACCGATCTGCTCAACGGTGATGGTCTTGGTTGCTTTCTTGGCCATGGTCAAAATCCCTGGTCAGATCGACTATTCTTCAGCCGCAACGGCGGTGCCGCGGCGGGCCTGAAGGGTCGAATACTTGATGCCGCGCGCGGCAGCCACATCCTTGGGATGCATCTGGCTCTTCAGCGCGTCGAAGGTGGCGCGAACCATGTTGTAGGGGTTCGACGAACCCATCGACTTGGCGACCACGTCATGCATGCCGAGCGTTTCGAAGACGGCGCGCATCGGGCCGCCGGCGATGATGCCGGTACCCTGCTTGGCTGCGCGCAGCAGAACGCGACCGGCGCCCCAGCGTCCCTCGACGTCGTGGTGCAGCGTGCGGCCCGAGCGCAGCGGCACGAAGATCATGTCGCGCTTGGCCGATTCGGTTGCCTTGCGGATGGCTTCCGGCACTTCGCGTGCCTTGCCGTGACCGAAGCCGACGCGGCCCTTCTGGTCGCCGACGACGACGAGCGCGGCGAAGCCGAAGCGGCGGCCACCCTTGACGACCTTGGCGACGCGGTTGATGTGGACCAGCTTGTCCACCATGCCGTCATCGCGTTCTTCACGATCGCGGCCGCGGCCGCCATCCCTACGTTCCTGTGCCATATCCTGTTCCTTGTTTTTTTCCGGAAGCACGGTTGATGATAAGATCCGGTGCCTCGCCCCGAATAAATCGGGAAACCGTCACCGGGAGCGAAAAGCTATTTTTTCCTTCGCATAATCTTTATCCGAAAAGTCTGCAACTTTTCGGGATCATGCTTAGAAGCTCAAGCCACCTTCGCGGGCGGCTTCGGCCAGCGCCTTGACGCGGCCATGATAGATGTACGGGCCACGGTCGAAGACAACTTCCTTGACGCCTGCCTTGGTGGCGCGCTCGGCGATCAGCTTGCCGATCGCGGCGGCGGCGGCGGTGTCGGCGCCGGTCTTGAGCGAACCCTTGAGGTCCTTCTCGAGCGTCGAGGCGGCAGCGATGGTGTGGCCCTTGGCGTCGTCGATCACCTGGACATAGATGTTCTTCGAGGTGCGGTGAACCGACAGACGCGGACGCTCGCCGGCGACCTTTCTGATCTGGCGGCGAACGCGCTGCGCACGGCGCTGCGTGGATTCCTTGGTACCCATGATGGTCTTCCTTGCCTTCAAAAAACGGGGGCCGCCATGTGCGGTAGGCGAAAGCGCCTCCCGCGACCGCTCCCCGCGGCGTTGCACTTCTTCAGCTTGGCCCTTTCCGAAAAGTCTTCAACCTTTCGGGGCCAAGCCCACTACTTCTTCTTGCCTTCCTTGCGGACGATCTTCTCGCCAGCGTAGCGGACGCCCTTGCCCTTGTAGGGCTCGGGGCCGCGGTATTCGCGGATCTCGGCGGCCACCTGGCCGACCTGCTGCTTGTCGATGCCGGCCACGGTGATTTCCGTCGGCTTCGGCACCGTGATGGTGATGCCAGCCGGCGTCTCGTAGACGACGTCATGGCTGAAGCCAAGTGCCAGCTGCAGGTTCTTGCCCTGAAGTGCGGCACGATAGCCGACGCCGGTGATCTCGAGCTTCTTCTCGAAGCCGTCCTTCACACCCTGCAGGATGTTGACGATCTGCGTGCGCGACATGCCCCACTTGGAGCGGGCCGTCTTGGTCTGGTCGCGCGGCTGGACAGCGATCTCGCTGCCTTCCATCTTGACCAGGACTTCGTCGTTCACCACGAACTTCAGCTCGCCCTTGGGGCCCTTCGCCGTCACGGTCTGGCCGTTGACGGTCGCGGTCACGCCCTGCGGCAGCGAAACGGGTTTCTTTCCAATACGAGACATTTTGTTGTCCTCGTCACTTCTCTTGTTTCAGGTCTCTGTCTTCGGAAACGATCCGAAGACCGGATTCCACTTTGCGGTCAGCTGCCAGATCAGAAGATCTGGCAGAGGATCTCACCGCCGACGTTCTGTTCGCGTGCTTCGTGGTCGGCCATCACGCCCTTCGGTGTCGAAAGGATGGCGATGCCGAGGCCGTTGGCGACGTGCGGGATCGACTTGGCCGAAACGTAAACGCGGCGGCCCGGCTTCGAGACGCGGGCGATTTCACGCACGACCGGCGCGCCGTCGAAATACTTCAGCTCGATTTCGATTTCGGACTTGCCGTTGTCGAAGTCGGTCTGGCTGTAATCGCGGATATAGCCTTCAGCCTTCAGCACGTCGAGGACGCGGGTGCGCAGACGCGAGGCCGGCGTCGAGACACTCGACTTCTTGCGGCCATACGCGTTGCGGATGCGGGTCAGCATATCGCCGAGAGGATCGCTCAATGACATGTTATGTCCTCCTTACCAGCTCGACTTGACCAGGCCCGGGATCTGGCCGTTATTGCCGAGATCACGAAGCGCGATGCGCGATACTTTGAGCTTGCGATAGTAGGCACGCGGACGGCCGGTGACTTCGCAGCGGTTGCGGATGCGGATCTTGGCCGAGTTGCGCGGCATGGCGGCAAGCTTGAGCTGAGCGCGGAAGCGCTCTTCCATCGGCTTGGATTGATCCATGATGATCGCCTTGAGGGCAGCCCGCTTGGGGCCGTACTGGTCGGCAAGCTTGCGGCGCCTGTTGTTCTTCTCGACTGAGCTGGTCTTTGCCATTTCAGATTTTTCCTTTTCTCGCTGCCGTTACTGGCGGAAGGGGAAGTTGAAGGCCTTGAGCAATGCCCTGGCTTCGTCGTCCGTCTTCGCAGTCGTACAAACGATGACGTCCATGCCCCAGATCTGATCAACCTTGTCGTAGTTGATCTCCGGAAACACGATGTGTTCCTTGATGCCCATGGCGTAGTTGCCACGGCCATCGAAGCTCTTCGGATTCAGTCCGCGAAAGTCGCGGACGCGCGGCAGCGCGATGTTCACGAGGCGGTCGAGGAACTCGTACATGCGTTCCTTGCGCAGCGTGACCTTGGCGCCGATCGGCATGTTCTCGCGGACCTTGAAGCCGGCGATCGAATTGCGGGCGCGGGTGACGACGGCCTTCTGGCCGGCGATCATCGCCAGGTCTTCGGCGGCAACCGAAGGCTTCTTCGAATCGGCGGTCGCTTCACCGACGCCCATGTTCAGCACGATCTTGTCGAGGCGCGGAACCTGCATGTCGTTGTCGTAGCCGAACTGCTCCTGCAGCGCCTTGCGGATGGTCTCGTTGTAGACCTGCTTGAGGCGCGGCGTGTTGGTGGCAGTCGCCTGCTTGCTTTGTGCCTTAGCCATTGATGACTTCTCCCGAGCGCTTGGCGACGCGCACCTTCTTGCCGTCCTTCTGGAAGATGAAACCGACGCGGGTCGGCTTGCCATCCTTGGGGTCGGCCAGCGCGATGTTCGACAGCTGGATCGGCGCTTCCTTGGTGATGATCCCGCCCTCTTGGGACTGGGACTGCTTCTGGTGACGACGGATCATGTTGACGCCGCGCACCAGCGCAGTGTCATCCTTCGGCTGAACCGAGAGGACTTCGCCCGAACGGCCCTTGTCCTTGCCGGCCAGAACGACGACCTTGTCGCCTTTTCTAATCTTTTGCATTGGTCCGGCTCCTTACAGCACTTCAGGCGCGAGCGAGATGATCTTCATGTGGTTCTTGGCGCGGAGTTCGCGCGGAACCGGTCCGAAGATACGCGTGCCGATCGGCTCTTTCTTGTTGTCGACGAGAACGGCCGCGTTCTTGTCGAAACGGATCACGCTGCCGTCCGGGCGGCGGATGTCCTTGGCCGTGCGAACCACGACCGCCTTCATCACATCGCCCTTCTTAACGCGGCCGCGCGGAATGGCTTCCTTGATCGACACCACGATGATGTCGCCCACGGAAGCGTATTTCCGCTTCGAGCCGCCCAGCACCTTGATGCACATGACACGACGCGCGCCGGAATTATCCGCCACGTCGAGGTTTGTTTGCATCTGAATCATGACTGGCCGCCTTCTTCTTTTCTAACGGGACGGGTTCTTCACCCCTCCCCGGTCTGTCCAAAATTCGTTTGTTTACGCCTGGTCCGAGGATACGACGATCCAGCGCTTGTCCTTGGAAATCGGCTTCGATTCCTGGATGAACACCTGATCGCCAACCTTGTGGGCGTTGTTCTCGTCGTGCGCCTTGTACTTCTTGGTCATGCGCACGGTCTTCTTCATCACGGGATGCGTGAAGCGCCGTTCGACCTTGACGACAACCGTCTTCTCGTTCTTGTCGCTGACGACGGTGCCCTGCAGAATGCGCTTTGGCATGGTTTTCGTCCTTAAGCCTTCTTGGCCGCGGACTTTTCCGCAGCGATGGTCTTGATACGCGCAATATCCTTACGGACCTGCCTCACGCGCGCGGTCTTCTCGAGCTGGCCGGTGGCCTTCTGGAAGCGCAGGTTGAACTGCTCCTTCTTCAGGCTGGCCAGGTCGTCGGTCAGCTGGTCCTGGGTCTTGGTCCGGATGTCTTCGGCTTTCATGATCAGCCCGTCCTTATTCTGCGATGCGCTGTACGAAGCGCGTCCTGACCGAGAGCTTGGCCGCGCCGAGACGCAGCGCCTCACGGGCGGTTTCTTCATTGACGCCGTCGATCTCGAACATGATGCGGCCCGGCTTGACGCGCGCCGCCCAGTAGTCGACCGCGCCCTTGCCCTTGCCCATGCGGACTTCGGTCGGCTTGGAGGTGACCGGCACGTCCGGGAAAATACGGATCCAGACGCGGCCAGCGCGCTTCATTTCACGAGTGATCGCGCGGCGGGCCGCCTCGATCTCACGCGCGGTGACGCGGTTCGGCTCAAGCGCCTTCAGCCCGAAACCACCGAAATCCAGGTTGGTGCCGCCCTTTGCGGTACCATGGATACGGCCCTTGAACTGCTTGCGGAACTTTGTGCGCTTTGGCTGCAGCATCGTTCTAACTCCAAATTCCTAAATGTCTCAGGCGTTTTCGCGACGACGACCGCGTTCGCGATCACCACCACCGCCATGCGCAGCATCACCCTCGGTCGCGCGACGTTCCGAAGCCATCGGATCGTGCTCGAGGATCTCGCCCTTGAATACCCAGACCTTGACACCGCAGATACCGTACGCGGTGTTCGCCTCGGCCGTGCCGTAGTCGACATCGGCGCGCAGCGTATGCAGCGGCACGCGGCCTTCGCGGTACCATTCCATGCGCGCGATCTCGGCGCCGCCGAGACGGCCGGCGCAGTTGATGCGGATGCCCTCGGCACCGAGGCGCATCGCCGACTGCACGGCGCGCTTCATGGCGCGGCGGAACGCGATGCGGCGCTCGAGCTGCTGGGCGATCGACTGAGCGACCAGGGTCGCGTCGATTTCCGGCTTGCGCACTTCGACGATGTTGAGGTGCGTCTCGGACTTCGTCATCTCCATCAGCTTCTTGCGAAGCTTCTCGATGTCGGCGCCCTTCTTGCCGATGATCAGACCCGGGCGCGCGGCATGGATGGTGACGCGGCACTTCTTGTGCGGGCGCTCGATCACGACCTTGGAGATCGCGGCCTGCTTGAGTTCCTTCTCAAGATACTTGCGGATCTTGATGTCCTCATGCAGCAGCTTGCCGTACTCGCCGGTGTTCGCGAACCAGCGCGAATCCCAGGTGCGGTTGATGCCAAGGCGAAGACCGATCGGATTGACTTTCTGGCCCATTATGCGGCCTCCCCTTTTTCTTCGACTTCACGAACGACGATCGTGAGGTGCGAGAACGGCTTCTCGATACGGCTGGCGCGACCACGGCCACGAGCGTGGAACCGCTTCATGACGATCGACTTGCCGACATAGGCTTCCGCCACGATCAGCGCATCGACGTCCAGGTCGTGGTTGTTTTCCGCGTTGGCAATCGCCGATTCCAGCGTCTTCTTGACCGTGCCGGAAATCCGCTTGGCCGAGAATTCGAGATCGGAAAGCGCTGTCGCGACCTTCTTGCCGCGGATCAGCGCGGCAACCAGGTTCAGCTTCTGCGGGCTGATACGGATCGTGCGCAATACGGCGCGCGCTTCGTTGTCAGCAAGCCTGCGCGGAGCTTTGGCCTTGCCCATGATTATTTCCTCTTCGCCTTCTTATCCGCGCCGTGACCGTAATAGGTCCGGGTCGGAGCGAATTCACCGAACTTATGACCGACCATGTCCTCGTTCACCGAAACGGGAACATGCTTCTGGCCGTTGTAGACACCGAAGGTGAAGCCGACGAACTGCGGCAGGATGGTGGAGCGACGGCTCCACATCTTGATCACCTCATTGCGACCACCTTCACGAACTTTGTCCACCTTCTTGAGAAGGTAGCCGTCGATGAAGGGGCCTTTCCAAATAGAACGAGTCACTTGGCGTTACCTCTTCTTAGCTCTTGCGCTGATGGCGCGAGCGCAGGATGAACTTGTCGGTCGCCTTGTTGGACCGCGTCTTCTTGCCCTTGGTCGGCTTGCCCCACGGGCTGACCGGATGACGGCCACCGGAGGTGCGGCCTTCACCACCGCCATGCGGATGGTCGACCGGGTTCATGGTCACGCCGCGATTGTGCGGACGCTTGCCGCGCCAAACCGTGCGGCCGGCCTTGCCGTCGTTGATGTTGCCGTGGTCCGGGTTGGACACGGCACCGACGGTGGCCATGCAGGAGCCGTGGACGACACGCTGCTCGCCCGAATTGAGGCGCAGGATCGCCATGCCCTGGTCGCGGCCGACGAGTTGGGCGTAACCGCCAGCCGAACGGGCGACTTGGGCGCCCTTGCCCGGCTTCAGCTCGATGTTGTGAACGATCGTACCGACCGGCATCGAGGCCAGCGGCATCGCATTGCCCGGCTTCACGTCGACCGCTTCGCCGGCCACGATCTTGTCGCCGGCGGCAAGGCGCTGCGGGGCGATGATGTAGGACAGCTCGCCATCGTCGTACTTGATCAGCGCGATGAAGGCGGTGCGGTTCGGATCGTATTCAATGCGCTCGACCGTACCGACGACGTCGAACTTGCGGCGCTTGAAGTCGATGATGCGGTACGAACGCTTGTGACCACCGCCGATGAAGCGGGCGGTGATGCGGCCGTGATTGTTGCGGCCGCCCGACTTGGTCAGGCCCTCGGTCAGGCCCTTGACGGGCTTGCCCTTGTAGAGGCCCGAGCGGTCGACGATGACCAGCTGGCGGGTGCTCGGCGTTACCGGGTTGAATTTTTTCAGTGCCATTGTTGTTGTCCTCGCGGCCTTGCTCAGAGACCCGTCGCGACGTCGATCGACTGGCCGTCGGCCAGCGTCACAATCGCCTTCTTGACGTCGCTCTGGCGGCCGATCGTGCCGCGGAAGCGCTTGATCTTGCCCTTACGGACAAGCGTGTTCACGGCCATCACCTTGACGCCGAACAGCGCTTCGACGGCGGCCTTGATTTCCGGCTTCGACGCCTTCTTGGCGACGTTGAAGACGACCTGGTTCTGCTCGGAAGCCATGGTCGACTTTTCGGTGATCGCCGGGCTGACGATCACGTCGTAGTGACGAAGGTCGGTCATTTAAAGCGCTCCTCGAGAGCCTCGACGGCGGCCTTCGAAAGGACCAGCGTGCCGCGGCGCAGAATGTCGTAGACGTTGATGCCCTGGATGGGCAGCACGTCGATGTTGGGAATGTTGGTCGCGGCCAGCTTGAAGTTCTGATCAAGCTCGGCGCCACCAATCACCAGGGCATTGCTCAGGCCCAGCGTCGCGAAATTCGCGATCAGCGCCTTCGTCTTGGCCTCGGTCAGCTTCAGCTCGTCGATGATGATGATCGACGCGCTCTTGGCCTTGGCCGAGAGAGCATGCTTGAGGCCGAGCGCGCGGACCTTCTTAGGCAGGTCGTGCTCGTGGCTGCGGACGACCGGGCCATGGGCCTTGCCACCGCCGCGGAACTGCGGAGCGCGTGCCGAATGGTGACGGGCGCGGCCCGTACCCTTCTGCTTGTACATCTTGGCGCCGGTGCGCGCGATTTCGGCGCGGCCCTTGGCCTTGTGCGTGCCCTGCTGCTTCTTGGCAAGCTGCCAGCGCACGACGCGCTGCAGGATGTCCTCGCGGGGATCAAGGCCGAAAATCTCCTCGGAGAGTTTCACCTTGCCGGCGTCCTTGCCGCCCAGCGTTGTGATCTTGAGATCCATTATTCCGCTCCCTCTGTGGCCGGAGCCTCGTTCTTAGCAACGGCACGGATCGCGGCGGGCTTCGGCGCATTGGCCGGCAGCGCCACCTTGGCCGCATCGCGGACCAGGATCCATGCGCCCTTCGATCCGGGAACCGCACCGCGGATCAGGATCAGGCCGCGATCGGCGTCGGTCGAGACGATCTCGACATTCTGCGTGGTGACGCGGGTGTCGCCCATGTGGCCAGCCATATGCTTGCCCTTGAACACCTTGCCCGGGTCCTGACGCTGGCCGGTCGAACCGTGCGTACGGTGCGAAACCGAGTTACCGTGCGTCGCGCGGCCACCACCCATGTGGTGGCGCTTGATGACGCCCTGGAAACCCTTGCCGATCGTCGTGCCCGTCACATCGACCTTCTGGCCGGCGACGAAGTGCTCGACGGTGATCTCGGCGCCAACATCGATCATGTTGTCGGCGGAGACGCGGAACTCGGCGACCTTAGCCTTCGGCTCGACGGAAGCGGTCGCGAAATGGCCGCGCAGCGCCTTCGACGTGTTCTTCACCTTGGCGAGGCCAACGCCGAGCTGAACGGCGGTGTAGCCATTCTTCTCCTGCGTGCGCTGCGCCACGACCTGGCAGTTCTCCATCTGGAGAACGGTGACGGGAACATGTTCCCCGGCATCGTTGTAGATGCGGGTCATTCCCACCTTCTTTGCAATCACACCTGAACGCATCGGTTCAATTCCTTTAGAGTTCCGGGCCAGGGGCACCGCCCCTTACCGCGCTCTCATTCCCTTAGAGCTTGATCTCGACGTCGACGCCGGCGGCCAGATCGAGCTTCATCAAAGCATCGACGGTCTGCGGGGTCGGATCGACGATGTCGAGCAGACGCTTGTGCGTGCGCATCTCGAACTGCTCGCGGCTCTTCTTGTCGACGTGAGGCGACCGGTTGACCGTGAACTTTTCGATCCGCGTCGGCAGCGGAATGGGGCCGCGGACGTTTGCACCGGTGCGCTTGGCCGTCGACACGATTTCCTTCGTCGAGGCGTCGAGCACGCGGTGATCAAACGCCTTCAGGCGGATGCGGATATTCTGTCCGTTCATGCGTCACTTCCTTGTTCTGGCGCGGCGCGGGCAACTCCCGCGCCCGCGACAGATCGGTTTAAGTCCAAATTACTCTTTGATGGTGACGACGATGCCGGCACCGACGGTGCGGCCGCCTTCACGGATGGCGAAGCGCAGCTTCTCTTCCATGNCTTGGTCAGGATGTAGGCTTCGGCCACGAACTTCTTGTGCGGCTTCACCGTGCCCGGCTTGGCCAGAACCTGGCCACGCTCGACACCTTCACGGTCAACGCCGCGCAAGAGCGCGCCGATGTTGTCGCCAGCCTGGCCCTGGTCGAGCAGCTTGCGGAACATTTCGACGCCCGTGCAGGTCGTCTTGGTCGTCGGACGGATGCCGATGATTTCCAGCTCCTCGCCGACCTTGACCACGCCGCGCTCGACGCGGCCGGTCACGACCGTGCCACGGCCCGAGATCGAGAACACGTCCTCGATCGGCATCAGGAACGGCTTGTCGAGCGGACGAACCGGGGTCGGGATGTAGGCGTCGACCTGAGCCATCAGCTCGCGGATCGCGTCCTCGCCGATGGTCTTGTTCGAATCCTCAAGCGCAGCCAAAGCCGAACCCTTGACGATCGGAATGTCGTCGCCGGGGAACTCGTTCTTCGACAAAAGCTCGCGAACCTCGAGCTCGACCAGTTCGAGCAGCTCGGCGTCGTCGACCTGATCGACCTTGTTCAGGAACACCACGATCGACGGCACGCCGACCTGACGGGCGAGCAGGATGTGCTCGCGGGTCTGCGGCATCGGGCCGTCGGCGGCCGACACCACCAGGATCGCGCCGTCCATCTGCGCGGCACCGGTGATCATGTTCTTCACATAGTCGGCGTGGCCGGGGCAGTCGACGTGGGCGTAGTGGCGGTTGGCCGTCTCGTATTCGACGTGCGCCGTCGAGATCGTGATGCCGCGCGCCTTCTCNCTTGCCATGATCGACGTGGCCGATCGTGCCGATGTTCACATGAGGCTTAGTGCGCTCGAATTTACCTTTTGCCATAGTCTCTTTCCTTGGACGGCCTTGACCTTCAGTTCAGTCGAATGCGGGGCGATTAGCGACAAAGGCCAAAAAACACAAGCGTCTTTTGGCCGGGTGCCGTCACACTCAGTCCGAACCTGGGATCCGATTGCGGGGATGTGGCGATGATATAGGTAGGCCCTGGACGGAATGAAATGGGTGAAAGCCGGATCGATCGGGCCGCCCCGGCGGCCTCTTGCCCGCCAATCCGTGTCCGCTTCACGGCCCGTCGATGGCCCATTGCGGTCGTCGTCGAGCTCTGATCTCCTGACCCGATGCATTTCCTTCCGACGACCGTTCGCGGCCCGCTGTTCATGATCATCTCGACCGGGTCGTATCTCGTCAACGATACGATGATGAAACTCGCGACCGCCGGGCTGCCGTCCTACGAGGTGCTGTTCCTGCGCGGCGTCGCGGCGGCGTTGTGGGGGTTTCCGCTGCTGTTCGCGCTGGGCTACGGCAGACAGATCCCGCTGATCTTCGACAGACGCGTGCTGGGCAGGAACCTGCTCGAGATGGCGGCGATCCTTTGTTATGTCGTGGCGCTCGCCAACATGCAGATCGCGGATTCCACCGCGCTCGGACAGATAACGCCGCTCCTGATGCTGGTCGGCTCGTCGATCCTGTTTGGCGAGCGCATCGGCGGCCTGCGCATGGCGCTGATCGGGCTCGGCTTCATCGGCGCGCTGATGGTGGCGCAGCCGACGATGCAAGGCATTTCGGTCTATGCCCTGCTGGCGCTCGGCAACGCGGCGCTGGCGGCGGCGCGCGACCTTGCCGGCAGGCGGGTCTCGGACGAGGTGCCGGGGATGATCGTGGCGATCTCCGCCGTCGTGGTGGTGCTGATCGGCGCTGGCGCCGCGCATCTGGTTTCCGAGCGCTGGGTGATGCCAGAGGCACGTCACCTGCTGCTGATGGCCGGCGCCGGGTTTTTCCTGATCTTCGGCCATTTCTTCATCTTCATGGCCTACCGCGTCGGGCCGACCAGCGCGGTGGCGCCGTTCTATTATTGCTTCACCGTCTGGGCCGTCATTTCGGGACTGCTGGTGTTCGGACAATTCCCCAACGTGCTGGCCGTCTGCGGCATCCTGCTGGTGGTGGGCAGCGGGCTGACCATCGTGTCGCTGGACCAACGCAAGCGCCGGCTGGCCGTGGTCGCCTAGCCATTGCTCGCTTTATGACGCCAGGACGCCGGTCACCGGCCCCGAACGAGCCGGTCACCGGCAAGCGAAAAAGGGCGTGCGTTCCGGCTAAAGCGTCCTGCGTCCGCTGAACTGGTGGTAGGCCCACAGCACGACCACGGCGCCGACCACGGCGACGATCAGGCTGGAGATGTTGAGACCGGTGACACCCACGCCAAAGATCTGGCTGCAGATCACGCCGCCGACAATAGCGCCGACGATGCCGAGCACGATATCCATGATCAGGCCCTGGCCGGTCTTGTTGACGATCTTGCTGCCCAGGAAGCCGGCGATAGCGCCGAGAATGATCCAGCTGATGATACCCATTTTTTCCTCTCCATCCCTCTCCAGCGCGACATTTTCATATGATTGTCAAAAGCTCAAGCCAACTTGAAATTCCGCCCGAATGCGCCATTGTGACACGGGCTGGGCTTGGTTGAGATGGAGGATCCACTATGGGACTTTTTGACAACGCCGTTCCCGGCGGCAACATCACCAAACCGCTGATGATCGCGCTCGGCGCGTTGCTTGTCGGAAAGATGCTGAGCGGCAGAAGCGAACAGCCGGATCAACCCGAAGCTGCCGCTCCGCCCGCCCCCGCGCCGACAGAAGCCACCGCCAGTGACGGCGGCCTGCTCGGTGGCCTCGGCGGCCTGCTCGACAAGCTCAGGGATGCCGGTCACGGCAACACCGCCGACTCCTGGGTCGGCACCGGGCAGAACCAGTCGATCAACGCCAATGATCTCGGCAACGCGATTGGACCCCAAATTATCCGCGAGATCGCGCAACGGACCGGCATGAACGAGCAGGAACTGCTCAAGCAACTGTCCACGGCCCTGCCCGGCATCGTCGACAAGCTGACGCCGAACGGCCAGGTGCCACAGCAGCACCAGGTTGCATCCGCGTTCAACAGCTGACGCGGCGCGGAGACAATCGGAGCGCTGCGCGCATTGCGCAGTGTCCCGGCTTACAGATCGTTGCGATGGAATTCTGGGCGATGGAAATCCGGGCGATGGAGATTTGGAGCGGGTAGCGGGAATCGAACCCGCATATTCAGCTTGGAAGGCTGCTGCTCTACCACTGAGCTATACCCGCGCCTTGCACTGAAGTACCGGATTCAACCGAAAAGCGCCATGCGCTTTTCGCCTCCGATGCTCTTCGCGTTTCAGGGCTTCCGGGCCGGCAGTGGTGGAGAGGGTTGGATTCGAACCAACGTAGGCTAAGCCAACGGATTTACAGTCCGTCCCCTTTAACCACTCGGGCACCTCTCCAGTCTGCCGCCGGAGCCATGCAACGAGGCATTCTTGCCGATCCGGACCCGAGATAGATGTCTTCTCCGAAATCAGCGAAGCGCCTTATGGCGGCAAGGCCAGTGGGTGTCAACCGCGCAGCCGGGCTTTTTCGAACTTGTTCGCCGACTGCGGCGACGGGCCATATCGCTGGCCGCGGCAGACGGCTATAGAAGCCGACCATGAGCAACAAGACCAACACTCCGAAAGACACCCATTACGCCAAGCTGCGCCGCGCCTTTCGCGACGAGAAGAGCGGCGGCGCGCCGGCATTCAAGCCACGCCAGCCTGTACCGCCGGGCGAAAACGCAGGCGATGGACTGGTGCGGCTCTATGGCCTGCACACGGTGCGGGCGGCGCTCGACAACCCGCGGCGCCGGATCAAGAAAATGCTGGTGACGCGCAATGCGGCCGAGCGTCTTGAAATTGCCGATCTCGCCGCCCTGCCGTTCACGGCCGAACTGGTCGAGCCGAGGGACATCGACAAGATCACCGGATCGGACGCCGTGCATCAGGGCGTGCTGATCGAGGCGGAGCCGCTGAAGCCCAAGCGCCTCGATGCGCTGGGCGATACACGGCTGGTGCTGGTGCTTGACCAGGTCACCGACCCGCACAATGTCGGCGCCATCCTGCGCTCGGCGGTCGCCTTCGGCGCCGGCGCGCTGATCACCACGGCGCGCCACAGCCCGCAGGAATCGGGCGTGCTGGCGAAATCCGCCTCCGGCGCGCTGGAGCATATCGACCAGATCGAGGTCAAGAACCTCGCCGACGCGCTCGGCCAGCTGCACGAGGCCGGCTTCCAGACCATAGGGCTCGATTCGGATGGGCCGGCGGAACTAGAGACGAGCTTTGCTGGAGACAGGATCGCGCTGGTGCTCGGCGCCGAAGGCAAGGGCCTGCGCCAGAAGACGCGCGAGACGGTGACGAGGCTGGCCCGGCTCGACATGCCCGGCGCCATCCGTTCGCTCAACGTGTCGAATGCCGCGGCGGTGAGCCTTTATGCGGCGAGAAAGTTTTTAGGGCAGTAGGGCAATAAGGCAGTAGGTTTCCGAAGCGGCCCAGACGGGGTGCCCTACTGCCCTACTGCCCTACTGCCCTACTGCCCTACTGCCCTACTGCCCTACTGCCCTACTGCCCTACTGCCCTACTGCCCTACTGCCCTACACCTCATGCCCCGCCATCCGTTCCAGCGCCCTGACCAGGGCCGAGTGATCCTCCTTCGCGCCGCCATTGGCCGCGCAGGAGTTGAACAGCTGTTGCGTGGTCGAGGTGTTGGGCAGCGATACACCCAGCGCCTTGGCGCCTTCCAGCGCCAGGTTGAGGTCCTTCTGGTGCAGTTCGATGCGAAAGCCCGGCGCGAAGGTGCGCTTGACCATGCGCTCACCATGGACTTCAAGGATACGCGAGGCCGCCAGCCCGCCCATCAGCGCCTGCCTGACCTTGGCCGGATCGGCGCCGGCTTTCGAAGCAAAAACAAGCGCTTCGGCAACGGCTTCAATGGTGAGCGCGACAACGATCTGGTTGGCCACCTTGGTGGTCTGGCCGACGCCGTTCGGGCCAACCAAAGTGATGTTCTTGCCCATCTTCTCGAAGATGGGTTTTGCGCGCTCGAACGGCTTTTCCTCGCCGCCGACCATGATGGTGAGCGACGCCGCCTTGGCGCCGACCTCACCGCCCGAGACCGGCGCGTCGAGATAGTCGCAGCCGAACTCGTTGATCTTCCTGGCGAAGGTCTTGGTCTCGATCGGCGAGATCGAACTCATGTCGATGACCAGCTTGCCCTTCGAAAGGCCGGAGGCGACGCCGTTGTCGCCGAACAGCACTTCCGCCACCTGCGGCGTGTCGGGCACCATCAGGATAATGATGTCGGCAGCCTTGGCTACGGCAGCGTGGCCGGTCACGGTTTTCAGCCCCTTGGCAACGAGATCCGCCGGCGGTTTGGAGCGGTGATCGCTGGCGATGACATGAAACCCCGCGTCCAGCAGATGCCCCGCCATCGGCGCGCCCATGATGCCGAGGCCGATGAAGCCTATGGTTTCCATTATGGTTCTCCTTTGTGAAGGCAGCGTTCTGTCGCGCCCCCCTCTGGCCTGCCGGCCATCTCCCCCACAGGTGGGGAGGTTGGCTGTTTCGGCGCCTCGCTCATCCTGCAACGTTGGAGATTGGCGAAAGCCGAGATGACATTCGATCTCCCCCCTTGTGGGGGAGATGGCCGGCAGGCCAGAGGGGGCGCCAAGGAACAGGACTTCGACTGCGATAGACGTTAAGCCGCCGCACTGCCCTGCCCGGCCAGGTCCCGGAACCAGCCCAGCCCGGCTTCGGTGCCGGCCTTCGGCTTGTATTCCGCCCCGATCCAGCCGGAATAGCCGATGCGGTCGATGTGGTCGTAGAGGAAGGGATAGTTGATCTCGCCCGTCCCCGGCTCGTGACGGCCGGGATTGTCCGCAAGCTGGATATGCGCGATGCGGTCGAGGTTTGCCTCGATTTTACGGGCGAGATCCCCCTCCATGATCTGCATGTGATAGATGTCGTATTGCAGGAACAGGTTTTTCGAGCCGATACGGTCGATGAGATCGAGCGCCTGATCCGAATAGTTGAGGAAGAAACCTGGGATGTCGCGGGTGTTGATCGGCTCGATCAGCAGCCTGATGCCGGCCTGCTCCAGTTTCTCCGCCGCGAAGGCGAGGTTTTCGGCGAAAACATCCTCGAGCACCTTGCGATCGGCGCCGACGGGCGCGATGCCGGCCAGGCAATTGACCTGCGGGCAGCCGAGCGCCTGCGCATAGGTTATCGCCTTGGCGATGCCCTGGCGGAATTCCGGCACGCGGTCCGGCAGCACGGCGATGCCGCGCTCGCCCCTTCCCCAGTCGCCGGCCGGCAGGTTGAACAGCACCTGTGACAGGCCGTTCTTCTTCAGCCTCGCGGCCACCAACTCGGGCGCATGATCGTAAGGACCGATATATTCGACGCCCTTGAAGCCGGCGCGGGCCGCTGCATCGAAGCGGTCGAGGAAATCGTGCTCGCCAAAGAGCATCGAAAGATTGGCTGAAAAACGCGGCATTCTTCTTCTCCTAATCCAGCATCACGATCGCGGTCGGCGCATCTTCCTGGTGCTCGGCAAGGTCCTCGAATTCGGTGATCTTGTCGATCTCGGTGCCCATGGAGATGTTGGTAACGCGTTCTAGAATGAACTCGAGCACGACCGGCACCTGGTGTTCCTTCATCAGCCGCTGCGCCTGCTTGAAGGCGCCGGCGAATTCTTCCGGCTTGCGCACCCTGACCGCCTTGCAGCCCATCGCCTCGGCGACCGCGACATGGTCCACACCATAGCCGGCCTCGGGATCATCTGACCGGTTGATGTTCTCGAAGGCCAGGCTCACCTCGTAATCCATCGCGAAACCGCGCTGCGCCTGGCGGATTAGGCCGAGATAGGCGTTGTTCACGACGACGTGGATATAGGGCAGCTTGTGCTGCGCGCCGACCGCCAGTTCCTCGATCATGAACTGGAAATCATAGTCGCCCGACAGCGCCACGATGGTGCGGTCCGGATCGGCGGCGCGAACGCCAAGGGCGGCCGGCAAGGTCCAGCCAAGCGGGCCGGCCTGGCCGCAATTGATCCAGTTGCGCGGCTTGTAGACATGCAGGAACTGCGCGCCGGCGATCTGCGACAGGCCGATCGTGGTGACGTAGGTGACGTCGCGGCCGAACGCCTTGTTCATCTCCTCGTAGACACGCTGCGGCTTCAGCGGCACCTGGTCGAAATGCGTCTTGCGCTTCATCGTCTTCTTGCGGGCCTGNGGGCCTGGCATTCCTTCGCCCAGCCCGACCAGTCGCGCAGCTTTCCCGCCGTCTTCCACTCGGTGGCTACGTCGAGCAGTATCTTCAGCGCCGCGCCGGCATCGGAGACGACGCCGAGATCTGGCGCGAAGACACGGCCGATCTGCGTGGGCTCGATGTCGACATGGATGAATTTCTTTCCCTTCGTGTAGACGTCGACCGAACCGGTGTGGCGGTTGGCCCAGCGATTGCCGATGCCGAAGACGAAGTCGGCTTCCAGCATCGTCGCATTGCCGTAGCGGTGCGAGGTCTGCAGTCCGCACATGCCAGCCATCAGCCGGTGGTCGTCGGGGATCGCGCCCCAGCCCATCAGCGTCGGGATGACCGGCACGCCCGATATTTCGGCGAACTCGATCAGCAGATCGGACGCATCGGCATTGATGATGCCGCCGCCGGCGACGATCAGCGGCTTTTCGGCCGCGTTGAGCATCGCCAGCGCCTTTTCGGCCTGGGCCCGCGTCATCGCCGGCTTGAACGGCGTCATCGGCTCATAGGCATCGATGTCGAACTCGATCTCGGCCAGCTGGACATCGACCGGCAGGTCGATCAGCACTGGACCCGGGCGCGACGACCGCATCAGGTGAAATGCCTTCTGCAGCGCCATGGGGACGAGATAGGGCTCCATGACCGTGACTGCCCATTTGGCGACGGGCGCCGCGATGGCAGCGATGTCGACGGCCTGGAAATCCTCCTTGTTCAGACGCGCGCGCGGCGCCTGGCCGGTGATGCACAAGATTGGGATGGAATCGGCGGCGGCCGAATAGAGACCGGTGATCATGTCGGTGCCCGCCGGACCCGACGTGCCGATGCAAAGCCCGATATTGCCGGATTTGGCGCGCGTATAGCCTTCGGCCATATGCGAAGCGCCCTCGACGTGGCGGGCCAGCACGTGGCGGATGGTGCCCCTCGCCTTCAGTGCCGAATAGAGCGGGTTGATCGCCGCGCCCGGCACGCCGAAGGCGCAGGCGATGCCTTCCTTTTCGAGAACGAGAACCGCGGCATCGACAGCGCGCATCCTGGCCATTTTCCGGCCCTCCTCAGGGTTGTCATTGTTGGAGGGCCGAGAATGTCAGCAAGCCGGCTATTTTTCAATTTTTTCAGAATATTTTTTCATTTCTAGAAAACGACAGCTATTTGCTGATTTTATTGGGTTTTCCGTTTTCCAAGAATTCCGCCACTTGCACGAGTGAAAAACTTTTTCATTGCTTGTTTGGCGAAACGGCGGAGAATGGCGTCCATGGACACGACCGAAAAACGCCAGCGCGGCCGGCCGCGCGCCTTCAACGGGCCATCCGAAGCCAATTCGGTGCAGTCGCTCGACCGGGCCTTGCGCATCCTGGCCATTGTCGCCGAGGGCAGTGGCCTGTCGCTGAGCGAGATATCCGCGCAAAGCGGCCTTGCCGCCTCCACCGCCTACCGCATGCTGACCACACTGCAGAATCACGGCATGGTCGAGTTCGACACCAGCGACCAGTTGTGGTCGATCGGTGTCGAGACCTACCGGATGGGCGCGGCGTTCCTGCGTCGCCGCAAGCTCGTCGACCGCGCCCGCATCGTCATGCAGGAGCTGATGGAAAGGACCGGCGAGACCGCCAATCTCGGCGTCGCCGAGGATGATTGCGTGGTGTTTGTCAGCCAGGTCGAGACGCACCAGGCGATCCGCGCCTTCTTCCGCCCGGGAACGCGCAGCCCCTTCCATGCCTCCGGCATCGGCAAGGCGGTGCTGGCGCATCTCGAACCGGAACGCGTCGGCATCATTTTGCGCAAGGCCGGCCTGCAGCGCTTCACCGACAAGACGCTTTCGGAAATCCCGGCGCTCGCGCATGACCTGACTGTCATCAAGCTGCGCGGCTGGTCGGTCGACGACGAGGAACGGCACCCCGGCATGCGCTGCGTGGCGGCCGCTATCTTCAACGAGTTCGGCGAACCGATCGGCGGCGTCTCCGTGTCGGGGCCGACCGTGCGGGTGACGCCTGAGCGGCTTGCCGAGATCGGGCCGATGGTGCGCAATGCCGCGGCCGAGGTGACAAGGATGATCGGCGGCGTGCAAGCCGGCTAATCAGCCCGCCCCAGGCAGCGCGCTCCTGTTCGCGATATCGAAGAAATCGAGCAGGATCGCCATGCCGACACCGCAGGCAGTGAAGACGAGGCCGGCGATGAAGATGCGGTTGGCGCGTTCATAGACGCGCCGCTGCAGCGACTTTGTGTCGAGCAGCAGCGACAGCGCCCGCATCTGCAAGGCGATACCGGCCAGGATCGGCAGGACGGCGACCAGATGGTAGGTTTGCCAGGGAATCGGGTTGGCGGCCCAATGGGTGATGAAACCCAGCGAAAATGCCAGCAGGATGCCGACCGTGGTGACGGTGCCATTGCGGAAAACCGTCTCGATCAGGTCTTCTTCCGGGTCCTGCTCGTCCAAGCCACCCTCCCCCAATTGGCCATTGCAAGAGACTAGACGCTCCGAAAATCGCTGTATAGCGCTCGCTGCATGGGACTGCCTTGCCGTGGCGTTCGAATGCATGCGAAAGGGCGCGGATGAGGAAAACGATCCAGCTTTTGCTTGTCGCTTCGCTTTGCGGATGCGTGGCGGCACCTCGACCCGATGCCGGCGACCAACGCGTCAATCCCATTCCGATCTCGCCCATTCCGATCTCGCTCGCGCTGGAGGAGATCATTACCGGCGGCATCCGCCAGCACCTGTCGGATCCGGCCTCCGCCAAGTTCGGGACGATGCTGGCCGGCGAGCGGACGTTGGGCGGCCGCCAGGAAATCGTGGCCTGCGGCACCGTCAGCAACAGGACCTCATCCGGGGCTTACGGCGATGACAAAGCGTTTGTCGCCAAGATCTACCCGGATGCCGGAAGCAGCTTCGAACTCGTCGCGATGAGCGATGGGTCGGCGGATTCCCGGCTTCGAGTTCAGGGCCTCTGCCGCGCGGCCGGTTTGCCGGTTCTCGAGGCTGGCGCGAAGCTCTAGACCCGCGACCTTCAAACGGAGAAGAGGGGCTGCCCGCAACCCCTCTTCTTCTGTCGTTGGTTGGCTTCCGCTCAGAGCCGGCAGTAGTGGCTATAGCCGTCGCGGCCGATATAGGTGTCGGACTCCGGATCGTAGCTCGAGTAACGATCGAAACAGCGACGGACGTGCCAGGAACCGCCATCTTCGTCGACATAGACGGTACGCGGCGGCTGCTGGGAGAGCAGGCTGCCGAGGACGAAGCCGCCGACGCCGGCGGCGATGCCGATGCCGATGTCATGGTTGTGGTGATGGCTGTGGGCTGCCGAAGGCTGAACGGTGCCGACCAATGCGGTGGCGGCGACGGAGGTGGCGATGAGGCCGGAAACGAGTGTGCGCGTGAACATGATGATCTCCTTGCTTCGTTGACCGAGGCGATCCATCCGCCTCTTGATCATCTGTCGTTACGGCAAGAAGAAAGGTTCGAATTTTTTTTCGCTTTTTTGGAACGGGGGAAATGACGTCCATCGCGCATGAGCGGAATCCGGGTGTCGCGAATTCCGGTGGCTGCCGCGCTCAACGCAAAAAGGGCGGCCGAAGCCGCCCTTTTGAGGAATTGGGTCCCTCCATCAAAGGAAAATGATCACCCTGCCGTGCCTGTGGTGATGATGATAGTAGTGCTTCCACCAGAACTTCTTGAAGTGATGGTGATGATGATGGCCGTGCATGCCGTGGGCAGACGAGGTACCGACGGTGCCGGCGAGCGCGCCGGTGGCGACGAAGATGACGACGAGGCCCGAAGTGAGAGTGCGCTTCAACATGATGATCTCCTGGATCTTTTGATCGAGGCGACCCATTCGCCTCCGAACATCAGTCGGCGCAGCGCGGGAAAAGGTTCGAACGGGCGAGGATTTTTTCGGCGAGGCCCGGGGAAGCGAGTGGTGAGTAGTGAGTAGTGGAAGCGAGCCGCACGGCTCACTACCGACTACTAACTATTGCCTACTCACTCTCTTCGCTCACCCCATGCCCGTGACATGGCGAAGCCAGAAGGCGAGCGCGATGAAGCCGATGATCGTGGTTACGCCGGTCCAGTCGACATTGGCCTTCTTCACATCGCTGATGAGCTTGACCAGCAGCATCCAGGCGATGACGACGATGGGGAGAATGATGACAAGCCTGATCATGCGGCACTCCAGTCCGAAGCGGTTGCACCTTGCCGATATGTAGGGAGCAATCCGGCGATTTTCAGGATCCCGCCTTTGAGCCCTCATCCACCGCTGGGGCGAACGAAAACGGAGTTTTGTCTTTACTGGCGCAACAAATATGCTAACCGGAGCGCCATGCCCTTGTAGCTCAGCTGGTAGAGCAGCGGTTTTGTAAACCGAAGGTCGGCGGTTCGATTCCGTCCGGGGGCACCAGTTCTCATCGGTCCGTTCCGGACACATAGGTTACGGTTTATACCGGAGACATGGGTAACACTTTTGGCCCGAAAGGGTTTTGG
>NZ_AYWP01000036.1:0-129039 GCF_000502435.1 Mesorhizobium sp. LNHC232B00
CCTAATCATGCGCTTGCGCCGAAAGCTGGAGGCTGATGCGGCCAACCCTCGCCTGGTCAAAACATCCCGTGGCGCAGGGTACTTCTTCAACGCTGACGTAGATGTTAGCTACGGAGGCACGTTGGCCGCGTGACAGTGAGCTATGCTGGAGATTGGGGTGACGAGGCTGATCAAGCGTTCCAACAGTACCAGCCTGATCAATTACGGCGAGAGCTACCGGTCCGGAGATCGCATCAGCGCCTCTGTCGTCAAGAGAGCTGTTCTGCTTGACCCCAGCCATGGAGCTCAACGCCCCGCGTCGGAGCGCTCCCTGCTTCTGAAGGAAGCCACTAGGTCCGCTCGGGCTTGATCGGAGGCTTGGCTGATGGACGTCGTGGTTGCTTCGCTCAGTTGCCGCCCCATGGCGCGGCTTTGCGGATTATCAGTCCTCTGCCTCTTCGCCGGTCTCAACAGCGCTGTGTAATGTTCATTGTTTATGATGACGCCCCCGCTGTTCACGAGGTTGCTCCTGTCAAGTGTACTCGTCAGTCCGTCCTGGGCCTCGCGCTTCTTGCCCAAGTGCCGTTCAAACGGCGCTGGCGCGACTTGTTGAGCTCGAGAGATGGGTCCCTGCTCTCCTGCGTGGCCATGAGCTTGTGCCGCGGTCTGCGCAGCGGCGTCCCCAATGGCACGAGCCTCCATGCCGACTGCGTCTTCCGGACGAGCAGCAAGGGCAATTTCGCGCCCGGGTGCGAACTTCCGGAGATGAGCTAGTGCACTGATCCTCCGGTTACCACCGGAGTTCACATAGCGCTTGGCATCTTCATCCAGCGACCCCTCGTGAAGCCGATCCGCAATCCCCGGCTTTTTGTTTTCATGCAGGTATTCACTGAAACGTATAAGAGTAGATCCATAGACCTGAATGGTACCGCGATTCGGCCCGGTCGCAGGCGCTTCTTTGTACTCTTTGATGAGAGCCGCTGTGTAATCTCTGATGAGCGCGGCGTCGGCAGGGTAGGGATTCCGGACAGGGCGGTCGACCACTGGCGCTCCGCCCGCCAACGTCTTGAGACGACCCAGTGCTCTAGCCACGATCGAGGGGCCACCCCTGCTCTCGTACTCCGAGGGGCCACCCCTGCTCTCGTACTCCTTGCGATCCTGATCCAGCGACGATTCGTCAAGCCGAGCAGCAAATCCCGGCCTGTTATTATCAAAGAGCCAACGACCAAAGCCGAGAAGAGAATTTACATGGCGCTTGACCGTGCTCTCCTTGACCNCTGTTATTATCAAAGAGCCAACGACCAAAGCCGAGAAGAGAATTTACATGGCGCTTGACCGTGCTCTCCTTGACCTTACCCGCGTAAGCTGACCTCAGCCCTTCGACAATGGTCGCATCGTTGGAATAAAGAGGACCCTTGTCGCGACCGGAGACCCCTATTGGAGGATCTGGCTGCACCGCCGCCGGCACAGAACGAGCATGGTCACGCAACTCGGACGGTGCGGGGGGATTCAGATCAACCACTGACGAATCCGGCGCATNCTGTCCTGTGCAGCGATCCGCTCGTCCGGCGCGCGCTGGTCGCCGTCGCGCCAGATCAGGGGACGAAAGGACCCTGCGGGATCCGAGACTTGGTGATGGGGCCCAGTTGGCACGAAAGACAATGGCAGAACAGCGTCGTCTTCATTAGCTTTCCCAGGGAGCTCGCGCCCGAGTTCGGACTTCCGGAGATGAGCTAGTGCACTGATCCCACCGGAGTTGTTATAGCGCTTGGCATCTTCATCCAGCGACCCCTCGTGAAGCCGAGCCGCAATCCCCGGCTTTTTGTTTTCAACCAGGTATTCACTGAAACGTCTAGGAGCAGATCCATAGGTCTGAATGGTAGCGGGATTCGGCCCGGTCGACGCTGCCTTGTACTCTTTGATGGGAGCCGCTGTGTAATCTCTGNTCTGAATGGTAGCGGGATTCGGCCCGGTCGACGCTGCCTTGTACTCTTTGATGGGAGCCGCTGTGTAATCTCTGATGAGCGCGGCGTCGGCAGGGTCGGGATTATTCAGGACAGCGGCGCGGTCCAGCACTGGCGCTCCGCCCGCCCACGTCTTGAGATGACCCACTGCTCTAGCCACGTCCGAGGAGCCACTCTTGCTCTCGTACTCCTTGAGATCCGGATCCAGCGACTCCTCGTGAAGCCGAGCAGCAAATCCCGGCCTGTTATTATCAAAGAGCCAACGACCAAAGCCGAGAAGAGAATTTACATGGCGCTTGACCGTGCTCTCCAATGCTGACCTCAGCCCTTCGACAATGGTCGCATCGTTGGAATAGAGAGGACCCTTGTCGCGACCGGAGACCCCTATTGGAGGATCTGGCTGCACCGCCGGCGGCACAGAACGAGCATGGTCACGCAACTCGGACGGTGCGGGGGGATTCAGATCAACCACTGACGAATCCGGCGCATGATGATGGCGCGCCGTTGAGTGACCCGGCTGCAGTACCGAGGCACCCAGCATCGACCCACTGCCTCCGGCGTACGGCGCCGCGTGTTCTTGTCCGCTCCCTTGTATCATGGGCTGCGCTTCCCATGGCAATGCACCCACTTGATGGGTGGGGGCCTGCATCAGCACGCGAGCGCCTGAATTGCCGATCTCGCTCAGCTGCGGCTCATTGGCAACGTCCTGCAGACGACTGTTCGGGGGCCTTTGCCTCTTCGCTGGTCTCAACTCCGCTGTATCATGCTCACGGTTGATGAGGACCTCCTCGCTTGATAGCTGGTTGCTCCTGTCCTGTGCAGCGATCCGCTCGTCCGGCGCGCGCTGGTCGCCGTCGCGCCAGATCAGGGGACGAAAGGACCCTNTTGAGTGACCCGGCTGCAGCACCGAGGCACCCAGCATCGACCCACTGCCTCCGGCGTAGGGCGCCGCGGCGTGTTCTTGTCCGCTCCCTTGCGTCATGAGTTGCGCCTCCCATGGCGATCGTAGAAGGTCCGCGTGCGGAATCGAGTCGAAATATCCCGACAAATCAGCGTCGACCTTCTGCTTTTGCAACCGAGCCCACCTTTCGGCCACCGCGGCCTCGCCAACCGCGGAGGGCGTCTCCCCAGCCCTGGCGAACGCTGGCCCGGCAGGCGCCGCCGGCACAGAACGAGCAGGGTCACGCAACTCGGACGGTGAGGGGGGATTCAGATCAACCACTGACGAATCCGGCGCATGATGATGGCGCGCCGTTGAGTGATCCGGCTGCAGCACCGAGGCACCCAGCATCGACCCACTGCCTCCGGCGTAGGGCGCCGCGGCGTGTTCTTGTCCGCTCCCTTGCACCATGAGTTGCGCCTCCCATGGCGATGTATCCACTTGAGGGCCGGGATCATGCACTGGTTCGTCCATTTGCTTTTGCAACCGAGCCCACCTTGCGGCCTCCGCGGCCTCGCCAACCGCGGAGGACGTCTCCTCAGCCCTGGCGAACGCTGGCCCGGCAGGCGCCGCCGGCACAGAACGAGCATGGTCACGCAACTCGAACGGTGCGAGGGGATTCAGATCAACCACTGACGAATCCGGCGCATCATGATGGCGCGCCCTTGAGTGACCCGGCTGCAGCACCGAGGCACCCAGCATCGACCCACTGCCTCCGGTATGCGGTGCCAGGTGCTCGTCCCCCAGCATCATGGGCTGCGCCTCCCATGCCAATGCACCCACTTGATGGGTGGGGGCCTGCATCAGCACGCGAGCGCCTGAATTGCCGATCTCGCTCAGCTGCTTAGCTTTCCCAGGGAGCTTCTCTGGCCGACCCAATGCCTTCTGCGGCCCGCTGTGCTGCGCAGCGGCGTCCCCAATGGCACGAGCCTCCATGCCGACTGCGTCTTCCGGACGAGCAGCAAGGGCAATTTCGCGCCCGAGNGGCGTCCCCAATGGCACGAGCCTCCATGCCGACTGCGTCTTCCGGACGAGCAGCAAGGGCAATTTCGCGCCCGAGTGCGGCGTACGGCGGGAACTTCCGGAGATGAGCTAGTGCACTGATCCACCGGTTACCACTGGAGTCCAAATAACGCCTGGCATCTTCATCCAGCGACCCCTCGTAAAGCCGAGCCGCAATCCCCGGCCTGTTGTTTTCATGCAGGTATTGACTGAAACGTCTAAGAGTAGCCGCATAGTCCTGAGTGGTTTTGGGATTCGGCCCGGTCGCAGGCGCTCCCTTGTACTCTTTGATGAGAGCCGCTTTGTACTCTTTGATNGGATTCGGCCCGGTCGCAGGCGCTCCCTTGTACTCTTTGATGAGAGCCGCTTTGTACTCTTTGATGAGCACGGCGTCGGCAGGGTCGGGATTCAGGGCAGCGCGGCCCACCATTGGCGCTCCGCCCGCCGACTCTTTGAGACGACCCAGTGCTCTAGCCACGTTCGAGGAGCCACTCTCGCGCTGGTACTCCTTGAGATCCTGATCCAGCAACGGATCGTCAAGCCGAGTAGCAAATCCCGGCTTGTTATTATCAAAGAGCCAACGACCAAAGCCGAGAAGAGAATTTACATGGTCCGTGACCGTGCGCTCCCCGACCTTACCGGCATAGAGTGCTGACCGCAGCCCTTCGACAACGGTCGCATCGTTGGAATAAAGAGGACGCTTGTCGCGACCGGAGACCACTACTGGAGGATCTGGCTGCACCGCCGCCGGCATAGAACGAGCATGGTCACGCAACTCGAACGGTGCGGGGGGATTCAGATCAACCACTGACGAATCCGGCGCATGATGATGGCGTGTTTCCCCGGGAACAACGTCCCGTACGAACACCGAGTCTGGGTTGCCTTGGTCCGGCGCGACTGGAGCCAGGGCTCTGTCGTGCAACGCTCGCGCTGACTGGCCGAGCCGCTTGATCCGCTGGTGAAACGTCCCAACGGGGCTTTCCTTAACCGCGTCTCGCGCCTGTCGGTCCATGAGTTCAAAGTTCGTGAGATAATTTGCCGTTCCAGATGTATCGTCACCCATGAGTCGGGTTTGTAGTGCCTGCCGATTGACGACGAGGTTGTTGAGGTTCAGGTCTGGCAGGTCTGGCTGCCATCTTTGCAATCGCCCAACCAGCGCCCGCGTGCCGTCCACCACGTAGACTCCGCAATCCCACTCGTTGCTCTGCTGGGCGATGCGGGGTAAGTCCACGCGGGTCTCCAGGCTGGCGCCCAGCCTTTCTGCGAGGTGTTTTGCAAGCTTGTCATGCCATCCGCTGACGGAGTCATAATGATAGGCAACCGGCCGTTCCCGGTCGCTGCGATCAACGAACAGCAGCGACCAATGTTTGCCGCGCTCCGCAAGAGTCTTACCGCCATCGCTCACTGGCACGAACAGGAAGTCGGCTGTGTCGTTACCGTTCTGATTATGGACGATGCGCTGGAATGCGCTTAGCTTGTCGCTCTCGGAGCCCAAGCGCAGATGATAATTGGCTACGAGGGGATCCACGAACCGCGTCCGGGCGGCGAGTTCTGGATTGTTCCCCTGCAACTCCTGCTCCAGGAGCTGGTAATCCCTGTGGATATGTTCGTCGCCTAGCAATTGCAATGCGCCGAGCACCCGCCCGCTGGGGTCGCCGAAAACACCAAAAAACCCTTCGACCGCGGGGGACATCCCCTCAGGAAAGAGCTCTGGCGAGGCGGAATTCCCCGCCCGCAAGCTGGGAGGAGCGAATTCCGGTGGCCTCAGTGGCACCTCCTCGCTTGGTAGCAGGTTGCTCCTGTCCTGTGCAGCGATCCGCTCGTCCGGCGCGCGCTGGTCGCCGTCGCGCCAGATCAGGGGACGAAAGGACTCTGCGGGATCCGAGGCTTGGTGATGGTGCCCAGTTGGTACGAAAGACGATGGCAGAACAGCGGCGTCTTCATTAGCTTCCCCAGGGAGCTTCTCTGGCCGACCCAATGCCTTCTGCGGCCCGCTGTGCTGCGCAGCGGCGTCCCCAATGGCACGAGCCTCCATGCCGAGTGCGTCTTCCGGACGAGCAGCAAGGGCAATTTCGCGCCCGAGTGCGGCGGACGGCAGGAACTTCCGGAGTTGAGCTAGTGCAATGATCCTCCGGTCACCACTGGAGGCCTTATAGCGCTTGGCATCTTCATCCAGCGACTCCTCGTGAAGCCGAGCCGCAATCCCCGGCTTGTTGTTTTCAACCAGGTATTCACTGAAACGTCTAAGAGTAGCTCCATAGTCGTGAATGGTTTGGCGATTCGGCCCGGTCGCAGGCGCTCCCTTGTACTCTTTGATGAGAGCCGCTTTGTACTCTTTGATGAGCACGGCGTCGGCAGGGTCGGGATTCAGGACAGCGCGGCCCACCATTGGCACTCCGCCCGCCGACTCTCTGAGACGACGCAGTGCCACAGCCACAGTCGAGGAGCCACCACTGCTCTCGTACTCCTTGAGATCTTCATCCAGCGACTCCTCGTGAAGCCGAGCAGCAAATCCCGGCTTGTTATTTTTAAAGAGCCAACGACCAAAGCCGTAAAGAGAATTTACATGGCGCTTGACCGTTTCCTCCTTGGCCTTACCCGCGTAGAGTGACCTCAGCCCTTCGACAACGGTCGCATCGTTGGAATAAAGAGGACGCTTGCAGCCGCGACCGTCGGAGACCACTACTGGAGGATCTGGCTGCACCGCCGCCGGCACGGGGGAACGAGCATGGTCACGCAACTCGAACGGTGCGGAAGGATTCAGATCACCCACTGACGAATCCGGCGCATGATGATGGCGCGCCGTTGAGTGACCCGGCTGCAGCACCGAGGCACCTAGCATCGACCCACTGCCTCCGGCGTACGGCGCCGCGGCGTGTTCTTGTCCGCTCCCTTGCATCATGGGCTGCGCTTCCCATGGGGCCGCGCCTTCGATGAGGCTCAGGTCTCCGTGAGACGGATGAGGATGGAACGGGTCTGGCAGAGCCGGAACGCCGGGGGCGGGAATTTGGGCAGCGGCTTGGCGCGCCTCGCCCGAGCGCTGCTCAAAGCCCTCTTGCCCGGCCTGTGCCGCTTGCTCTTGAGATGCCGGGGGCTGCACCTGCCGCCAACCTGTTACATTGGATAGGTCAAATTTGTGCCGGTTCACGTTAGCCTCACGTCCACAGATCAGCTGAGCAACCTACTCGGGCATACTTACGAGAAGCTGACGAGGTCCGCGGTCCCGGAGCGGGTAGGCCTAATTTTCTGCGCGCCGATTGCGCTGGCGCGACGTAGCCCGGCCTTTTGCCAGCTCGGCAGCTACGGCTCGCAAAGAGCGTCGTAAGGCTTGCGGAGCCGCCCCTCAGCTCCCGTCGAGGAGCAATCCACAATTCACATATTTGGAGATGGCTCGCTGGTTTACCGGTCTGCGAGCCCTGCAAGCCCATGCTTCAGATGCCGCCCGTGCAGAGGTATTTCATTTCGAGGTAGTCCTCGAGGCAATGGCGGGAACCCTCCCGCCCGGTGCCGGACTGCTTCACTCGGCCGAAAGGCGCGGCTTCCGACGACATGCGTCCCGTGTTCATACCACTATGCCATATTCCAAGGCCTCGGCGACACGCCAAACACGCTTCCGTTTGAGGCACAAATGTGGGGGAAGGCCGTAGATCGTGTCGTTGGCCTCATGCACGACCTATCCGCATCGTCGAAGCAATCACAGGCGCCAGCCGCCCGAATGTCTCTTTCTTGCGCGATGGTCATCTCGCTGGAGACCGGACCGATAGTTCGACGTGCCATTCGCGCGATGCGTTTGCCCCCGCATCGATTCTGCGGCCTTTCGCGACGGCATGGGATTCGATTTTGGCCAGAGCCTGCCTGTCGATCAGCGCACCGATCGCCACTCCGGAGCAAAGCCCTCGCCAACGATAAGTGGCGGACTTTCTCCACGAACTCTCGACAAACACCTTCGTGAACGCCTGACTGGACGGGGGTAGCCATGCCGAACAGGTCGCATAACCACGCCATCGTTCGGCGACTGCAGCCGCGAAGCGTCTCGAACACATCGGCTCGATGCGGTTGCGTCCAGAATGCATCAGCGAGCGGCGGGAGTCTTCGCTATATTCGCCCCCGACATCCCGAAGTCCACCAGCTTGCCTGCCAAAAAGGGGTGTTGCATGAATAAACCCGCTTTCGTCGCCGTCAGCCGCGTGCCCAGGAAGGACGACAGTCTCCATAGCAAGAATGCGAGATGATCATCGTATTCAGCGGCAGCGTGCCGGCGAAATTGGGTGTTCGGCAAGCCAAATAGCGCGATGCAGAAGGATGGTGAGGATTTCGCGTCCGCCACTGCGATGCATAGAGCCACCCTTCGCAACCGACCAGCGCAACAAAGCTCGTTATGCGGCGCGTAGGTTCGTAGACGCTTATCCAGTATCGAGATAACAAGGCCGCTGCGCAGGAACGAACTCTGAGAGCGCACCCTGCGAGAGGTTGCGCTTGCTGACGCGGCTGTGGAAGAAGCAGGGGCTCGCGCCGAAGCGCATGATCACCGACTAGCTTCGCTCGTATGGAGCGGCAAAGCGACAGATGATGCCGGACGTCGAGCACCGGTCGCACAAGGGGTTGAACAACAGAGCGGAGAATTCCCATGTGCCGCCGCGAAAACGGGAGCGGATGATGCAGGGGTCCGATCGCCGGGAGGCCTGCAACGCTTCGTCTCGACCTTGTCAGCCCTCCGCAACCTCTTCGTCCCCCGCCCCAAACGTTCTGCTCTCGCCATACATGTTCATCGCTTGCAAGCCATCGCCGAATGGAAGGCCGTGACTGGAACGCCCGCAACAATGGATTGCTAACGGCGAACTCATGCTGGTCGGCAAGGCGATACTGGCTGGAGCATCAACTCGGCCGACGAGAGTGGCCACACCATCCTAGACAGGATCGGCCGATATGCCCGGCATCGCCGCTCTGCAAAAAGCACAGCGGGCATCCAGACGTTGCCGGGTTGACTATGGGTGTCCGAACCGCGAAAAGAGGCCGCTCTTTATGAGTGGCGTGCGCTGGCAGTCTAACCCCAAGCCCCCCGCCCGGGCTGCCGGCGCGCTTCTAGGAACATCGAGGTAGATGACGAGACTCCGAACTACATTTCCAAAGCTATCGGTGGATTCACATTTCAAGCCCAATCGATTTCCTACAGCCAGGCGCGAACGTTCGATTGGAACATTCAGAATTCACATCAAGGTGCACCGCTATTGCGTCCCGAACAGGTTCGGCTGCTCGATGACGACTACGAGATNCCGGCGAGTGGGCTTTGAGCAGCACGTGTCCGAGGCGCTCCGGCCGCTGTTCGATGGTCGAGCTGACGAGCCGCCTACCGGTCCAGAGGAGCTTCTGCGACTGGAAAAGGGGTTTCGCGAGGTGCTTCAGCGAGGGCAGGATCATCAAGCCGCCCCGTCTTTTTTCAGCGATCCAAGAATGCCCGCTGGACGGGATGACCCCAAGGGAAGCGTGTCGGACGCTTTCGCAGCAGCCGGCTCTAGGCACGCCGTAGTTGAGGCCGCCGCCCCGCCAGTGTTAGCTGCCAGCCAACAGCAGATCCGGCCCTCGCCAGTTGCGTTTGACCGGCCGGTATCATCCTCGGCTGCTGCAGGCGTGCGCTTGTATGCCCCTTCGATGATCTCTCGGAAGACCAGTTCCGAAAACTGCGATCAGTTGCCCGCCTTGTGCTGCCGCCTCGCCGTCGAGGTCGAAACGCCCGCGAATCAATGGAAGGTCAGCGGGCCATGGGGGCAGAGTGCAACGGTGTCTACACCGCCTGTTTGAGGGGAGAGGTACACTTGGCTTTCCTGTTCCAGCAGCATCCGGCCGCACACCGACGCGATGGGGAGCTAGAATTCAACTCGGACCTTCGCAAGGCACGCACCGCGGCTCAAACGCCGTTCGTTTGGGAAAAATGGCTCAGTACCGACAAAGCTTCTGTAATGGCCCTAGTGGCCTCGGTTGCGCTCTTGGTCGCGATACAGTGGCAAGACCCCCAGATCAACGAGGCGGTCCTAAGCGAACTGCGGACGATTCAGATCAACTACGCATTGCTCCAGCGAGACGTCGCCCGCGCCGACATGGTATTGGACTTCCGTTCCGTTGCTTCTACCGGGCAAGCATTAAAAAGGAACCTTCAAAACTACCAACGCCTTGTTGAGATTTCGCCCAATGAGAGCTCCGGGGTGCACTCCAGGTTGGTTGCACAGCTCAAAAAGTCCCTCGAAAACACAGAAGCTGCCATCTCGGCCTCGGCCGCGCAAAATGAGCTTCTGCAAAGCTCTCTCGTACGCTTTGCTCGCTCGGCTAATCGCCTTTGGGGGGGAGTGTCGAACAGGCCTGAATTTTCCAATCTGATCCTTCAATTTTCGGCCAGACCGGGATTCAGCCTCGCATTACAAATCGATCAGTCTCTCCGCCGACTTCCTCCTAGCCAGGACCAAGTCACGGAGGATGTTGCCCGCGAGGGCCGCGCTATCCTGTCCTCAATGTTGAGGTTGGACCGCGCTGTCAATCGGATCCCATCCTTCGACACGTTCGCCAAGGCTGCCGAATTGGAGCGAGAACATCTGAAAGCCTACAGCTTCGCCAGCGCGCAAGCGCAGCGTACACGGCTTTTCTTTGGCTTGGTGTCCATATGCCTCTGCTTGTTTGCGACCATTCGAGCCTCCACGCTGCATGTGCGGACGAACCGGTTGGAAAGGCGGTTAGAGCTTGAAGCGGCGATGAGTGAGATCGAAGCTTGTTTCATCGACAGTCAAGCAACGAAGGCTTCGCGGCGCTTCTCCACCGAAGCGGCGCTTAGACTCATTCAATGCGTTTTCGATGCGGATCAATGCGCGCTTGCTCTGGTGGATCCGAGTATCAGCAGGAATACCGAGTACTTTGTCGCGAACAAGCGCATGCGCGTCTGGAACGCCACGCTAATCCATGAAGTCGTCTCACTTGTACACCCGGAACAGCCAGTGTTTCGCGTCGTTCCGGCGTCGGAAGTGGTTCGGACTGCCGTAGGCACTACCGGTGTTTGTCAAATTGTTGGTTGCCGGGCCTCCGATCAGCAGGCTGCGGTTTGTATCCTTGTTTTTGAAGGAGATCGCTCACCACCCTCCACAGACGACCTCCTGGTTCTGGCGAGCGCTACTGTGCGTTTAGGCAACCATCTTGAAATGCAACGTGTACACACGGAACGTAACCTTTTTGAGAGTCGATGGGAGCATGCGGAAAGGCTGACGGCTGTCGGCACAATCGCAAGCGGCGTTACACATGAATTCAATAATGTTCTAGGAGCAATAGTCGGCTACGCAGAGATGGCTAAAGGTCTTGTGCGTCGCCCCTCGAGAATTCGGGGCCACATCGGCCAAATTATCTTGGCCAGCAACCGAGCCAAACTGATTATTGATCAAATTTTGTCACTAAGCCGAAATCGGAAGCGCGTGACGATGCCTTTCGACGTCTCGGAGAGTGTAATGGATCTCGCGCCATTGCTGCGGGTTACACTTCGTGCGGATGTTCAGTTGAACTTCAAGATCAACGAGTGGCAAACGGTGATCGAGGGCAGCCCGACCGAGATACAGCAGATCCTTATGAATCTATGCAAGAACGCGTCGGAGGCTCTCTTGAATGAGGGCCGTGTCGAGATTAGCGTTTCTCGCGCTCACGTCTGTCAAACGAAGCCCGTGGCTAAGGGCACCTTGAAACCGGGAGATTACGTTCTCCTCTCCATCAGCGACGATGGCCAAGGAATCGCAAGTTCGGTGCTTCCGCATATCTTTGAGCCCTTTTTTACCACGCGCTCTCGCGTCGGCGGGACCGGACTGGGTCTTGCTGCAGTGGACCGCCATGTGAGCGCGCTCGCAGGATGCCTTGACGTCACCTCGGCTGTTGGCCGAGGTACACGCTTCGATCTCTACTTACCGGCCTGCGCTGAGGAGCAGGTCAGAGCTGATAGCGCTTTCGGCCCATGCGATGGATCACTTGGCAACGGAGAAATCATTGCAGTCGTTGACCCCGATCCAGCAGCGTTGGAGATCTACAAGGATAAGATCGCCGCGCTGGGTTATAAGCCGGTCGGCTTCGCGACCTTCGAGAGTCTTTGCGACTGGATCGAGAGCGGGAAGGCAGCCGACCTCCTAATTTTCGATAAAGCGACTTTCCTCGGGCCAGGACAGCCCGAAGCCGTACGTACCACCCTGATGACGGTGCCCATCATCGTCGTTGGTGGAAGCGACCCCATGCCGATCACATCTGGTAATCAGACCTTCGTCCTTTGGCTAGCCAAACCGGTCTCGTCCAGGACGATGGAGCATGCAATTCGAAGGATGATAATGGCATGATGCCGCCGACGCGCTCAGGATACCGAGCTACCGAGGCAGTCGGAGGCGGAGCCGGCTGGGATCCAGCAAATACAAGAGCGTCGGACGATCTCTGCGCACCCGGCTCATGGCGAGTTCCCCTCGAACACCGTCGTCGGCTCCGCCCAAGGAAGGGCTCCCCGACCACGGCAAACCTGCCGCCGTGCTCGTGACCGTCAAGGACAAGTCGCCGCGCGATGGGGTCTGCGGGCCTCCATCCTTGACAAGTCACTGCGCGCTGGCGGCGACAGGCAACGGGTAATATAAGGTCGGGACGAGGAGATGGTCGCCAATCGGTCACGCAAGATGGTTGACGAAATGACTCGAGAGCAAAGCTTGACAATCATCGCCCCATTCACGCCAGACTTCTCCTGTGCGTTCATCATCGGCTACGGCTCCTCGCTGCCCCGACAAGGCTATCGCCGCCCGGCCGGGCAAGCGATATCCCAGGTTCCGACGTGTTCCTTTCATGCTAGATTGACCTAGGCCCCGGCAGGGCGGGAGCATGAGGCTGGGTTCTCGGTCGCGGATCTGTGAGGCAAGCACGGGGTAAGCGACGGCTCGACCCACCATTGGGAAGGCCGGCTTCGGCACGGAGGTGCGGCCTCGGCGTTGAGAGGCATCGGATCGGGTGTAGCAGGACTTTCGAACTAACTGCCGACAACACACTGGATAGGCTGTTCTCGTCGTTCGGTCCAGTTCACCAACGCCTATGTCGACATTTTACGGCGCTTCACTACTAACCGGGCACCGCACGATGGCAGCTCGTTCTCTCCGGCAAAAGATACCCCCTGTGTTAGCTTCCGTGTGTCTGCTTGCCCTCACCTGCGGGATACGTAAGGCCATCCCTAAAAGCATCGAATGCGGCAGCGACAGCGCGAATCCCAAAGCGATGCTCCCGCCGTACGCGGACAAAACCGTTTTCGAAGTCCACTATTCCGTCCTTGGCCAGCATCGCCAAACGCTCATCTGAACCGCGAAGACGGATCGGATCAGATCCGTGGGCGACACAGATTGCCGGCACGTCAGCCTCGAAATCGCACATTAATCGCTCGATAATTGCGGCTCGCACGCGGTCGTCGTCTGTGAGGCGATGGCCCTTCGATGTAGCCAGTCGGCCAGCTGCGATGTGCTGGATGTAGGAATCCCGTGTAACTTCGTTTTGAACGTATCCCTGGCCGGTGCGGCCGATAGCCGACGCGCCGAAACCGATCAGGGTTCTGCAGGTGTCAGCCGAGTAGCCCAACGAGTTACGTCGCAGGCGACCTGTTTCCTGTGCCAGCGCGAGCTCGTCGTCCGGAAAGGCGAAATGGTCGAGCCCGATCTGTCGATAGCCGGCGGCAATCAGCCTCACGGCGACAGCCGCATACTGTTCAGCGCGGGCAGCGCTGTCGGGAAGAAATTCCGCCTCGATGAGGCGCTGGTTCTTTATTTGGGATGGGATATGCGAGTAGCCGAACAAGGCAAGCCGGTCGGGGCGCATGGCGACCGCTGCCCTCGCCGTCTCGACCCACGACACCACCGTTTGACGCGGCAGGCGTCCCATGGTGATAACAAACCACCTTGCCGCTGAGCTCGCCTGTGTCTTTGCGTTATGCCAGTCCGTTCCGCTTAGATGTCTTGGCTGTTCCCGCCGAGACCTCACGCGCACCGTTTTATTCCCACCATCCCTCCCCGTCAGCTCCGCCTGGGAAATTCTGCCAGCTTGCCGGATCCGACGAGATAATGCAGCGCTGGGACGGACTTTGCTCGCCAGCTAGCGACCGTGGTGATCTCTGCCAAAAGGACGAGGCCATGAACGCGATCGGCGCTAACGGTGGCGGTTTGTATAAGCCTTGGGGTGGGAACTGGGCCTTCTATGCTGGCGCCACATACAAGCTCAACGAGACAACTTCGTTCTACCTTCGGCTCTCCCGGTGACCAGCTCTCAGTAGCGTCGCGGCAAACGTTGCCTATGGGCTTCTTTTCGATTTCACAGCTACGGCGACTCCAAACTCAGCAGTCGGCAAGATGGAAGCTTCCAACGGGAACTGCCCAATGCGAACAAGAAGAGCAGTGTCGGCAGTAATCCTGCGCCTCGAACGCTCATCCTAACGCCGTGAAGCGTAGAGCTCCGAGGTTGAGCAGACCAAGCCCGCAACACGCTCTAAAAAAACGGCGCATACAAGCCATCCGAGATTGCAGCCTAGCCTCGGGGCCGGACGTTGTTTCATATCAGACCGGTGGGATGAAGCCTGCCATCCAGCACCCGGTCAGTTTCAGGTCAAACTTGAACTCCCAGTCGGGTCAGAACGCGATCAACTGGCAGTCCGACGCACTTAAAAATGACAAATGGATCGCCTGCTTTTGGGCCATCCATGGGGAATTCGGGCGCGAGAGAACAAGCTCACACAGCATAAGCGAAGCTCCAGGCGAATCTTGCGCTGGCCGAGGCAGAACCATGTTTAAAGCTGCCTGTTTTCCACCTCGAACCTGTCTGAGTCCGGCCGATCGTCATAGATCGGCCAAAGCATCGGCCAGATGGCTCCCCCAATTACGGTTTGTGCGTAGTTGTCAGTACGATAGGCCTGCCGAACATCGGCCATGATCATCATCGGCAGCATCGATTTGTGTCCAAGCCTGGCGACGTCGGCTGTTTTGGGCAAAAGCCTGCACTCGCGTACCGCAGCCAACCTCGCCCCATCTCGTGCGCATCATGAACACCTACTACAGCAACCTGATCGAAGGCCACGATACGCGCCCGCGCGACATCGAACGGGCGCTGGTCGGAATTTCGATCGAGACGAGAACCGCCGCAATCTGCAGCTCGAGGCGGCCGCGCACGTTCGCGTGCAAGCCGAGATCGACCGCCTGGCTGCCGATGGGCAGTTGCCGGAACCGGCATCGGTAGGTTTTCTTCGATGGCTGCATGCGGAATTCTACCGCGATGCGGAATCGCCCATGCTGACCATCAAGGGTTCCGGCCGTGAGTTCGTCATGGCGCCAGGTGAGTGGCGATCGAAGCCAGAGCATGACGTCGCCATCGGCCGGCATGAACCGCCTTCGAGCGATCGCGTCAACGATTTCATGCAATACTTTGCCATGCGTTATCGCTTCGATAAGCTGGGCAAGGCCGGACGCATCCTGACCATTCCTGCCGCGCATCACCGCTTCAACTACATTCACCCGTTTCCGGACGGCAACGGACGCGTCAGCCGATTGATGAGCCACGCCATGGCCCTCAGGCCGGGGTCGCCGCGCACGGGCTGTGGTCGATCTCACGAGGCTTGGCACGTGGCGTGAAAAGCCGAACGGATTACAAGAGCATGATGGATCATGCCGATATGCCCCGCCAGGGTGATCTCGACGGACGTGGCAACCTCTCCGAACGCGCACTCGGCGATTTTACCTTATGGTTCCTGCAGGCGTGTATCGATCAGGTGAGCTTCATGACCGGACTGTTCGATCTCGACACGTTGGCCAAGCGGCTGTATCGGCATGTGGAGCGCAGTGGTCTGAAGCCCGAAGCCGGCCGCCTCGTGGAGGAAGCGCTCACGCGCGGTGAGTTTGACCGCGGCGAGGCATCCCGTATTAGCGGACTACCCGAACGTACGGCGCGTCGAGTGTTCAATGACGTAATCGCGCTCGGACTATTGGCGTCGGAAACGCCAAAGGGCCCAGTGTCCCTACGCTTTCCGGCGGACGCTCTGGACGCGCTGTTTCCGAAGCTTTTTCCGGAAACGTAAGAGCATAGGGCGCTCACGATCTTAGGTCACTTCTCCTCGGAACCGGAAAGATTTTCACCGGATCACCCGCGGGTTCGTCATTCCGCGTTCTGAGACGCGGGAAAAGCCGGCGCACTAGAGCCGAGGCCGCCGATGCAGACATATTTGGTGTCGAGGTAATCCTCGATGCCCTGATGTCCGCCTTCCTTGCCGAGGCCGGATTCCTTGACGCCGCCGAAGGGTGCCTCCGGCGTGGTGATGAGGCCTTCATTGACGCCGACCATGCCGTATTTCAGCCCTTCCATGACGCGGAAGGCGCGGCCGAGATCGCCGGTGTAGAAATAGCAGGCGAGGCCGAATTCGGTGTCGTTGGCGAGCGCTATCGCTTCCTCTTCGGTCTCGAACTTGAACACCGGGGCGACCGGCCCAAAGATCTCTTCCTTCATGAAGCGCATATTGGGTGTCGCGTTGGCGATGACGGTCGGCTGGAAGAACGAGCCGCCGAGCGCATGGCGCTTGCCGCCGGCAACGATCTTGCCGCCCTTGGATGTGGCGTCGGCGATCAGTTCTTCGACCTTCTCGACCGCCTTCTCGTCGATCAGCGGCCCCTGCTGCACGCCGTCCTCGAGGCCGGAGCCGACCTTCAGCCCATTGCTGGCGGCAGCGAGCTTCTCGACGAACTTGTCATAGACACCAGCCTGGACAAGGAAGCGGTTGGTGCAGACGCAGGTCTGGCCGGAATTGCGATACTTGGCGGTGATCGCACCGGCGACCGCACGCTCGAGGTCGGTGTCATCGAAGACAATGAACGGCGCGTTGCCACCGAGTTCCATCGACACTTTCTTGACGGTGACCGACGACTTCTGGATGAGAAGCTTGCCGACTTCGGTCGATCCGGTGAAGGTGATCTTCGACACCAGCGGATTGGCGCAGATCTCGTCGCCGATCTCGCTTGCCGAACCGGTCAGGATGTTGACGACGCCCTTGGGGAAGCCGACCTCCTCTGCGAGCGCACCCCAGGCGAGGCCCGAATATGGCGTCTGCGAGGCCGGCTTGACCACTGCGGTGCAGCCGGCGGCGAGCGCCGGGCCGAGCTTGCGGGCCAGCATCGAGGACGGGAAATTCCACGGCGTGATGGCGGCGATGACGCCGACCGGTTCCTTGGTCACCAGGATACGGCGATCCGCCCACGGCGACGGCACCACGTCGCCATAGGTGCGGCGGCCTTCCTCGGCGAACCACAATATGTAGGCCGCGGCAGAGCCAATCTCGCCCTTCGATTCGAACAGCGACTTGCCCTGCTCGATGGTCAGCAGTTCGGCCAGCACGTCCTGATTGTCCATCATCGCGTCGTGCAGCTTGCGCAGCAGCTTCGAGCGCTCGAGCGCGGTCGTCTTGCGCCAGGTCTTGAAAGCTTCCGCGGCGGCTTCGATGGCGCGGCGGGTCTCGGCTTTGCCCGACTTCGGCACGGTGCCGATCTTGAGACCGGTGGCCGGGTTGTTGACGTCGACCGTCTGGCCGCTGTCGGCCTGCACCCATTCGCCGTTGATGAGATTGGCCTGGCGCATGAAATGGCTGGTTTTCTGAAGCATGGTCTGGCCTCCGTTCGGATAAGACAATCAGGATCCTGTATGCTGGCTGCGGCTCGCGCTTGCCCAAGGTTCGCGCGGCCGGCCCCTCCAGCGACGTCTCGCCGCACGCCGGGCGGGTTCATGCCGACTGGTCAGTCCGCGCATGGGCCGCCGCGGTCTCATCAAGAGCCGCGCGAATGCCATCAACCATGTAATCGATCTCTTTAGGGGCGATGACGTAGGGCGGGCAGATTGCCAGCACGTCGCCCATGTTGCGGATCATGACTCCGTGCTCGCGGCACCGCCGCTCGACATCGGTGCCAATTCGCAGCTCCGGCGCAAAGGCGCGACGGGTGGCGCGATCCTCGACGATCTGGATCCCCGCTATAAAACCGCGGCCGCGGACCTCGCCGACCAGTGTATGGTCGTTGAGCGCGTCCGCGAGCGCTGCATGCAGATAATCGCCGAGACGGCGCGCCTGGCTCACGAGATCGATCTCGCGGTAGATCCTGATCGCCTCGGCGGCGACGGCGGCTGTCACCGGATGGCCGGAATAGGTGAAACCGTGGCCGAACACGCCGACCTTGTGGGCCTCGTCGGCGACGCACTGGTAGACCTTGTCGGAGATAATGACGCCGCCAATGGGCAGATGACCGGATGAAAGCCCCTTGGCGACCGACAGCATGTCCGGTTCCATGCCAAAAGTCTGGCTGCCGAACCAATTTCCGGTGCGTCCGAAACCGCAGACCACCTCGTCGGACAGCATCAGGATGTCGTATTTGCGCAGCACCGCCTGAACCTTTGGAAAATAATTCTCCGGCGGTACCAGCACGCCGCCGGCGCCCATGACTGGCTCTGCGATCATCGCGGCAATCGTCTCTGGCCCCTCCGCCAGGATCAGGGCCTCGAGTTCCTGGGCCAGGCGCGTGGCGTAGTCATGCTCCGCCTCGCCCGGCAGACCGTCGAGATAGTGGAACGGCCGCGCGGCGAATATGACGGGAAGCGGCGGCAGGTTGAAGGACTTGTGCATGTGCGGCAGCCCACTCAGCGCCGCGCCCATGATCGTACTGCCGTGGAAGGCGCCAAACCTGCTGATGATCTTGCGTTTCTCCGGACGTCCCCGCGCGGCCTGGTAATACCAGGCGAGCTTGACCATCGTGTCATTGGCTTCCGAACCGGAGCCGACCAGAAAGACGCGCGCGTGGTCGAACGGCGCCAACGCGGTAAGCTGTTCAACGAGTTCGACGGTGGGCTCATTCGAGCGGTGATTGAAGGTGTGATAGACGGCGAGCTTGCGCATCTGGCGGTCAGCAGCGGCGGCCAGCCGGCTGTCGCTGAAGCCGAGCGAGGCACACCAGAGTCCGCCCATGCCCTCGATATAGCGGTTGCCCGCGTCATCCGTGACGGTCGCGCCTTCGCCGGCCACGATCGTCAACGGACCATGATCCTCATGCAGGCGTGGATCCGTTTGGGAATGAAAGTGCCTGGCCATGTCCAGCACGCGCGATTCGTTGTTCATCAAAATTCTCCTTGCGACCAGATAGGCGGTTGCTTCGGCGAGGAATATCTTATAACTTATAAGTTGTCGAGAAAAAATGATCCTGAGAGTGACGTCCAATGGCCAACGCACCCACTCCTTCAAACAACACCCTGCCACCCGACGCGGAGCGGATCGCCCTGTTGCGCGACAGGGCAGAGTTCGTCCGGCTCGAGACGCTGCGCCTCATCCAGATCGCCAAGGTGGGCCACTATTCGTCGGTGTTCTCCTGCGCGGAAATATTCGCCACGCTCTACTACGATGCGATGCGGCTGAGGCGCGGCGAGCCGCAATGGCCGGATCGCGACCGCTTCCTGATGGGCAAGGGACATGCCGCGGTCGGCCTTTACCCGCTGCTGGTCGACTGGGGCTTCTTCTCCAAGGACGTCCTCGATGGCTACACCCGGCTCGGCAATCCGCTTGGCGATCATCCCGACATGCGCAAGGTGCCCGGCGTCGATTTCAGCTCCGGCTCGATCGGCCATGCCCTGTCCGGCGGCCTCGGCATGGTGCTTGGCGGCCGTGCGGCCAACCGGCGCTTCGATGTCTATGTCCTGCTCGGTGACGGCGAGATGCAGGAGGGCCAGGTCTGGGAAGCGGCGCTCTCCGCCGCCCACCATAAGGCCGGCAATCTGATCGCCATCGTCGACCGCAACGGATACCAGCTCGACGGGCAGGTCGACGACATCATCGGCATCGAACCGTTGGCCGACAAATGGGCGGCGTTCGGCTGGCAGGTGCACGAGGTCGATGGGCACGACGTCGTCGCTCTCGCGACGCTGCTGCGACAGTTGAAGGCCGAGGCAGACCGCACCCGGCCCGTCTGCATCATTGCCAAGACCTCCAAAGGCAAGGGCGTTGGTTACATGGAAACCGAACCCGGCTGGCATCTGGGCTATCTCGCGCCATCGGACGAGGCCTTGGCCGCCGAAGAGATCAAGCGTGGAGGCAAAACACAATGAACGGCCCGATCGATACCAACTCCTGGCAGTACCGCCAGATCAACGCGCGTGCGCCTGGCCTGAGTTATCTGGCCAACGCGCTCATTGATCTGGTCGAAGACGGTTATCCGGTCGTGGCCGGTACGGCCGACCTTCAATATTCCAACGGGCTGGTGCGGTTCGCGCAACGCTTTCCCGAACGCTTCACGCAATTTGGCATTTCCGAGCAGAACATGGTTTCGGCTGCTGCCGGCATGGCCAGCACAGGCGCCATGCCGTTCGTCGCTACATTCGCTTCTTTCCTGGCGCTGCTGTGCTGCGAACAGATCAGAACCGACGTCGCCTATTCGGCTCTGCCGGTGCGGCTGATCGGTCATCATGCCGGTATTTCACTCGGCTTCTACGGCACCTCCCACCATGCGACGGAAGATCTTGCCATCATGCGAAGCATCGCCGACCTCACGGTCGTCGCGCCGGCTGACGGCCCGCAACTGGCGGCCGCCGTCAAGGCGTCTGTCAATCATGCCCAGCCAATCTACTTCCGCATTGGCCGCGGCCAGGAACCGCTGGTCTATGAAGACGACGGCGTCGACTTCCAGTTCGGCAAGGCGATCGTTCACGGCGAAGGATCGGACCTGACCATCATCGCCTGTGGCTCGATGGTCCATCCCTCAAGGGAGGCTTACCGCGCGCTGCGCGCGGCGGGCAAATCCGTCGGACTGATCGACATGCATACGGTGAAGCCAATGGATACGAAGGCAGTGCTCTCGGCCGCGGCTCACTCCCGCTTCATTCTAACCATCGAGGAACACAATATCCTGGGCGGTCTGGGCGGCGCCGTGGCGGAAATCCTGGCGGAGGCGGGCAGCCCGGCACGGTTGATACGCCATGGCATCCGCGACGAATACAGCCTGATTGCGCCGCCAACGCATCTCTACAAGCACTACCGGCTGGACGCGGCGGGAATCGAGGCCACCGTTCTTGAAGCCCTCGGCTGAGCCGGCGGACCATAGCCATGCACGGACATTCCGATGACCGATCAGAATAACACCGCCCGACTCATTGAGCGCGCCGGTGCGGTGATGCCGGGCGGATTGCTCAGCCCGAGCCGCAGGCTCGGCGCGCCGCATGTATTTGCCCGGGCGCAGGGTGCGTTTCTCTACGACGTCGACGGACACCAGTACACCGACTTCCATTGCGGCTTCGGCGCCAACGTGCTTGGCCACTGTCATCCGGCGGTGCGCGAACGCATCGCTGCGGTCACGCAGGATATCGATCTTGTCGGTGCGGGAACGATGCGGCTGGAGATCGAGGTGGCGGAGGCGCTGGTCGACTGCATCCCTTGCGCGGATCTCGTCGCCTTCTGCAATTCCGGATCGGAGGCGACCTATCACGCCCTGCGCCTTGCCCGCGCCGCCACCGGTCGCAAGCGCATCATCAAGTTCCAAGGCGGCTATCATGGCTGGCACGACTATGTCGCCATGAACGTACAGTCGCACGCGCAGGCGATCGGCAAGTACGATCCCATCAGTGCTGGCATCCTCGAGGATGCCGCCCGTCACACCATCGTGCTGCCTTACAACGATGCCGGCGCCGTCGAGGATTATCTCAAGGCCAATCCAGGCGATGTCGCGGCGATCATCATCGAGCCAATCGCTCACAATATGGGGTCGGTGATCGCGACGGATGTTTTCCTGCGCGAGCTGCGTCGCCTGACCAGCGATCATGGTGTCGTGCTGATCTTCGACGAGGTCATCACCGGCTTTCGCCACGCGCTCGGCGGCTATCAGTCGATCGCCGACGTCACGCCTGATCTCGCGACCTTCGGCAAGGCGGCCTCGTCAGGCTATCCCGTTGGCGTGGTGGCCGGTCGTCGCGATCTCATGGCGCTCGTCGGCCGGACCGGGGAAGGATCCGTGTTCATGGGCGGTACTTTCAACGGCACGCCGTCGACGCTCGCCGCCATGCAGGCGACGATTGAGGAGCTGTCGAAACCAGGCTTCTACGACCGCCTGTTTGCCCTCGGCGCTTTCATGCGCACGCAGCTGGATGGCATTATCGATCGCCTCGGCCTGCCCGCGCAGAGCGCCGGGTTTGGCTCGGTCTGGCTGATCTATTTCCTCAGCGGTCCTTACCGCGACTACCAGGACTTGCTGGGCAACGACGATGTTTTCGATCTTGCATTCCGCAGAGAGATGGTGGCGAACCGGCTGATCGGCCAGCCGCTTCCGCTCAAGCGTCTCTACCTGTCAGGGAGCCATGACCGGGCGACAGTCGAGAAATCGCTGGATATCATCGAGACAATCCTGCGCAAGCTCTCCGCTGGGAAACCCGCCAGCTCCTAGCCATGTTTCGCAACGGACTTATAGGATATAAGAGCGTCTCGCACTATCCGTTGTCGATTCGGTGCGGCCAAGATTGCAGCGGTGGACCATGAGCACGATGCAGCCAATCGAGCAAGGCAGTCTGTCGGCGAGAACTTATATCTCGCTGCGCGAAGCCCTGATCGCCGGCAATTTCCGGCCCGGCGAAAGACTGTTGATGCAGGATCTGGCGCAACGGCTGGGCACCAGCGTCACGCCTGTGCGCGAGGCCTGTTTCAGGCTCGTCAGCGAGCAGGCGCTGGAACTGCGGTCAGGGCGGTTCATCACCGTTCCAGAGCTGACCCGGTCGCGTTACTGGCAGGTCCGGCTCATTCGCATCGCGCTCGAGGGACTAGCGGCCGAACTCGCCGTTGAGCATGTTTCGGAGAAGGACATTGCAAAACTGGTCGAGATCCATCGCGATTTCGTGGCCGGCGAAACGTCCGGCGATGCTGACCGCGCCCGTCGCGCCAATCGTGAATTCCACTTCGGCGTCTACCGCCTGTCCAAGATGGATATGCTGATCGCGCAGATCGAAAGCCTGTGGGTCTCGATGGGCCCTATCCTTAACGTGTATTATCTGCAGGCCGAGAACGATTACATCGGCGCGGAGGAGCACGAGACGCTGATCGAAGCGTTCCGGACCCGCAACAAGAAGGTGGCGCGTAAGGCGATCGAACGCGACATCGTGCGCGGTGGCATGAACCTGTTGCGGTATTTCGACGAGCAGGACGCGGCCGCCAAGCGGGCGTGATCGAAGCCGCCGGTCATTTGCTGGCGACCTCTCTTCGCGCTGGCTCAGGCCGCCCGAAGGCGCGCGGTGGCATCCTGGTCGACGGCCCAGACGCCCTGCTCGGCGTCCAGCACCAGGGCAACCTTGTAGGACTTGCGAGCCGCTTCGCTTGTTAGCCAGCCGCGGCCAACGCTGGCCGCGACACGGCGGACATCGCGCTTGGTCGGGTCGCCGTAGCCGCCGCCGCCACAGGCAACGAACTCGATGCGCTCGCCGGCGCGGCACGCCTCCTCATGGAAGGCCGGCAATTCCACCAGCTTGCCATCCGTGCCGCGCTTGGCACTGCGACTTGCTTTGGCGTCACCGCCGCCCAGCACGCCACGCGGCGGAAAGGTTGTGCCATCGGCCGAGTAGACCAGTGTCATCTCGTGGTCGACGGGATAGAAGACACCGCCCACCGCGGGAGCGCCCTCGAACTCGCCAATGCCTTGGGTATCCGCCACCACGCCGCGCGATTCAATGATGATGGGATACATGGATTCGTCCACCTCCACGGAATCCAGCGCGATCAGGCCGCCATTCGCCGGCCCGCAATATGTCAACCAGCCGTCATAGCCGTGACGCGCGCCGCCGCCGGCGTAGCCAATGAAGACCTGGTTGACGTAGGGCTGCCCGTCCTTGAACGGATCCTTGCCCGAAATCACCCCGATCCCCGCCGGCAGGTGCGAGCCGCTCTCGGCCTGGCCATAGGGTTCTCCCATCGTCGAGAACACGCAATTGCCGGCGATGATCAACCGGTCGTTGACATTGGTGGTCGCCACCGAGGTGCCTACTGGGTAGCGGGGCTTGCCAACCACGCTTCCCTCCCGCATCAACACCTTGATCCGGCTCTTGGCGCCCTCGTTGTGCGGGATGCCGTCGTCGAGATTGTTGAAGACGCCAATGCGGCACGAGCCCGTGCAGGTGTTTTCCGACAGGTTGAGACCGCCAGGGACGTTATCCATGTTGTCACGCACGTCGACCGTGATCTCGCCGGCTTCAGGGTCGACATCGATGGTGATCCGGACCGGGATGCCCTCCTCCGCCACGCCGGGGACCGGGTCATGGCGGACCTCGTAGGAGAACTTGCCCTTCGGCAATTTGGCGATCTCGGCCATGGCGCGACGCGCACCGTAGTCGAACCAGTCCTCGACGAAATCCAGCAGCGTGTCGCGGCCGTATTTTTCAAGCAGTTCCAAGAGACGGCGTCGACCGGTCCTGCAGGCGCCGATCTGGGCTCGCACGTCGCCCAGCCAGATGTCTGGAACACGGTTGCGCATCATGCCGATGCGCAGGATGTCCTGCTTCTCCCGGTGCTGTTCGACCACACGCACGCAGGGAAAGTGGATCCCTTCCTCATAAACGTTCTTGGCAAATGGCAGATAGGTCGAAGGTGTCGGCGCGCCAGTATCGGCGTGATGGGAAAGCGCCACGGCCCAGAACAGCGGCTTGCCGTCGAAAAAGATCGGCATCGCCATGATCAGGTCGGCATGATGGGTGCCGCCAGTGTATGGGCAGTTGTTGAGGAAGATGTCGCCGTCGGCGATATCGTCGAACAACTCCGTTATCGGACGGGTCGCCAGATCCATCGACATGACGTGGATCGGCAGCGCGTCCTCGGTGGAAACGAGGCGGTGATCATAGGTCAGGATCGCACAGCTCAGGTCGCGGGCGTTCTTGATCACCGCTGAGCGGCTGGCCCGCATCACGACCAGCGTCATTTCCCGCACGACGGCCTCGAACCGGCTTTTGAGAACCGACATCAGGAACGGATCGACGCGGCGCGTTGGCGTCTCCAGGCGAATGACAGGTGAATTCATTTTATGAGGCCTTGCTCGGGAGGGTTGGTGTCAATCGACGGTCACGACGATGTTGCCTTGTGGGTCGACGCGCCCGCGATGTCCGTCCTTGAGGAAGGCGGTGAACGTCGTCGCCTCCACCAGGCATGGCCCATCAAGCGCCGCCCCCGCGCCCAGCTGGTCCATGTCGTAAACAGGTAGAGAGCTCGTCCGCCGGGTTTCATGCAAATAAGCTGACCGATGGGTCTTGGCGACCGGCGCCGTCGCCTGGTCGGCCAGCCTGAAATCCTTCCAGGCATCCTGATTAGCCCGCTTGCCCACCGCGCGCAGCTTCCAGTTGGTGAATTCGACAATGTCGCGGTCGGATCTGATCGAATAAATGCGTTCGTGCATCTGATGAAACGCTTCGACGAGACTTGGGAGTTTTTCCGCTTCGAGGCGCGGCTCATTGGCCTCGAAATGGACCTCGATTTCCCAGGACTGGTACTCGTAGCGACCAAGAAAGGAGAACTCGAAACGCCGCAGCTCGGGCTCAACGCCGGCCTGTTCGAGGAATGCCTCGCCCGACACCTTCAACCGCGCCAGGATGTCGGAGACGCCAGCGGCGTCGAAGCGCCGGGTCGAGGTCAGGAAAACCGCGCTTTCCTCGCGCGTGATATCAGAGATCAACCCGCCGAACGCGCTCAACCCAGCCATGAAGCGCGGGATCATGTAGCGTTTCAAGCCCAATATGTCGGCCATCTCGGCGATGTGGATGGCGGTCGCGCCGCCGCCGCAGACAAAGAAACTGTCGCGTGGGTTTATGCCCTCGCGAATGGTGATTTCCTCGATGGCCCCGACCATGTTGTGGTTGCTGGTGGTCTGGATGGCGTAAGCCGCGTCGAGCAGCGGGATGCCGAGCCGCGTCGCGATGCTCGCGACCGCTTTCTCGGCCAGTTCGCGGCTGATCTTGATCCGGCCGCCTAGAAAATAATCCGGGTCAATGATGCCGAGCACGACATTGGCATCGGTGACCGTCGGCGCGGTGCCGCCCGCTCCGTAGCATGCCGGCCCCGGCCGCGCGCCAGCGCTCTGAGGTCCGACCCGCAGCAGGCCGCCATCATCGACCCAGGCAATCGACCCGCCGCCGGCGCCGACCGATCTCACATCCACCTTCGCGATCCCCAGCGAGTCGTCGTGGATCATGCTGTCCGGGGTGACGATGATCTGGTGGTCGCGCAAAGCCGAGACGTCGAATGTGGTGCCGCCCATGTCACCGACGATGACATTGGCTTCGTCGCTCAGCGCCAGCGCGGCCATCGGCGCCAGCGTCGGCCCCGACATGACGCTGTAGATTGGCCGCCGCAGCATCTCGGCGGGAGGCATCATTCCACCGACGCAGTTGGCCAGCAGCAGCTCGCCCTGGAAACCCGCCTGCGACAGTGCTTGCCGCAAGTCCTCGATATAGGTGCGCACGATCGGATTGATCGACGCGTCGATAGCGGCCGCGATGATGCGCTTATACTCGCGCGACATCGGATTGACTTCATGGCTAAGCGTCACCGGGATCTCGGGCCATGCCTGCGCGATGATTTCGCGCACCGTTGTTTCATGGATGGGATTGACGACCGACCAAAGCAGACCGACCGCTATCGCTTCGACCCCATAGCGCCGGAAGTCGGCTATCGCCGCCTCGACATCGGATCTCGACAGAGGCGTGAGCTCCCGCCCGCGCGCATCGACGCGGCCCCGCGCCGTCTTCGTCAGGTGGCGCGGGACATAGGGCTCGGGATAGTCGAGCCGCCACTGGAAGGCGCCCTTGCGCGGCCCCTCGCGCAGGACGAGGATGTCCTGATGTCCTTCGTTGAGGATCAATCCGACCTTGACGGTCTTCCGCTCGACCAGCGCGTTGGTCGAGACGGTCGAGCCGTGTACGATCAAGTCGATCTTGGTCATGAACGTCGCGGGATCGAGCCCGTATCCGGCCGCCGCCACGTGCAGCACGTTGATGAATCCCTTCTCGAATTCGCCGGGCGTGGTGGGCGATTTGAAGATCGAGATTTTCCCACCGGGCTCGGAAATCAGGCAATCGGTGAAGGTTCCGCCGATATCGATGCAGACTTGATAAGCCATTTAAGGTCCGAAGCTGTTAGCGTTTCTTGTAATCGCGGCCCAGTATCAGGCTGGCCAGAATGATGAGGCCCAAAAGAACCTGCTGCAGATAGCCGTCGACCTGCATGAGGTTCATGGCGTTGGAAATGACCGTGATGAACAGGGCACCGAGCAGAGCCGCGGTGACGCCTCCTTCGCCGCCGGTCAGGCGCACGCCACCGACCACCGCCGCCGCTATCGATTCCAGGGTCAGGTTGCCGCCAAGATTGGGCTCGCCCGATCCGGTGCGCGCGGTGAGCAGCATGGCGCCAATCGCGGCCAGCAGCGAGCAGACCACGTAGTCGATCGCAACGACGCGTCCGGTTCGAACGCCCGCCGCCGTCGCCGCGCGAGGGTTGGCGCCGATGAGATACAGGCCGCGGCCGAACACGGTGAAGCGCAAGACCAGGAAGAGCAGTGCGAAACACAGCGCGGCGAACACGATGGGCACCGGAATGCCGATCAGCCGTCCCTCCGCCAAGGCGTCCGTGAAGGCCTCGGGAACGCCCGGCACGGGAAAGCCGCCGCTGACGGTTGAAGCCAGTGCCATGACAATGTTGGCCATGCCGAGCGTCGTCACCAACGGGTTGATGCCGATACCGGCGATGAGGACGCCGTTCAGCCCGCCGATCAGCAGCCCGACGCCGAGGCCGGCGGCGATTCCCCACAGGATCGGCATATCGCCGGTTCCGGTCATCACCATCGCCGATATGACGCTGACGAGCGAGACGGTGAAACCAAGCGACAGGTCGAAGCCGCGCGTCAGCAGCACCATGGTCTGCGCCATGGCAAACAGTGCGAGATAACTCGTCTGGATCGCGATGTTCCAGAGATTGCCGCTTGAAACAATGCGCGGGTCGAGCAGACCGAGAACTAGCAGGGCCAGGAATACGAGCCCCGGCAGCTTGGCCTGCGCCGCGAACTGGCGGATGTCCGGGCGAGCGCGGTCAAGAACAACCGGAGCCGCCATGTCTGGACGATCAGACATTGGCCCGCCTCCCCTGAACAATTCGGTCGAAAGCCAGTGCGCCGATGAGCACCGAACCCAGCACCAGGGTCTGGAATTTGCTGTCGATCTGCGTGAGGTTCATCGCATTGGCGATGATCGCCAGGCACAGCGCCGCCATGGCGACGTTCTCGGCGCGGCCTGAGCCGCCGCGCAATGAAACGCCGCCGATCACCGCCGCTGCGATCGTCTCCAGTCCGAGGGTCCCGCCGATCGTCGACTGGCCGGAACCGATACGGGCGGTGATCAGCACGCCGGTGAGTGCGGCCAGGAGACCGGAGAGCACATACGCGGTAATCAACACATGGTGTGTGCGCACTCCCGACAGTCGGGCGGCGCCGACGTTGCCGCCGACGGCGTAGAAGTGGCGCCCGAGCGCGGTCCGACGCTGCAGAATGATGGCGATGGCGATCACCACGATCGCCAGCAGCAAGACCGGCGGCAGGCCAAGCACCTGCCCTCGCCCGATGGCATAGACGAAGGCGTCGGAAACGCCATAGATCGGGATACCCTGCGTGTAATAGAGCGTAAGTCCCGCGACGATCGACAACGATGCCAATGTCACCATGAAAGGTGATAGGGAAAGGCGCGCCACCAGCGTGCCGTTTACCAGGCCAACACAGGCGCCGCTGGCCAAGGCCAGCGCCACCGGCATCAGCAGCTGGAGCCCATGCGCGTCGGGCATCGCGGCCATCGCCGCGGCCGTGACCACGGACGCCAAGGCCATGGTGGCGCCGACCGACAGATCAAAACCGCCGGTGGTCATGACGATCATCTGGCCGATCGCCGGAACCGCCAGGAAGGAGAAATTGCGCAGGACGTTGAGGATGTTCAGGCGGTTCAGAAAACGCGGTTCGATGATCGCGGCCGCGGCCGCAACCGCGACCAGAAGCAGGATGACGATCCCGCCGGTTTCCAGAAAACGGCGCCGCAGCGTGTCAGGGCTCATGCTGCCTCCGTGGCGCCGGTTTCGGCGTCGAAATAGTGACGCAGCACAGTGGCCTCGGTGATGCCGTCGGCTTTGAGTTCGGCGACTATGCGCCCTTCGCGCATGACATAGACGCGGTTGGCCAGGTGAACGAGCTCTGGCAGTTCGGACGATGACAGCAGAATAGCCGCGCCATTCTCGACCAGGCTTTTCATAAGCCTGTAGACCTCGCTTTTGGCGCCCACGTCGATGCCGACCGTCGGTTCATCGAAAATATGGACCGAGACAGGACGCATCAGACCGCGCGCCAGCACGAGTTTCTGCTGGTTTCCTCCCGAAAAGGACGACGCCGCGCGTTCCGGCGCCATCGGTCGTAGACCCAGTGTCTTCAACGGCGCGGCTATCGCCCGGCGCTCGCGCCAGAACTTGAGCAGTCCGGCCTGGGACAGTCTCGGGTCGTCGAGCGCGGCCATGGTCACATTCTCGCGGCCTGGTCGGCCAAGCGCCAGTCCCTCGGCGCCGCGATCGGCCGGGTAGTAACAAAGTCCGGCACGCAACATGCTGTGCGGCACTGGCGCTCGAACCACCGCGCCATGGAGCTCGATCTCACCGGACGTCACCCGCTCCAAGCCGAACACCGCCCGGCAAAGTTCGCTGCGGCCGCAGCCAACCAGGCCTGCCAGGCCGACGATTTCTCCAGCCCTGACCGTGATGGAGGCGTCCGACACGCTACCGGAGACACGCAGCCCCCTGGTCGCCAGCACGATTTCGGCGGGGCGCTGGCTGATTGACGGATAAAGTCGTTCGACCGGCTGGCCGACCATCATCTCGATCAGGGTCGCGTCCGATGCCGCGGCGATGGCCACTGTGTCGATCTTACGCCCTCCTCGCAGCACCGTGACACGGTCCGCGAGCCGACGGATCTCCGCCATGCGGTGCGACACATAGATGATACCGACGCCCCGCGCCTTGAGGCCCGCGATGGCGGCGAACAGTTTTTCCGCTTCACCGTCGGTAAGCGACGCGGTCGGTTCGTCCAGGATGAGTATCTTGGCATCCGAAAGCATGCCCTTGGCAATCTCGACCATCTGCTTTTGCGCCCGGGTGAGCGTTTCGATCTTGCTGGCCAGCTCGACGTGAAAGCCAATGTCGCGGAAGCGTTCTTCCGCGCGGGCACGCATCGCGCGTCGATTCAGGAAAAGCCTTCCCTTGATCTCGCGTCCAAGAAACAGGTTCTCCTCGACCGTGAGGTCGGGGACGAGACTGAATTCCTGGAACACAGCCGCCACCCCGGCATCGCGGGATTTCTGTGGGGTCAGCGCGGAAACGGTTTGGCCGTCGATACGGCAAGAGCCTTCGGTCCAGCCGTAGGTTCCCGCTATCAGATTGATGAGCGTCGACTTGCCGGCGCCGTTTTCGCCGAGAAGGGCATGGACCTCGCCGCTCAACAGCGAGAAGTCGACGCCGTCAAGCGCCACCACACCCCCGAAACGCTTCGTCATACCCGTAAGTTCAAGCATCGCTGACACCACCGAACTCGAAGCAAAAAGGGCGGCAGGCCAGGCCGAGGTCTGCCGCCCATCGAAGATGCGACTATTGTACCGAAAATTCAGGCTTCCACCCATCGGGCGCGAAAATCTGCGTCGGGTCGATTTTGTCGACGTTGTCCTTGGTCACGATACCCGGCGCGACCAGCAGAACCTTCTCATAGTCCTTCTTTTCCAAGGCGCGCACCGCGAGGTCGACGCTGATGCGGCCCATCATCACCGGATACTCGGCGGCAAAGCCAAGCACCTTGCCTTCCTTGACCAGCTTCAGCATCGTCTGGTTCTCGTAAGACGACATGATCACGACATCGTCGCGGCCAGCGTCGGCGACGGCGCTGACGGCCGCTTCCGCCGCAGCAGCCCCGCCCCAGATGACATTGAGATCGGGATAGGTCTGCAGGGCGTCCTCGACGAGGCGCAGGCTTTGCGGAACGCCGGGCTCACCATAGAGCTCGGCCGCGAGCTTGATGTTGCCGGTTTTGATGCTGTCGCGAAAGCCCGCCATATAGCTCTCCGCCCAACCCGATCCCTGCGGACCCGGCAGGCCGATCGCGGTCGTCTTTTTGTCGCCGAGATACTTCTTGAGGTACTCACCCTCCTGAAAACCCTTCTGGTAGGTATCGGGAGTGATGCGCGCGGTGATCGGAGTTTCCAGAATGGGATTGGCGACGGCGATCTGGACAAGGCCCTTGGCGTCGCCCTCCTTCAGCTTGGCCGCCAGACCGGCTTCCGAGATGGCGGCGACGAGGATACCCTGGGCACCGGATGCGACGCAATCGTCGTATTGCGACAGCTGCTTGGGCAGCGCGTCATAGCCGCCAGCCTGCAGGACCGTCACTTTGACACCCAGGCGCTTTGCTTCCTCAACGATACCATAGTCGACCGAGACCCAGTAGCTGTCCTTGAGGTGCGGAAACAAGACGCACAGGTTCCAAGGCTTCTCGGCCTTTTCCAGCGGCACATAGTCGAGTGCCTCGACTTTTTTCAGATCGCCGCCTTTGGCCGCGTTGATCTTGAAGGGCCACCAATCCTTGGCTTGGGCGGCGTTGGGCAGGACGGCCACGCCGGTGACGAAAGCCGCCGCGAGGATGGATCGGAAAGCGTGATTCTTGGTCATGTGATTCCCCATTTTCGTGTGTTCCCGGGTCCGGAGCCGGCGATTTCGCCGGCTCCGCGGTCTGCCTTGGGAGCAGAGGCTTGCTGGCGGATCGTAGTACCGTCTAGGCGAGTTCGCCTTCAGGGCCATCCGCGCCGTTGTTCATTTTCACAGCGCTACCGTACTACTTATAAGTTATAAGTCAATAGGGTTTTCATTAGCCGGTGCTCAGCCGGGAAGGTGTCTTCAATCGCGGTTTCGCTGCCTCGACCGGGATCACAATCCATTTGACGAAAGGTGAGGTCGGAGACAGCAGCCATGCAACTGGCCTCGGCGATGTGGGCTTCCTCGCGACCGACCGGTATGCGGCTTGTCGATCGAGTTGCCTGACATCAAGCGCCGGCGAATAAGTCAAAGCGATCAGCGTGGCCTTCGAATACAGAGCCATTGGTCAGCAGCCGCACTTCGCTATCGACCAAATCGTCATAGGGTCTTTAGGGAGGAGATGTGCCCAGTGCATTCGCGTGCTGCAACAGCCGCGCTGAACCGCACCGCAGCGTGCCATAACACGCTGCGGTCGGATGATTGTTGAAATGACGGTTCCCGCGCACGACCGTGCCGCTTTCCAACTTCTCTCGTCTGGCGCTTGCCAGCCTGAGTTCTTCCTAGAGGTCGGCGCCCGGATTGCGGGTGTTGTCTTGCGACTTCATTCTCCCGGCAGCCGGGCAAAGGCCCGCAACGTGAAGGCTTCTAACGCGGGTTCCCGATGCTTAGTGGGTGGTGCTGCTGAGCAGGGGCAGGGCAGCACAGCCTCCGCCGGCAAGCCGTCGCGGCCGGTTCCCTTGATGGCGTGCCGGCGCAAGTCCCGCGTCACCAGGCTCGCAAATCGCGATGCACGTCCAGCCATTGCGACATGGTTTTGCCAGCTGAGAGGCCGATCCCGTGTGCGGCGAACAGTCGAAACACTGATTGGTCGGTGTGCGTTCTTGGCGTATTGTGCAGCACTTCTGGCATTACTGGCCTTGCGGGGGTGACGAGTCGGTCATGCGACAGTATGGATGTCCCTATCGGAATAGCCGGTCCGCCTTATCGGTCGTCACACCCGCATATTGCTCCGCTTCTAGGGAACACCCCATCACGCGAGGAAAGACATGGCCACATGCGCAGTATCGCCAATCTAGCCGTTGGGCCGACGGCCCGGCGCTTGGGCCAGTCCACCGGCTATAACCCGCGTCACAACTTGATCCACTGATCCTAGGTGACGACAACGTTGTTCGTCATGATTTGATGGGGCGGGGATTGGCCCAAAAGCGAGCCCCCCAAACTGTGCGGTTGCCAAATACGCAATGGAGTGAATTGGAATGATCATCGTAACAGGCGCCACGCACGGGATTGGGCGGGCCTGCGTGGAGAAACTTGCGTCTGCCGGTTCCAGAGTGGTGGCGACCGGCCGAGATGCAGAAGCGGGCGCGGCGCTCGAACGCGCCAATCACGATGTCACGTTCGTTGCCGGTGACATCGTCCGTGAAGACGATTGCCGCCGTGTCGTCGACCGTGCGCTTGAACTTGGCAACGGCCGGCTCGCGGGGCTCGTGAACAATGCCGGCATGTCGAAGCGCATTGCCTTCGCCACCGCCACCCAGGACGATTGGGATGAGGTCCTTGCGGTTAATGCACGCAGCGTCTTTTTCTTCATCCGTCATGCGCTGGACGGCTTGCGGCTCGGGAGGGGTTCAGTCGTCAACATGGCCAGCATCGCCGGAAAGACGGGCGAAGAAGGGCTCGCTGCCTACTGCGCCTCAAAGGCCGCGGTCATCGGGCTGACGCAGGCACTCGCGCTGGAGTTCGGCGAGGAGATCCGCTTCAACGCTGTCTGCCCCGGCCAGATCGAAACACGCATGATGGGCAACATCATAAGCGATGCACTGCGCAAGAAGCAGCTCGAACTGCGGATCCCTGCCAACCGCTTCGGTGCCCCTGAAGAGATCGCTGATGTGGTCGCTTGGTTACTTTCGAATCAATCGAGCTATGTCAACGGCACGGTGGTGACTGTAGACGGCGGGGAAACAGCCGGCCTGCGCACACCGCGCGTCGCGCAGATCGATGGTGCTTAGGGCAATTCAGCTCAGCCGGAGCCGCGCTCGTCGAAATAGCGCAGAAGACCATGTGAGCCTCGCTGGATGTCGTTCTCGATCGCCTCGCGGGCCCTCTTCCTGTCGCCAGCCCTCAAGGCCTCGATGAGATGGTCATGTTCTTCCGCGCCGGTGTACCCGCGCGGAGTTTCCCGATCGTAAACGTTAAGGATTGGACCCATCGAGGCCCACATGCTTTCGATCTGTCCGATCAGCATCGGCATACGCGACAGGCGGTAGACGCCGAAGTGGAAAGCGCGATTGGAGGATCGCGCTTCCTTGATATTACCGGCCTTATGGCTCTCTACAAATGAGGCGCGGAAGGTCTCAAGCTGTTCGAGATCGGCGGGGGCAAAATGGTCGGCAGCGTGTTCTGCCGCAAGCCCTTCAAGTGCCACGCGGATCAGCTTGATCTGAATGTAGCGGGCGCGGCTGAGGTCTGGCACCGCGGCGAACCTGCCGGAGCGCAACTCGAGCGCCTGCTCGCTGACGAGCCGCAGACAGGCTTCGCGCACCGGCGTAATGCTGGTTCCGAGCTGCTCGGCAAGATCCTGCATAAGGAGACGATCGCCCGGCGCGAAATTGCCGATGATCAAGCCATCCCGCACCTTGCTGTAAATCCGCGCGGACAGGCTGCCCATCTCCTCGGGCTGCATCTTCATAGGGCCCATGGGACTCCCCTCGTCTCTGCTGCAGCTCTACGGAAATGTCGATTGACGCGTTTCACTACGTTTATAAGTTATAATTGCTGCCTATATTTTGTTATTCAGCGGCAGACAAGTACGTGTACGTTAATTGTCTGCAGCAAACATGTCCGTTTTCATAATTATTTGTGAAATTTTGTTTCATATAAAAAAAACAAGGAGACCCTTCTTTTCCGATTCTCACAATGTGACGACAGAAAAAGGCGCGATCTCATCTGCGTGGCATGAGTTGGTGTGCGGGAGATGATGACATCTGAAGGAGCCGGGAAGCTTACATGTCAATTTCCAGTCTGATGGGCAGAAATTTCCGATTCTGAGGCGACTCCGAACCGGCTGGACCGACGATGACGTCGGCACCGTCAAGATGATCCTGCAGGCCAGCAAGTCCAAACGCTGCGTATGGCGTTTGCAGAGCGTTTCGCCGCCGAAGGGCTTCAAGGGCTGTTGCGCGACAAGACGCGGCCCTCGCGCATTGCAGCTCTCGGACCCGAAAGCCCGCCGAGCGCAGCTCTGACAAGGCCGCGACAGGAATCGAACGACGACTGGCCAGAATTATGAAATCCCTTGCGACACTATGCAATTTCAGACATTTCAGTAACAAATAGATTTAACATTCTCTTCACTTGCACTTTGGGGCGCGTTACCCGAATTAGCTGGAGCGGCCGAAACCCCCGCAAGATCAAGCGCGTAGTCGAAATCCAATCTTGCTGGTGCTTGTCGAGGGATGCGACGGGATGGGCCGGCGCAGGTGCGCTGTGAAGCAGCACTGAGCGCGCCGAAAAACGGCTTCCCAACAGGAGATTGATTTGGATTATGTGCAGTATTTCGCCGGAAGAATCGAGCAACTCAAAGGCCGTGGCGGGTATCGTGAATTTGCCGATCTGGAGCGTCAGTCTGGCAACTTCCCAAAGGCCTGGCTCAATAGGCCCGACGGCCGAAAAGAGATAACCATTTGGTGCACTAATGATTATCTCGGTATGGGGCAGCACCCCAAAGTGCTATCGGCAATGAAGCGCGCCATCGATGCCAACGGCGCAGGATCGGGAGGATCCCGCAACATTGGTGGCACCAACCATTATCACGTGTTGCTCGAGCGGGAGCTTGCAGGTTTCCACAATAAGGAAGCAGGATTGATTTTTGTTTCCGGCTTCAGCTCAAACGATTCATCCTTGAGTACATTGGCATCTTTGATGCCGGACACAATTATTTTTTCTGACGAGCACAACCACGCTTCAATTATTAGTGGATGCCGCAACAGCCGGGCCGAAAAGCGCGTCTTCCGGCATAACGACGTTGCGCATTTGCGGGAGCTTCTGCGCAGTGTAAATCCTGCAAGACCCAAGATCATTGTTTTTGAATCGGTATATTCAATGGACGGTGACATTTCACCGATCAAAGATATCTGTGACATGGCGGACGAATTTGGCGCAATGACGTTTCTGGATGAAGTTCATGCATCTGGAATGTACGGTCCGAAAGGCGCCGGCATTGCCGCGGAACTTGGCATCATGGATCGTCCAACCATCATCGAAGGAACGCTAGGTAAGGCGTTCGGCTCGATGGGGGGTTATGTGACCGGACCTGCCTCCATTGTTGACAGCATACGAAGCTTCTCGATCGGTTTCATTTTCACCACGGCGCTTGCGCCAGCCCTAGCGGCTGGTGCGCTGGCAGCGCTGCGCCATCTTCGCGATTCAGATTCAGAACGAATTGATCTGCACCGGAAAACGAAACTTTTAGTCGGATTGCTGAAAGAGGCGGGCATCCCCGTCATGCCGACCCGAAGCCACATCATTCCTGTGCTTATTGGTGATCCATTCCGTTGCAAGGAAGCGTCCCGCCAGCTTCTAGATCAGCATGGAATATACGTTCAGCCAATTCTGGCGCCGAGTGTTCCGGTGGGAACCGAGCGGTTCAGGGTGACGGTTACGCCTGCCCATAGTACGACAGATATTCGAACGTTCGTCGATGCGCTCAGGCAGGTTCTGCAGCGGGACAATCTTGGCAAGGCTGCCTAATGTAAATGCTGGGAACGACAGGGCTAGCAGCCTCAGACCTGATTATATCAGCCGGGCTCGCCGAGGTGGAAGCGGCGGTCCGCGATCCGGTTCTGACGCCCGATCGCATCTTCGAATGTCATCGGAAAGCAGTTCCGTAACCCGCAATGACAGCTTTCGCGATCTTAAATGATGTGACTCCATGATTGAATGGGGCCGTTTGACGACTCGCTGCTTACACATCGGGCCGGTTCCAGATTCAGGGCTCACCATGAGCCGGTATGACCAGAGCGCATGTTCTTGTGCTGCGAGTTTGATGTGGCTTGGCGTGCCCTACCCGAGGGGTAGGTCACGCCCAGGCCCACGGGATCACACACCAACCCCAGCTAACCTGGTGTGAACGGAGCAAGCCTCCGACGCCGCCCTAATCAACAACGCTGCAACAGATCCTTCAAATCAATTTACAAGATTTTTACAACCGTCAGTCGTTGACAATGGTACGGCACCGCGAGTCTGAGGTCCGGCACGGCCATAAAAGTGACGCCGGTTACCCTCGGACCGCCGCCAGCACGCAACATCGGGATTAACAGCAATGGTAAGAAGAAGAGCGCTCATATTGGTCGAAGGCCATAGGGGTACTGGTCAGCTATACGTCCAAGCGGCTCAGTGTCTTGGTCTTCATCCAATTACTCTGACGGCTGATCCACCTCGGTACGACTATCTTTCGGCGGAAAACGTTGAGGCAATCCGTGTCGACACTGGCAATCTCGAAGCGTTGGTCCGCGAATGTTCGCGGCTGCGTGCTACCCACGACATTGCTGGCATTACTGGCTTTGCCGGGGACCATGAATCGATCTATGCGACAGTTGGCAAGCTTTGCCGGCATTTCGATCTACCGGGGCCGAACCCTGAATCGATTGAACGAAGCTGCGACAAATTCAAGCAACGCCAACTCCTCGCGCAGGCCGGCGTTCCAATACCGGCTTATCGGTTGGCAACGAATGCGGCGGAGGTAGAAAGCTCGGCTGCAGAGATCGGCCTGCCCGTGATTCTTAAGCCGGCAGTAGGCAGCGGCAGCATCGGTGTCCGATTGTGCCGCAGCCTCGAAGACGTAGCCGAACATACGACCTATCTATTGGGCGGAAAGCACATATGGCGGTCTACACCGAAAATACTCGTCGAAGAATTCGCACAGGGCCCGTTATATAGCATTAATGTTATGGGGAATGAGGTCGTTGCGATTTGCGCCAATGACTTTGGTCCCCTCCCCCATTTCGTCATACGTGAGGTGACATATCCGGCCCTGCTAACCGATCAGGAGCGTGAGCGCATCGCCGATGTTTCGCTGAGCTGTTTGCGGGCTCTCGGCCTTGGCTGGGGGCCAACTAACATTGAACTCCGGTGCACGAAACGCGGTCCAGTTGTCATTGAAGTCAATCCGCGTCTTAGTGGCGCGCCCGACCCTCAACTGGTCCAGTTAGCTTACGGTGTCGACCTCGTCACCGAGCACATCAAGCTTGTCATTGGCGAGGAATGGGATCTGCGCAAAAAGCATTCGCATACTGCGGCCGCGCGATTCCTGCTTCCTGATCAAGATGGCACCCTGGACTGGATTGGTGGCGACACTCAGGCAGCTGCTATATCAGGTGTGGCCGAGGTCAAATTGAATGTTGAACCCAAGACACCGATCGTCAGGAAGGGGGATTTCCGAGACTGGATTGGACATGTCATTGCCACTTCACCCAGCCGTGCTGAAACCGAGGGCGCCCTTCAGCGAGCGGTCGCCTTGATCGATTGGTCGATCACCCCTTTTCCGGCGACAATAGGAGGTGATCGAGAGCACGATGTTTGTGGGGCGTTCGGGCGGCCCACCAGTTCTGTTCCGATCAGGCATTGACGGCTTAAGATCCTTGAAACGCAGCAGTTCCGTCTACGTCAATGTCACATCAAGTTTGACGAGGCAAATGCAGCTTTGGCCACACCTGCCCTACCTCCCGCGGAACTTCTCCGCGACCCGTGGCGAGGCCGTCGGCCCAATTTGGGCCCAATTTGATTGCCGCCCACCGCCGCCGCAGGACGAACACGCGCTTGACAAGACAACCCCGGCCCGTTCAACTTGAGGCATTCACCAGGGGAGTCCCGGCAAGGGGCTGAGATACTGCTGGCTTTCGCGGCGCAGTGACCCGTTGAACCTGATCCAGTTCATACTGGCGTAGGGACGGTGCAAGCGCTCTGCGGGAGTTCACGCCCGAGGTCCTGTTTCGGCAGGTAGACAGAAGCGTCTTTTCATCCTTCCGGCACAGAACTGGGTCTCCAATGCATGAGCAAAGGAGCCTCAAGATGAATGCCCTCACCCCCGCCGTGTCGACGGGACCGCTGCCTGCTTCGCGTAAGATCCACAAGCCCGGTGCCATCCACCCGCAGATCAGGGTGCCGATGCGCGAAATCTCCGTCCATCCGACAGCCAGCGAACCGCCCGTCACCGTCTACGACCCGTCGGGCTCCTATACCGATCCGGCTGTCGAAACCAGCATCCAAAAAGGCCTGGCCCGGCTTCGCCACGAATGGATCTTGGCGCGCGGCGATGTCGAGGACTGTGACGGCCGCCACGTCCGGCCGGAGGACAACGGTTTCGCGACGGGCGAACGCCTGACGCCAGAATTTCCCATCCGCCACCGACCGCTCAGGGCCAAAGCAGGCAAGGCGGTGACGCAGCTTGCCTATGCACGCGCCGGCATCATCACACCCGAAATGGAGTTCGTCGCCATCCGCGAGAACCTTGGTCGCGAGATCCTGCACGGCAAGCTTGAGCGCGACGGCGAGGCTTTCGGCGCGATGCTGCCCGATTTCGTCACACCCGAATTCGTCCGCGACGAGGTGGCGCGCGGACGGGCGATCATTCCCGCCAACATCAACCATCCCGAGAGCGAGCCGATGATCATCGGTCGCAATTTTCTGGTCAAGATCAACGCCAACATCGGCAACTCCGCCGTCACATCGTCGATGGCCGAAGAGGTCGAAAAGATGGTCTGGGCGATTCGCTGGGGCGCCGATACGGTGATGGACCTGTCGACCGGCCGCAACATTCACAACATCCGGGACTGGATCGTGCGCAACGCACCGGTGCCGATCGGCACGGTGCCACTCTACCAGGCGCTCGAGAAGGTTGGCGGCATTGCCGAGGATCTGACCTGGGAGGTGTACCGCGACACGCTGATCGAACAGGCCGAGCAGGGCGTCGACTATTTCACCATCCACGCCGGCGTGCGGCTGCATTACATCCCGCTGACCGTCGACCGGGTCACCGGCATCGTCTCGCGCGGCGGGTCGATCATGGCAAAATGGTGCCTGCACCATCACCGGGAAAGCTTCCTCTACGAGCACTTCGCGGAGATCTGCGACATCGCCAGAGCCTATGACGTATCCTTCTCGCTCGGCGACGGCCTTCGTCCCGGCTCGATCGCCGATGCCAACGACGCGGCGCAGTTCGCCGAGTTGGAGACGCTCGGCGAGCTGACGCAGATCGCCTGGGCGAAGGATTGCCAGGTGATGATCGAGGGCCCCGGCCACGTGCCGATGCACAAGATCAAGGCGAACATGGACAAGCAGCTCGCTGTCTGCGGCGAAGCGCCCTTCTATACGCTTGGACCGCTGACAACCGACATCGCGCCGGGCTACGACCACATCACCTCAGGCATTGGGGCCGCCATGATAGGCTGGTTCGGCACCGCCATGCTCTGCTACGTCACGCCCAAGGAGCATCTCGGCCTTCCCGATCGCAACGACGTCAAGATCGGCGTGATCACCTACAAGATCGCCGCCCACGCCGCCGACCTGGCGAAGGGCCATCCGGCAGCGAAAGTCAGGGATGATGCGCTTTCCCGCGCGCGCTTCGAGTTCCGCTGGGAGGACCAGTTCAACCTGTCGCTCGATCCGGAAACGGCGCGGTCCTTCCACGACCAGACTTTGCCCAAGGAAGCGCACAAGGTGGCGCATTTCTGCTCGATGTGCGGACCGAAATTCTGCTCGATGCGTATCTCTCACGACATCCGTGCCGAGGCGCAGAAAGAGGGCATGGCGGCGATGGCGGCGAAATACCGCGAGGGCGGCGATCTCTACCTGCCGGCGGACGAGACCGGCGCGCCGCTCATACCTCAGCCACGTGAGCCATCATGAAGGTCTTGGTCAAAGGGGCCGGCGTTGCCGGCCTCACCGTCGCCTTCGAGTTCGCCGCACGCGGCGCGGTGGTTACCGTTGCCGAGACAAGGCCTGCCCTTGGCGGCAATGCGTCGTGGTTCGCCGGTGGCATGTTGGCGCCGTGGTGCGAGCGTGAAAGCGCCGAGCAGCCGGTGCTGGATCTCGGACGCGACGCCGCCGACTGGTGGGACGCCGCAACGCCCGGCTTGGTAGCACGACGGGGAACGCTGGTCTTGGCCGCGCCGCGCGATGCGGGCGAGCTCGACCGGTTCGCCAGCCGCACGACGGGCTATCGGCGCGTCGAGGAAGATGAAATTGCCTTGCTGGAGCCCGACTTAGCCGGCCGCTTCCGCCGCGGATTGCTCTTCCCCGACGAGGCTCACCTCGACCCACGCCCGGCGATGGCGGCACTTCATGACAAGCTTGCGACCATGGGTGTCAAATTCCACTTCGGCTGCGACGCCCGGCCTGTTTCGGGTTTCGCCCGTCAGATAGACTGTATGGGAATGGCAGCGGCCGATGACAGGCTGCGCGGTGTTCGCGGCGAAATGCTGATTCTTCGCACGCCTGATGTCTCGCTGTCGCGGCCGGTCCGTTTGCTTCATCTACGCTTTCCGCTTTATGCCGTGCCGCGCACCGATCACCGTTTCATGATCGGAGCGACGATGATTGAAAGCCAGAGCGCCGGACCGGTGACGGCGCGTTCCATGATGGAGCTGCTGGGTACCGCCTATGCCCTCCACCCGGCCTTTGGCGAGGCCGAGATCGTTGAAACCGGTGTCGGCGTCCGCCCAGCCTTTCCCGACAATTTGCCGCGCGTCGAAACGAACGGTGAAATCATCGCGATCAACGGCCTCTATCGTCACGGTTTTCTCCTGGCTCCCGCCATGGCGCGCCAGACTGCCGACCTGGTTTTCAGTCACGACAGAACGAAGGAGCTTGCTCATGAAACTGATGGTCAACGGCGAAGCGCATGAGGTTGCCGCCACAACGCTGGAGGCGCTGCTTGCCGCGCTTGACTATGAGGGCGATTGGCTGGCGACGGCCGTCAACAATGACCTCGTGCACAAATCCAACCGGGCGGAATTCCAGTTGAACGACGGCGACCGGATTGAAATCCTCTCGCCCATGCAGGGCGGCTAGGCCATGATCGAGCTTTATGGAGCCGAGCTTCCGTCGCGCCTGCTTCTTGGCACGGCTCAATATCCTTCGCCGGCCATCCTTGCCGATGCAGTCAGGGCTTCGGGCACGGCGGTGGTGACCGTCTCGTTGCGCCGAGAGATGGCAGGCGGCAGGGCCGGCGAAAAATTCTGGTCGTTGATCCGATCGCTCGGCGTCAGAATCCTGCCCAACACTGCTGGCTGCCACTCCGTCAAGGAAGCTGTCACGACCGCGAAGATGGCGCGCGAAGTCTTCGGTACGAACTGGGTCAAGCTCGAAGTGATCGGCAACCATGACACGCTGCAGCCGGATGTTTTCGGTCTGGTCGAAGCCGCCCGCATCCTGTGCGAGGACGGTTTTGCTGTATTCCCCTATACCACAGATGACCTTGTCGTCGCCGAGCGGCTGCTGGAGGCGGGCTGCAAGGTCTTGATGCCCTGGTGTGCACCGATCGGTTCCGCCCTCGGGCCGGTCAACATTCCGGCGCTGCGCTCGATGCGCACACATTTCCCTGAGGTACCTCTGATTGTGGATGCAGGGCTCGGGCGGCCGTCACACGCGGCGACTGTCATGGAACTCGGCTTTGATGCCGTTCTCCTGAACACCGCGGTTGCCAAGGCGGCCGATCCGGTCGGCATGGCGGGCGCGTTCGGCAAGGCGGTCGAGGCCGGTCGTGAAGCTTTCAGCTCGGGAATGCTCGAACCGCGCGACGTCGCCATGCCATCGACACCGACCATCGGCAGGGCAGTATTTTCATGAAGCTCGATCCCTTCTACCTGATCGTCGACAGCGCTGCCTGGATCGAAAGGCTGGTGCCGCTCGGCGTCAAGCTGGTGCAGCTGCGCATCAAGGATAGGGACGAGGCCACGCTGCGGACGGAAATCCGCCGCGCGAACGGCGTCTGCGCGGTCCATGGTTGCCAACTGATCGTCAACGACTATTGGCGCACGGCAATCGAGGAAGGCTGCGACTTCGTCCATCTCGGCCAAGAGGATTTGGCTGCGGCCGACCTGCTGGCGATCAAGTACGCCGGATTAAAGCTCGGGCTTTCCACGCACGATCATCTAGAACTGGAAACGGCCATCGCTGCCGAGCCCGACTATATCGCGCTCGGCCCCATCTATCCCACGGTCCTGAAGCAGATGAAATGGGCGCCGCAAGGGCTCGCGCGGATCAGCGCGTGGAAGCATCGGGTGGCGCCGATCCCATTGGTCGCCATCGGCGGCCTCAACCCCGACCGGCTCAACGGTGTCTTCGAGGCTGGTGCGGACAGCGCGGCGGTGCTCACCGACATCACGTTGAATGCCGATCCCGAAGCGCGCACGCGAGAATGGATCGAAAAGACAAAGCCATGGCGCTGAGGCGAGAACCGCATGTGCTCGTGGTCGGCGGTTCTGACTCCAGCGGTGGAGGCGGAATAGCACGCGATATCGAGACGATCTCTTCCATTGGCGTGCGCACCTGCCTTGCTGTCACCGCGCTAACGGTGCAGACGCACGATGCGGTCATGGAAATCCACTCTATGCAACCCGGTCTGGTGGCCGGTCAGATGCGTGCGGCGTTGCAGGCCAACAAGGTGGCGGCCATCAAGATCGGGATGCTCGCCACGGTGGAGATCGTCATTGCGGTTGCCGGAGTGCTGCGCGAAAATCCGCAGGTGCCGGCAGTGCTCGACCCGGTGCTGGCGTCGACGTCAGGCCGGGCGCTCCTGGAAGCCGGCGCCATCGCCGCCCTGAAATGCGATCTGATGCCATTTTGCCGTCTGGTCACCCCCAATCTCTTCGAGCTGGCACTCCTTGTTGGCTCGGAGCGGGCAGTGGATGAGGACGGCGTAGTGTGGCAAGGCCAAGAATTGCTGGCAGCCGGCGCGCGGGCTCTGCTGATCAAGGGCGGCCATGCATCGGGACCGCAATCAACCGATATTCTGTTGCGCCCCGATCACGAACCAGTCCGCTTTGACACGCCGCGTCTTGCCGCATCGATGCGCGGGACGGGCTGCATGCTGGCCAGCTCGATTGCGGCACATCTGGCGAAGGCGCAATCAATCGAGTACGCCGTGCGCCAGGGCAAGCTCTTTGTGTTAGAAAAGCTTCGGAAAACCCCAGCCGAATAGCCGTAGAGCCGGCTCAAGCGTTCAGCGGCTGACGCTGAAATGGAAGCCGTAGCCCTCCTGCCCTTTTTTCACAGGGCGTGTCGGGATGAGGCCGCTTTGCAGATCGGAATTCAGCGGCGCCAAGACAAGCTGCCCTGCCAGGCCGGGAAAGTCACGGGACTCTTCCTGCGGCGAAGCGCACTGCCAGTCAGGCATGGGGATGCACTTGTGCGGTCTTATGTAGCAAAGCACCAACATAGACCAAGCACGCGGCAGCTCGTTCCCCTAAAATCCGGGGATGCCAAGAGTTGCCCCTATCGTCAGATCGACCCGATACGAACACGCCATCAATACGCTGGTGACGAAGCGATCGGAGATTTCCGGCGCGATCCGGTTCAAGGGTGCGGACCTGGCTCACCAGCTACAGCACATAGACGCGGTGCTGCTCATCCTTGGCTACAAGGGCGATCCGTCGCTTATCGTGCCGCTGCGGCGCACGCCAAGCCGATTTCGAAAGGGTGAGCTTTACCGGCTGGTCTTGAAGTGCGAGGCGGAAGGCAGCGCATCCAATCGTGAAACCGCAACGCGCATCGTGCAGGCGAAGGGATGGGATGCCGCGCTGGTGAAGCCGCTCATGAACAACATCAAGACGGCTAAGGGTTGGCGACGGCGCAAGGCCAACGGCAGCGGATAGCAAAGGTAGCCCGAAAAATCACGCTACCTTTGCCAACTGGTTCAGATCATCCCAAATCGTCTTGGCGATGTTTTCGTGATGGTGCTTGTCAACCGCCTTGCCAACAATTGCCACCGGTATGTTGTGGTAGGTGGCGATCTTGACCAATGAGGTTTTATCGCCCTTCAAAAGCTCGCGATCATTCACCCTGCATTCAAACGGATAAAGCAGCTCGATTGCCGCAATCTCAGCGAATTCCTCAGACTGGGTTGCGCGGTGAGCTTCCTGATCCGCCTCGAATGCATATTCCCGAAGCAAATCCTTTAGCGTGCCTACGCCGTCAAGAGACCAATCTTCGGGCTCATCGTTCACGACATGGCACATTTCTTTTACCGCCGTGAAGCGCTTCCAGTCATCCGGCATGTTCTGCTGAACGCGGATCAAGACTTCTCCGTCTCGACGTTCAATCAAGCCGCGAATAAAGGCACCCTCAAACGGGACTTGGGTCATTTGAATCTTTAGATTGTACATATCCTGTACGACCCATTGAAGATCGGCCACCGACACAACATTTGCGTCCCCCGCAAGAACGTTGGCCCTGTAATGCTCCCGTATATGCTGAACCTTCTTGAAGATGGTCAGCGCTCTCTCGCGACTCAGTAACATCGTTGTGCTCGCAAACGAAAAAGGCCTTAGCGGTAGCCAAGGCCTTAGTCAAATGTTCTTAGACGGTGAACTAGATCCGATTAGAATCTTTGAAGTCGAGCGGGGTAGCGTCGCCACGCTCCACCGCCTCATAAAGGCGGTTTACCTCTTGGCATACGTCTTCATGAGTCGCCTCGTCCGCATTGCGAACGAAGAACTTCACGTCTCGAAGCCCGTCTGCGGCCATCCTCTCGAATCGCGCAGCGAGCGTCTGGCATTCGGACATGCTATCCATAACTCGCTCCTTTCATTGAGCCCGAAACGGTTCCGGGCTTTGAATGTTCCAATACAATCGTTAATATGGGGTTTGAAGTTGGCTTTTCGATGACGCAACGCGCGTTATCATGAAAAACTTAGATGTCAAGCCCACTGAGCGATCGTAGCGAATTTCGCGCATAATATGATTCGAATGGGCCGGCGTCTAGTCGTCATGGCCAACTTTCGGTTGCTTGCGTTAATTATCTTCGTTGAGTTTCTTGTATGCTCAAAGTTTATTTCGTTGCCAGTACGCTTTGAACGTTCGGGAAACGCCATGATTGAGGGCCCCTGTTAACAGGGTCATTGCGTTGGTCCCGTTGGCGCTTCTGCGATGGTCTTCCAACCACGCTGCATGATTGGGTACTGGTAGAGGTAGCGGTGCGAAACGTGGTGGTGCTGCCCGGCGACCATGCGGCGAAGGCGGCTGAAATAGCTTTCCACCATGTTGGTATGCTAGCCGTGGCCGTCGCTGTAGCTTTCCGAGTGGTTGATGCGGGTCGAGGCGTAATCAGCCTCTAGCGCGTCCCAATGGTTGGCTTCGTCCGCGAATAGCTTGGAACCGGCCAGCATGCGAGCGCGGGCGATTTCGACGCCTTCGGCTTCGCGATGACGGACGAACGTCAACGTGCGGCCAGCGCGCTCACGCAGGGCGATGACAACGCGGCGAGGGTCCGACTGGTGTTCCTTCATGCTCCTGGAACCTCGCACCTGCGAGCAGTTTCGGCAACTGATCTTGTCCCTTCAATCGATGCCAGTATTTGGCGGCGGCCATGACGAGCTTGAAGACCATCAGCCTGGCGGTCTTCGACGATAGGGAGCCGTTCGTGTGTACCGTTCGGCGGCGAATGGTGCAAAGACGCTCTCGATCGGGTCCGACGTTTGCAGTTGATCCCAGTGTTCGACGGGGGAATCGTAGAACGCCAGCAACGTCTCGCGATCCTTCTTCAGGCAGTCGACCGCCTTGTTGTACTTCGCGCCGTATTTCTCGGCGAACACTTCGATCGCCATTTCGGCTGCTGAGCGTGCCGGCGCGCCGTAAATCTCGCGCAAATCCGTCTTCATGTTGGCCTGCACCGAGAGCGGCACCTTGTTCAGGACGTTGGCCGTGTTGTGCACCCAGCAGCGTTGGTGCCTAGTGCCGGGAAAGACCTCGTCGAGCGCCTTCCAGAAGCCAAGCGCGCCATCGCCGACGGCAATATCGGGCGCGATCTTCAGGCCACGCCGCCTCACGTCGACCAGCAGCTCGCGCCAGCTTTGCGCACTCTCGCGAATGCCGGTCTGGAAGCCGACGAGTTCCTTTTTGCCCTCGGGCGTGGCGCCGATCAGGACCAGCATGCATTCGGCTTGGTCTTCCATCCGCGCCTGCAGGTAGACCCCGTCCGCCCACACATAGATATTGCGGCGCGCCGAAAGATCGCGCTTTTGCCAACGCTCGTAATCGGCGTTCCACTCAGCCGCGTGATCACCGAGGGTGAAAGGTTCGGCGCGTCCTTGCCCACAAGCGCGCTCAGCGCTTCCTGAAAATCACCCGTCGAAACACCGCGCAGGTAGAGAACGGGAAGCAGCGCATCCAGACTTCGCGCCCGACGCGCCGATTTCGGCAGGATCGATGAGGCGAACCGCACCCGATCAACCTCGCCATTCGCGCCGCGATCCCGGATCTTCACCCGCCTGACTGGCACCAGACCGATGCCCGTCTGGATGCTCCGCTCCGGGGCTTAGGAAACTCTATGCTCACGCAACAGGCGATGACCGGCCTCGCGAATAGGGAAGTCCTCGTCCTCCCGTAAACGATATGCCCAAGTAATGATGTCGTTTCTGCCCAGGAAGGGCTCCTTCAGCAGTGAGATTACCCTTTCTCGCTTTCCCGCCACTGGGCTGTCGTACCACGTCAGAAGTCGAGCAAGTCGATCAGGCGTTAGTAATTTTGGCCGTTTCAGCAGTAGGTCTAGAGCGGATAGACCCAGTCGACCATCGACTATCGCCTCAAATATGCGCCCGGCGGCCATTGGATCTGCTTCAAGGCGCTTATCTAGATGTTCACGCGCCAAAGTGGACACTTCGCTACGGCGATCCCCACTTAGCGCAATCAATCGATCAAGCTGTGGTGGCTTTAGAGCGAAGATCGCCCTTAGCAGGATGTGTCTCGGCGTGGGCGGAACAACGTTGTTTTCCTGTGTGGGACGCTCAGTCGTGACCCAATGTTCATATCCCGCTTCAAGCGTCTCGGTAAGTTCCGTGTAGCCGAGATCGGCATAGACCAGAGCTAGTTCGGCCGCTTCGACAGCGACATAGTCGCTCGCTTTCAACCCGCGTGCGATCGCGGCCGTCGTCCGCTCATCAAAGGCCGGAATATCCTGCTTGAGCACGTCGTAAAGCGAGCGGAGCCCGATTTCATCGGAACGCTGGAGACGGGTGTAAACTAGCGCAAGTCCCTCAGTCGCATCAGCATTGCGAGCGAGAGCGCCCCCTAACGCCGGGGTCAGATAGCGGCCTCCATCCAGCGCGCGCTTGCCGATCGCCAATTTCGTAGCAGGGTCGGCGCAACCGTCGATCAGTCGAGCGGCCAGAAGAGCGGCATGTTGTGATTCGTGAAAGAGGAGTGGCTCAAGCTTCAGCGGGTCGATATCAAAGGCCGCTGCGCGGGACCAGTCGACCGGCGGATGATCGACGTCCGGCAAGTCGAAGACGTGGGAGGCACCTTTCTTCGAATCCGCGAGGCGCCGCAGGAAAATGCGCGCCTGGAATCTGATGCGCTCCAGCGGCAAGTCCGCAATTAAACACACTGCGCGCCCAGCTTCCGCTAGGCTTTCGGCCTGACCACCCTTGTTCCAATGCCAGACATCTCTGGCTAAGCGGTTGTCGAATTCGCATAGGCTCCACAGAGCAGACAACTCCACGGGCAGATAGGAAAAGGTAATAATTTCCGCCGGGAGTTCTGGCGCAGGAATTGCCAGCGGTTCAAGTACCTGAAGATAGGCGACCTTCGCTGCTTCAGTGTAGGCCTCGTGGTCAAAATTCCAATTAACAGGCTTGTAGGCCGCAAGATCCAATGTGCGGTCGAACTCCCGCAACAGCTCCATTAATGCACCTAAGAAGCCCACACTCCCAAGATACTCATGATCTAGAGCCGCCTTGATCAGGCTCTCGGCATCGCTGGCGCATTCCCTCTCTAAAATGCGTCGCGCCGCCGTCAGGGCAAAGGGCTCTATCAGTTGGGTGTTTGAATACCCGAAAAGCCTGAGGCCTCGCCCGAAGCTCAGCTTCACCCTTTCGGCAACCAGCTTCGGTATTTCCGCGAAGACTGCTTTCATTTCGTCGTATTCGTATTGGGTTCCTCCGGTCTGAACGATCGTTGTCCACGCGCCCAGCCGGACCCAGTCTCTGGCGTCATAAAGGAGTGGCCGCACGGCAACGGCGATCTCGTCCGACGCCTCCGTAGTCACAGCGCTCAGTGCCGCAGCGGCCGCCGTTCCAACTTCTCGACTGGGCGATTGAATGAGTTCAACTGTCTTCCAGATGAGACCTTGGCGAAGTTTGATGGGGACCGACCCGAGAGGGTCCATGGCGATTGCCAGCGCTTGGAGTACGCCCTTGTAACCAGCATCGCCTTCAACGGCCTCCAGCAAGGCCTGGCAGACCTCCGTCGCGCCGCCAAGCGTCGCCGCGAACTCCAGCACCTCCGACCGTTCCGGGATTTTTGCCATATCCGCAAAAGCCGTGCGCAGAGCCATTTCTTTCAGGCTCAGCAAATACCGGGCGGCCACATACTCGCCGATGGTCTTGTGAACGAACGTGAAAGCCTGCTCGCCGTCATGGTGTAACCGCTCTATGACGCCGAGTGCCTCCCAATGCGCAATCGCTTCGTCGACCTTCTCGCGCGCGGAAAGGACGGGCACGCTCAAATCGACAGACAACGCCGACGCACAGGCATCCTCGACTGCCTGAGCCGTGGTTAGAGGATGGAGGGTGAGCTGATAGCCCAGGAAGTCCAGCACCCAGGCGCGTATCCCTGGGGCGATCGAGCTAGTCTGGCGAGGCGAAGGCTCCGATTCGATGAGATCGACGATCTGGCGGTAGAGGTCGCCGAGGCGACCTGTCAGTGTAGCCTTGCGGGCCAACAATGATGCCGACAGGCTGAGTAGCATGGGGCTTCGGGCGGCTAGCTTGCCCGCCTTTGAGCCTTTGATCTTCTCGGCAACGAACGCGTAGGAGTCAGCGAGGCTCCTGCTGGATGGGCGCAGGATTTCGTCTAGCAGGCTGGCAAGATTTGGCGTTACGCTTGTATCGTCGAAAGGCGTCAACTCATAGTGCCTCCATTCGACCAAGGCCGCCGGTTGATAGCCGACTGGTCGGGTGACGACAACGAGGCGGGCACCGGGATGCGCAGTTGCATACGCCAGCAGCCCTTCTGCGACGGCACTCTGCATCGATCCGCATTCGTCGAGCCCATCGCAAAGCAGCACCCAGGGGCCGGGCAGGAGGCGTTCCGCGCTTGGTACTGGGGAGTCGCCCAAGGCGATCTGGAAGAACGCCTCAGCGAAGGTCTCGCCCCTGTCGCGCATGCGCGTTGCAACGGATTTCAAGGATGCGCGTGCAACCGGGACATTGTCAAAAGCATACGTCGCCGCCAAACGCTTCAATATTGTAGATTTGCCCATTCCCGGCCCGGCGACCACCACCGCCTTGCGGTAGAAGCGGCCGAGGGTTAGTGGATCGATAAATTTGGCGTCCCGGACATTGCGGTCATTCCAGCCGTGATAGCGGCGCATGGCCTCCTGAAGGCCCGTGGTCTCCGTTTCGGTCTCTGGTAATTTTACCCGGCAAGACACCGGAATCCATGCATCCGCCAATGAGAGCGCATGGCCGACTCCGATAATCCGGAACTTGCTGTTGTTCTCGATCGTCCAAGCGGACAGCGCAGCGGCGGCGACCGTGGGCATCCGCATATCGCCAAGTGTGATGCCAAGGCCCTGCTCCGACAGCAGCCTTCCGATCGAAAGGGCGTCACGAGCGCTTCGCCGCTCGATGAGTAGGGCGGCATCAGCAAGCAATACCGACCACGCACGCGAAACGTCGGCGGGATTGGTCATCAACCTCTCGAGACGATTGACTGCAGCTCGAATATCAGCGGCGTCGGAGGTGAGCGCTGCAATGGTTTGTATGGCGAGGCCCTGGCAAACCTTGGTCGAGGGCAGGTCGGCGTCGAGGAGTCGCTGCAGGAACGCTTGGCCTGTATCAGTCAGATCATCTGTTCGTCCCGCCGCGATCCGCAAAATATCTTCCGCTAGGTCGTGAGCGATAGTTTGACTTGTTCCCGGCGACACTGCGAGCAGCCCAAGAGCGATATCGCCATGGTGGACGCCGCGAGCGAGCTTCATGATCGCCTCCCACATGTCAGCTCCAACGCGAAGGCGTCGCTTGGCCTGGACTTCCGCCTTGCGGCCGTCGGTAAGGACGAGGCGTATGTCGTCGCCCGCTCCTCCGGTTTCGGACCAGACATCAATGGGTATTGTGGACTGTGCCTCCCACCAATCCAGGGATCGCCCGGTAGCGCAGGCCACCAGTGCAATTGCTGTAGCAGCTGCCTGGAAGTTTAGGCCGCCCATGGCAGCAGGACCGCCGCCTCCGGCGCGAGGCACTCTCTTCGGGGTCTTGCTGAGCGGTTTGGTCAACGGTTTCATTTCAGGACTTGGTATCGATCTCTCACTCATGAAGCATCCACCGGCCGTAGCTGAGGCGATGCCGAACAGACGACAAGCATTTTCGATCCTCGCGTCATCGCAACATAAAGGTGTTTGGCATCCATCTTCGTCACATCGAGGATGACCGCAACGTCGGCTTCCAAGCCCTTGAGTGTCAACGTACTCCCGACGCCACGCGCCGGAAGCGGCCTCCCGCGGAAACGGTTTTCCTCGCGTGCGCGGATTGCTGCTTCATGCAATGACGACGGATCGTCTTGATTTGCTGAATTAAGCGCCCGGATGCATGCGCTCATCACGGTGGGCCGGTGCTGACGTGTGCCCGGGCGTCTGTTCGCCTCAACCAGCAGCTCGACCGCACTCTTGAATGTGCGCTCTTGCTCAAAAGCAATGGCGGCTTGTTCCGTCTCCGTCGCCTCTTTCCGCTGGCGCCCGGCCAGCAAGGTCGTGACGCGCTGCTGAAGGTCGGCCGCTCCTACATTCGTCATGACGCTCTCGGCAAAGCCGAGAAGCTGGCTTAGCGCGTCAGGTGCATCGAGCCTGAACTTCAGCGCGAATTGGATGAAGTCCTTCAGGTCAACGCTTTCGACTGCAACCGCGCCTGGCGTCTGGCTGGCGAACAATCGCTGGCCCGGCGGGTTCCTGCTGTCACCCATGATGAGCACAGTCCCCTGGCCGCCTTCCACCTTGGACAGCCCCGCCCGCAGGCGCCGCTGATGATCTTCCGTGCCATCAAGGTGCACCCATCGAACCTCGGGCGGTGCGCCCCTCAGATCAACAGTCTGGCCGTCTTTCAGGGCTTTCCGGACGTCGAGTAGCCACCGGCCGAACGCCTCCGTGCCTGCGTTTATCCAGCGCCATGGTGTCGTCAGCCCGCCCGCGCTTGGGAAATATTTGCGAACGTTGGCATCCCAGTCGGGCAGCGGCCCGCTAAAGCCGAATACGGCCTGCATAGGGTCGCCGAGGACGCAGGTCGGCAAGCGGCGGGACGAATAGTAAACCAGCGCGTGCTGGGACTGGGAGCAATCCTGATACTCGTCAACGATCTGGCGGGAAAAGCTGGCGGCGAGAATGTCGTCGACATGGCCAGCTTTCGCGAGTTCGGCGGCGGCCTTCTGGACCGTCTTGTAATCGGTGCGGGTGTCCGTAATGCGTAGCACTTCAGGCGGAACGCCGGACCGTGCCGGGAACGTGGTAGCCAGTTTGATGGCCCAACCATCCAGCGTCATGAGGCGGTAAGCGGCAGAGGGCACACCGAGCAGTTGGAGCCGGCCCCGCAGGGCAACCACACCGGCAACAGTGTGGGTCAGTATGAGCGCTGGCTTCGCATAATCGTGTTCCAGCAAATTGGCCGCGATGAGGTGGGTCTTACCACAGCCTGCCGGGGCAGTGACCGATCCCCGCCTGATCGCAAAGAGATCAATTTCAGCGGCCATTGCGTATCCAGACGAAAAGCCCATCAATGATCGCGACGAACGCAGGATCCGCGTGTTCAAGCCCCGGTGCGATAATAAGACGCGCAGCGTTTTCCATCAATGTGACCTGCTTGAACCAGCCATTGCTACGTGTGCTGGAAGCCACGCCGAGCAAGTCACGGGTGGCCTGGTTGAAGTCGCCGAGTAGGAGCGCGGTGTCCACGTCGTTGTAGGTCGTCAACCCGCCGGACTTCGACTTGATATGCTCATCAATAAGGTCTTCGCCGTGCAACTCGACGGCATAAACGACGAGATTACCTGCGGCATTCTCTCCGAGGCTCAAGAACAGCTCCTGTTCGAGTTTGCGCTTGGCGGGCCATTTCGTGACCGCGCCGCCTCCTGCCAGGAACGCCGCTTCGTCGGCGGCATCCGGCTCAACATCGTCATCTCGAAGCACGTGACAACGATAGCCAAGTTTTAGCAGCGCGTTGGCCCGTTTATAGATATTGCCAACCCCGCCGGCATCGAGCAGCGCGACGCCAAGTGCCGTCAGTGACTGCTCGCCCTGCGCAACGCGAAACTGATCGAGCCCTCGCAGCAGGCCCACCTCGCTCGCCCCTTCACAGATGATGACGGACGGAGCAAGGAATGCTTCCGGATCACGACGGATGGTGCTCTGGACGTCATCTTCGGCGCCGACGGTTTGTACCGACACCTGACCGCTATTGCGCCTGACGATCATCAATTGTGTGCCGCTAAGCTCCTGCAAAGCCACCGGTGAATGTGTCGTCGCGAATACCTGCAAAGGCAGATTGGTGTCCTTGCTTCCGAGAGATCCCAGCAGCCGATGGATGCGATGCGGCTCTAGGCCATGTTCGAGTTCATCGACAAGCACCATAGTCGCCTCTGCCGCGGCCTTGCGTTGCAGGCCTGCTGTCAGAAGGCGCGTCGAGCCCACGCCGAGAGCACGAAGGGGAATCCCAGTGTCGCTGTGCAGAGAAATGCTGCCGCCGCTGAAGGACACCGAGTGGGCGTCAAGCATGGCTTTTACATTGTCGCCCACCTGGATACCGAGTTCATCGGCCGTGTCTTTCACGACTGCCAGTGTCGCGCCCAATTGGGCACCGGCACGGTCGCCGAAGCCGGCACGTGCCTCGCGCGCGGCTTTCACCAATTCTGCCGAGATGTCGGCTTTCTCTTCCGAGAGCTTGTTCAGCACGGACCCTCTACGCCACGCGAGGTTACCGTCCGCAAACGCACCGATGCGTGTGGGCGCGATCGCCTGCCGGTCAGCCCACACCAGGTTCCGGACCAGGCCTGCATCGGCCGCGCGCTTCGAGATGAGCGTCCAGACCGGCTCGAGATCACTACCGACACTGAGATTGACGGTAAGCACGGTTTCGCCCGCCGCCTCCGGCTCATCCTCCAGCTGCGCCGTTTCCGCGATGAAATTGCGGACATATAGTCCGTAAGCCTCGATGTTCTTCAATCGGTCGGTTAATGCCCCGATGGTGCACGAGATTGAAATCGGCGGCGTCACGTCCAGGTTGAAGAAGTCAGCGTCGGCTATCTGGAGATTGCGGCGCGCACCGAGGCAAAGGTCAATGGCGTCGAGAATTGAGCTTTTGCAGCTATCCCCGGGGCCGATCAGGCAATTGATTCCAGCGGATGGAGCCCATGTAAGCTCCTTGATCCCCCGGAAATTTACAATCTCTATCAACCGTATACGTGCCATGATGCCTCCACCAAATCAGAAATATATACCGCAGCGACCATCGGTCGGGGGTATTGCCTCGCCGTGCATCATACGAGGAACCCGTTTGATACCTAGTGTTTCCGGCGGTCGGATATCCGTTACATGACGGTTACATCGAAATATTTACAAGTCTGGATGTTGTAACTAATTGAAACATCTGGCGCACCCGGCGCGATTCGAACGCATGACCCCTTCCTTCGGAGAGTTTAGGCCGCTTCCGCGCGTCCAGATTTACGCGGCTTGTGGCGCACCACGACGTCAACCTTGTAGTCGAGCCGATCGAGGCAGCGCACCAAGCGGTCTATCGAAAACTTACCGGTTCGCCCCGTGACGATCGCCGAGACGTCGGGCTGTTTCATTCCGAGCAGTTTAGCCGACTTCGCCTGGGTCAGGCGCCGGCGCTTGATAATGGCGCGGATCTCGCGGGCCAGCTTGGCCTTGAGCAATTCCTCTTCGGGATNCAGGCGCCGGCGCTTGATAATGGCGCGGATCTCGCGGGCCAGCTTGGCCTTGAGCAATTCCTCTTCGGGATTGTCGAAGCCGAGGTCCGCAAACACGTTGCCGCTGCTCACTTCGGCGGTGATGTCTTCTGTCATGACTTGGTTCCTTTGCCATAGTTTTCGCGGTAGTGCGCCTCGGCCGCCTTCAATCGCACTGTCACGAGATCGATTTCGTGCTTGGGCGTCTCCCTGCCCTTCTTCGACTTCTTCTGGAAGCAATGAAGGACGTAGATCACCCCGGCAAAGCGCACCGTATAGACGGCCCGGTAGGTATCTCCGTCGAAGTCGTCGACCACCTCAAGGATGCTGCGACCGCCAAGTCCCTTGAGAGCTTTGACTGCTGGATGCTCCTCGCCATTCTGGGCATCGTTGATTGCAACACCCATCACGCGGCGGACATCGACCGGAAACTCGCGCAGGTCATCCTTCGACGATCCTATCCATACCGCGGGCTTTTGACTTTCATTCGATTTACGTTATAGCATACAGACTATAATTTTTCATTGTGAATCCTGACACCTCTTAGCCACTGAAAAATAACGAATTCGGGTCAATTGGCTATTTTTGCTACCTGATCACATTTCACATGAACCCATTTTAGAGCACCGACCAGTCCCCGCTCGCGACCTTATCGCGTCAGATATCTTTTTCGCTTTCCCTCGCTTCATCATTGGGCGCCTGACCGGATAATCCTTGGTCACAGCCACGCCCTGTACGGTGCGGCCCTCGTCCAGCAGCAACCGCAACGCCCCCAGTCAAAAGGTTATGGATGAGGCCATGGGCCTCGATGCTGGCGGCGAGTTCGGCCCTACCTGCGAGCGGGATAGTGATTTCAGCGGTATTCATGGACTTGCTCGTGTTGATTTCAGGGATTGACCTGAAGGGTTCAGGTCCCCTGAACCCCTGCCTCGCGGCGAGTAGCGGGGAGCGAGGGGGGCAAGTCCCGGAGGCGGAGGGGTCTCCCCGGTCTGCACCTATCGAAGCGGGGTAGATGGGGGAACCCGCCCGCGGCGGCTTGCTGGGGAGAGAGGGCCGCGCGCCTCTCTTCCCGCTACATAGGAAAGGTGCCGCTAGGCACATCCATGTCGGCGCAGCCGTGCCGCGAAGCGGCCCAAGAAAGAAGAGCGTACAAAACGGAAGCACCGAGATGCCCGCCAGCGGGACCAAGTCAGATCGGTGCAGGAGAAAGACCGTGGCCCTGAGACCGGCTCAACAGGGCGGCCGTAGGAGCATCAGCAACGCGCCGGCGTCAGGCGGGATGCGGAACGGACGGCCCCCGGCGAAGGGCGCCGTTCTCTTTGAGCTGCGACCCTGGTGAGCGCCTTCGTGCCTAAAGCTGTGCCGTCGGGCTAAGCTTCAGCTTCAGATCGTTCTGAAAAGCCGAACACGGTTCGTCGAGATAACCCTTGAGGGAAGGATCCTTGTCGGGTTCCCTGTTTTTCGACAAAATCGCCCTGCAGAATTTATATTGCGATTTGGCGGCATCGCACTGCTGGGTGTCCGCCTTATAGCAAGCGTGGACCAAAACGGCTCCCACGTAATCATGCTCGACGTTGTTGGAAGACAGGTGGGTCTGAATGTCTTGGAGAATGGCAACTCCATGGGACATCCCATCTGCTCCGGAGTAGGTCATTACGAGTTGACCGGGTCGTTCAAAGCCGCTTACCGAGCCGCTCCCTGCAACGTTCTCGTAGGTGCCAGACAAATCCGGGGCCGACGTGAATGTCACCTTGAAGGGGTGCCCCAGGCCGACGGGGGTGACATCCGTAAAGTCGGGACCGTAGTACACCGAGAGATACCACTCGCCCTCTGTAAGAGCGTTGGGGGCTTGCCCGAGCCCAAGGCGCTGCATGCTCTTGTCGATGACAGTCCGAACGACGTTGGACGTGCCCTGCTGGATGCCTTCGCCGAAGCCGGTCCAGATGAAGGCGCCTACGGCCAACACAGCCACACCCAGCAGGCCGAACCTCGCACCTGTTGACTTCGTTTCACGCCCGGGCTCGATTTCCGGCTGGTCCTGCATCCGCCCCTCGCAACGCTCGTCGGGAACAACTTGGGACCCGATTATGGGCCCCAAGGGATCGGTCAGCAGGCTTCCAGATGAACTTTCCTCAGGTGCATTCCTCCTCGACTCAAGGGCACTTGCCGAGCGGAGCTGAACACACGCAGTATGGAGATGATAACCCGATTGCGGCTTTCAAGTGTCCTCGCATCCCCCGAGGGCGCCACCTGATCTCTCGGGCAACCTTGTTCGGCGCCGCAGTTATTGAGGCGGCCGGCTTGGAAGCAGTTCCTTATGGCCCTCATGCATAAACCAGAGCACCCGTTTGAGATGACTGCGAAGGGCCTTACGGGCGCGGATGGGCTCTTTGACCGGATCGATACCCAGTACATCCAGCGCCATCTCCTCTTCGCTGGCACTGTCGGCGCAAGCGTCCATGAGCTTCAAATAGAGCTCGAAATGCTTGTCATCATATGCGGTTAGGCTTTCCGACCAGGGGACTTCCGTTGCAATGGTTGGATCAGGCGTTGGGCGCGATCTGCTTTTCATCCATGTCTCGCTTTGGCGATGAACCAGGCCCCCGTTCCAATTCAGAATATCTCCATCTAGCGCACTTTCAACCGTTCTCGGCCTTCTTCGGACAGTGCCCAATCGTTGCATATGGTCGTGGGTTCCAAATTGGCGCGCGGCTGCTCGCGACCAATACATCCTCAACTTGGCGAGGCGATGTAACGCCCGGCTGAACCAGAATGGCGCGGCTATTGAGCATCGCCGATTGGATCGAACCTCTTATTTTAGTTTCGCGATAATCTTGTCTGGATGCTTGCAAGCGTCCATCATGCCGCCGTACATACGCTTAAGGATCTCGCCCATCACCGTACGAGCAGCAAACATTTCCAAACGCGATCTTGCAACTTGAGACTTTGCGTTACTGCATAGCTGCATTGCACAAAGTGTGTTTGCGCATTGCACAGCCGTTAAGCTTACGGCTGATGCATGCGATGGTTTCCTCCCATTCCATCGTATCAGCTATTCCCCTCTGAAGGTTTTGACTTATATACCTCGGTTTCCGATGGCCCTTTGTTTGGCGGTCGCCACGTCGTTAATTGAACGCGGCTCGATCGCCGGTTCGGCCATCAGGCTTTGGAACCCGTTCTGCCCGGCCGACCCCTCCCGACAACAGTCTGACCTTCGCCAGCCTTCTACGGGCAAGCGTTCGCGCCAAAAGTTCAAAGCCGCGTCCGTAACATTCGACGATGAAAGCCAATGTCATCAGGTCGAGCAGAAACTCGTCGATCGCATGTGTGAGCGCATCAGACCTTTGTCCGAACTGAAGGAGCAGGGCGCGCGCGTCTCGATCGCGGCCTGGCAATCGTCTGCATCTATCAGGGAACTGATCCTGTCAAAGATCTGCAAGCGTCCTCACTTTTCGGAAGCCACACTCAGTATCGAACGGCGCTGATGAGTGAGTTTCCAACAAAAGAACAGGGTAACGTTTCGCGAAAAATCGCTCGGCAGCGCGTCGATCGAGCATGATGCCTCAAATGACATGTGAATTCCGGCTCACCAACATGTCGTCGGAGGCGAGTGAGCCGGCCCATTTCTGCGTCCCGGCCGCCTGACAACTGGTCAGGAGGAACTGTGGCCACATTCGTCGTAGGCAAATGGGCCATCTATTCTTAAGCCGCCACGGTTCAGCCTAGATTACATGGGAAGCGACAATAACGGAAAGAAAAGGTTCGCAAAATGAGTAGGGTGGCTGGATCAAACGAAGATTTGGCTGCACCAACGACCTTTGGGCCACTTCTGCAGCCCACCTTTCGCTCGATCTGGCTCGCCACGCAGGTTTCAAGCCTCGGCTGGTTGATGCAGACTGTCGCCATCAGCTGGCTGATGGCAACGATCTCGACTTCCGATCTGATGGTTGCGTTGGTTCAGGCTTCATCGAACCTGCCCGCTTTCGTCTTGTCCGTTTTTGCCGGAGCTCTCGCCGACAATTTCAGCCGGCGCAGGGTGATGTTCGCCGGTCGGTGCCTTATGGTGACTGCCTCCGCGATGCTGACCGCATCGGTGGCGCTGGGCTTTGTCAGTCCGTGGATGATCCTCGGCTTCAGCTTCTTGATCGCAAGCGGCGGTGCTCTCAACGATCCGGCCTGGCAAGCGTCGGTTGGCGATATTGTGGATCGACGAGATGTTCCCGCTGCCGTCACCCTGCTATCTGTCGGCTTCAACACCGTCCGGACTGTTGGCCCGGCGCTCGGCGGCATTGTGGTTGCCTCATTTGGCCTCATGGCGGCATTCGCGGTGACCACGCTTACCTATTTCGTACCCTTGGCCACTATTTGGCGCTGCAAGTGGAAGGTTCGTTCTTCCCCTCTTCCACGCGAGTCGATGAGGACGGCGATCTATGACGGGCTGCGCTTCACGGCGATGTCATCGGAAATCAAGGCAGCGATCGCGCGCGGAACCCTCTTTGGCTTGGCGAGCATCGCCATACTCGCGCTGCTGCCGGTGGTTGTCCGCGATCAGCTGGGAGGAGGCCCGCTCGCCTATGGCGCGCTCATGGCCGGCTTCGGGACCGGAGCCGTCTTCGCTGGCCTCTCCAACAGCCTGTTCAGACGGAGCTTGTCGCAGGAGCGGCTGATGAGGCTCTCCTGCGTCGCCTGCGCGGCGTGCTCACTTTCGCTGGCACTGACAACTTCGATCGGGGTGGCGGCAATTGCACTCGCTTTGGGCGGCGCGGGCTGGGTCACCGCCTGGTCAGGGGTCGGTGTGAGCGTGCAGCTGGCAAGCCCGCGCTGGGTCGTGGGGCGCACCATCTCGATCTACTATGCTTTGATAGATGGTGGCATCGCGCTCGGCAGCTGGGTGTGGGGCACGGTGGCCGAAAACCATTCGCTGGCCCTGGCGCTGGAGGGTTCCGCTGCCTCCCTGATGTTCGTCGCTGCAGCCGGCGTTCTGTTTCCTCTTCGCGAGCGCCGCGACTCAGAGCCCGATCCTCTGGAGGAATTCGATGCCCCGGCTGTCGCGCTCAACCTGAAGCCGAGAAGCGGCCCGATCGTGGTCAAGGTCGAATATCTGATAGCCGAGAGAGATCTCGAGGCTTTCCTCGACCTCATGCGGCAGCGGCGTCATGTACACAGCCGGGTCGGTGCTCGGAATTGGACGCTCCAGCGGAACTTGCAGAAGCCTATGCATTGGACGGAAACGTTCCGCACGCCGACCTGGACGGACTACCTTCGCCTCAATCATCGTCTGACGGAAGTGGACAAGGAACTGGACGAGCGTGTCTTCCAGTTGCACGCGGGAGAGGAAGCGCCTCAGATGACACTTTCCATCGAGCGACCGACAAGCTCGGCCCGCAAGCCCGAGCACTCAGCTTTTCGCCATCCCCGTCATTGAAGCCCGGCCGGCACAGAAAACGCGATTCTTGTCTATCGCGCTCAAACCGGTGCGGGAGACGGACAATCCACCAAAATTCGATGATGGGTGGCAGAGAAGAAGCACAGGCTGAGAGTGCGGCCGATCGGTCCCCACCGTGAAGCGGAGCCTGGGGCTGCAGCGGCACGCGACTATTGCCGCGTGTCACATTTCGAATTTAAAGTCTTCATCAGCCCGCCTCGCTGATCCGGGCCAACGCTATCTTGAGGTTGGCATTTTGTCCCACCAGCTCGCTGAGACGATCACGTTCGGCGGCGACCACATCCGGACTGGAGTTGGCGACGATGCACCCGCGCGGAGCGTGCTGTTGCTGGAAGCAGGAAGGCATGATCGGCCAAAGCCGGGAGAGGTGCTGCCGGCAGGAGCGAATGGGCTGCTGCGTCAGCTTGGTGTCTGGACGCCGTTCGCCGAGGCCGGCTTCGTTGAAAATCGTGCGCTTGTTTCGGTGTGGGCCAATGAAGTTCCCAGCGAGCGGCACGGCATGTTTTCCGCTCAAGGTGCCGGCTGGCAGCTCGACCGGACGCGATTCGACCGGCTGATGGTGCAGGCGGCCAAGGCGGCAGGTGTGGACACGCGGTTTGGCTCCGCCGTGGGTTCGGCAGTGCGCGACGATCAAGGCTGGCTGCTCAAGCTGGCCGATGAAGCTATCGTTGCCCGCCCGTGGTTTGGGCGACCGGTCCAGTTGGAGGCTGGCCCGATGTTTCGGCGCCAAGCTCACCATGCACGGACATCTTGCCGCCTACACACGCTTTTTCGACCGCGCACCGGGCGATTGCAGCATGGTCGTCGAGGCGCGTCCCGAAGGCTGGTGGTACAGCGCCGACTTGCGCGTGCCTCACCGATCCGGATCTGGGCAGGAACTGCGCAAAGCCGGACATTGGTACCGCGCTTTAGCCGCAACGCAGTCCATCGCGCCGCTCGTGCCGCCCAACGCAATCGAGACCGCCAGCATGATCAAGGCGGCGGGAACCGCAACGATCGATCCCGCCGCCGGTGACCGCTGGGTCGCGGCGGGCGACTGCCTGTTCTGTGCCGATCCACTGTCATCACGCGGGATCGTGCATGCACTCCGCTCAGGGATCCTGGCGGCCTACGCGGCATCGGACATGCTGGACGGGCGTGGCGATTCGCCTGCGCCCGCTATGCAAAATCGCCACACGCGGCTTTGCCGATTTGCTCCCGGCGCTGGCTGCCCACTATGCAGCCGCCGCGCGACGGGACACGCCTTTCTCGCCGCGGCGGCGCAGCCATGTCTTCCACGCGTCTAGCATCGAAGGAGGGAGGTCAGAGGTGGTCTCGGGACGGGGTGCTCGGCATTTATGAACCGACCGAGCGCCAGCGAGTGGTCGTCGGCGGGCTCGATGGCGGCATCAGGTCAGGGAACTCGGCCTCCATGATCATCTCCGATTTAATTCAAATTTGTCTGTATATATTGACGATTGCACTACCTTCACCTCGTAGACGGCAATGCGGGCGGGTAGAGAGGGTTCTATGATATGACAAGCGATTTTTCCGCCGCCCGAGTGCATTTAGATCGAGCGTATGACTACCTTTGTGGGGATGACCCGATGAGTCAAAGGGGCCGCGAAGCCTTGGACCTGCTAATTGAGGCGGTTGCCGTCGAAGAGTTCAAGCAGCCACGCCAAAGCGCTGAGGTGCTAAGGTTTCCGATCGGGCGCCGCTGCTGAGGTAATCTCCACGGCCGCCATGTAGCCTCGCGGGTGAGGCGCTCACGGCAGGGACTCGCCGCCCCGTGAAGGCCGGGAACGAACGCATTGGCAAACGGAAAGCCCACTTGCCAGACCAGCGCCCGGCCGGCGTGGCAAGTAGGCCGGCGGTTCCAAGCGGAGACATTGATGCCGGACTATGTCGTGCTTTGCATCGCATTAAGCTGCTGCGGGATATACGTAACGCCATCCCTAAAAACATCGAATGCGGCAGCGACAGCGCGAATCCCAAAGCGATGCTCCCGCCGTACGCGGACAAAGCCGTTTTCGAAGTCCACTATCCCGTCCTTGGCCAGCATGGCCACGCGCTCAGCCGAATCGCGAAGACGGATCGGATCAGATCCGTGGGCGACACAGATTGCCGGCACGTCAGCCTCGAAATCGCACATTAATCGCTCGATAATTGCGGCTCGCACGCGGTCGTCGTCTGTGANTAGCCAGTCGGCCAGCTGCGATGTGCTGGATGTAGGAATCCCGTGTAACTTCGTTTTGAACGTATCCCTGGCCGATGCGGCCGATAGCCGACGCGCCGAAACCGATCAGGGTTCTGCAGGTATCGGCCGAGTAGCCCAACGAGTTACGTCGCAGGCGACCTGTTTCCTGTGCCAGCGCGAGCTCGTCGTCCGGCAAGGCGAAATGGTCGAGCCCGATCTGTCGGTAGCCGGCGGCAATCAGCGTCACGGCGACAGCCGCATACTGTTCAGCGCGGGCAGCGCTGTCGGGAAGAAATTCCGCCTCGATGAGGCGCTGATTCTTTACTTGAGATGGGATGTGCGAGTAGCCGAACAAGGCAAGCCGGTCGGGGCGCATGGCGACCGCCGCCCTCACTGTTTCGACGCACGACTCCACCGTTTGACGCGGCAGGCCGTAGATGAGGTCGAAGTTGATGCGGCTTACTCCATGCCGGCGCAGCACTTCCACGGCAGCCGACGTCTGGGCCTCGCTCTGGATTCGGTTGATCGCTTTTTGAACAATGGGATCGAAGCTCTGTACGCCCAGGCTCGCGCGGTTCACGCCGGCCGCTCCCAAGCCTTCCGCCATCTCGGGCGTGAGCGTGCGTGGATCGATCTCGATGGCGACCGTAGCTGTTTTCGAGATGGCGAAGCGGCATCGCAGGAACTCCATCAGAGCGAGGAACTCGGCTGGTCCGATGAGAGACGGCGTTCCGCCGCCGAAATGTATGTCGCTCACGGGCAACGTCTTCGGCACTCGCTCCGAAACCAGACGGATCTCGTCACGCAGCGCCGCCAGATAGTTGAGGATGGGCGCATCACGGCGGGTGATGGTGGTTGGGAAGCCGCAATACCAGCAGGCTGATCGGCAGAACGGAACGTGCAGGTAGAGTGACACCGGATCATCAGCCGGCAGGTTCCTGAGCCATTCCTCATAAGCCTCGGCGCCGACCGCCCCAGAGAACTCCGACACAGCCGGATAGATAGTGTACCAAGGCAGCCGGGCCTCTCGAAATTTCGTGGTCTGCAACGGTCACCGTCCCATGCTGATAACATCCAACCTTACCGCTGCGCTCGCCTGCGTCTTTGCGCTATGTCAGTCCGTTCCGCTTTGGGCTCGAAATTTTTTAGCAATGGGCGCCGTTCAGTCTTGGCTGGACAGCGATGGTCTGAGCGCACTCGGTCAGCGACTGACGATGGTGTTCCCGCCGAAACCCTCACGCGCACCGTTTTGTTCGACGTCCCTTCCCATCATCTGCGCGTGGGAGACTCTTCTGAGCGCAGATGCCGCATCCGATGAGACAATACGGTGTTGGGTCCAGACTTTGCACGCCAGCTAGCGCCGCCCATAATGATCTCTGCCGTCTCGATGAGCTCGTTGTGTGAATTGCTGGCAAGAAGCATTAGCTGTGCCGCGCCGCTTTCAACACGAAAACCTGCTCGACGCGACCGTCAGGTCCGCCGCAATGCCAAGGCTTGCGCCTACCGACTCAGTGGTGCAAGGCTGCGGCGCGTGGTTATCGACCATCAGCTCGCCAAAGTGACGGCGTCGTACCGAGCGGTGGCCGCCGCATGATGCCTCAACGGCGGGGCTCACAGCAAACAATGCCGTCGCCATTAAGCCAAACTGTCGCCAAGCGAACAGACGAACCGTAGCCGAAACGTTTGCCGTTCGTGCTTGGGTGGATCCGCAAGGCAAAAAGAACGGAAGCGCGAACCAAGGTCCGCCCGCACATTTGAGCTTCAAGCCGCAGTTGGGTCGTCAGGGTGGCACGTCATTTGCAGTAGCACCCTTTGTGAGGCCCGCCGCGGAGGTGAAAAGGGTGATTGTACAAAAATGTTGTATGACCGTCTGGGAGTGATAACTACTTAATACATGTGACAACAAGTCTCAATCACATTCTAAATTCTCCTGAGCATTAGCACGACAGGTGCAGCAACACTCCTAGAATTAAGCTTGATTCGCTATCAATCGTTTGCTTAGCAAAAATCATTTATCGGTCTCGATTCCTTTTACTATTTAGACGGAGATCAACAATGACCATTGGGAGCCTCCTCCTCGGCTCAACTGCGGCACTGATCGCCGCTTCCGACGCTCGCGCCGTGATCATCGTCCCCGAGCCTGATCCCACTGAGTACCTCAAGATCTGCGACGTCTACGGCTCCAGCTACGTCTATATTTCAGGCACCGAGACCTGCCTGCGCATCGGCGGCTATCTTAGCTACTACGTGGGCTTGGGCGATGTCGGATTGTTTTACCACGCAAGAACCTCAGATGTGAGGACTGGTGAGGATCAGGGTACATGGCAAAACAACACGCGCTTTACACTGAAAGCTTGGACCGGCCAGGAGACCGAACTCGGCACGTTGAAGACCTACACCGCAACCCGCGTGAATTTCGGTAACCGCCACACTTCGGTTTCGGACAGTTCTCGGTCCTATGCCTTCAACGGAGACAGCATCTTGACTTTCGCCTGGATTCAGCTTGGTGGCCTCCGAGTTGGTAAGGACTGGTCGGCCTTCGACATGTTTATTGGCGGCGCGGGTGACGTACTCAACCAGACGCCGGTTCCGTACGGCGCTTTGGATACCAATGTGGTCCAGTACTACTTCGACGCCGCGAACGGCTTTTCCGCCGTGGTTTCGCTCGAAGAAGGCTTAGGCGTGGTGGGCACAATCGACAACTACGCTCCGCACATAGTCGGCGGCTTGAAATACACACATGGCTGGGGAGCGATCACCGGCGTTGCTGGTTATGATAGCAACTACGAATCGGTAGCCGCCAAGGTCCGTGTCGACATCAATGTCACCAACGAACTGTTGCTGTTCGGAATGTTCGGCTACGGTTCCAATGGCAAGCTCAACGACGACTCCATGAACGCGATCGACGCTCATGGTCGCGGCTTCTATAAGATTTGGGGCGGGAACTGGGCTTTCTGGGCTGGCGCCGCTTACGAGCTCAACGAGACAACTTCGTTCAACCTTCAGCTCTCGGGTGATCAGCTCAAGAACTATGGTGTCGCTGCGAACGTCGCCTATGCGCTTCTTCCAGATTTCACAGTTACGGCTGAACTCGACTATGACCGCTACGGAGGCTCCGCCGTCGGAAAGGTGAAAGCTTCCGAAGTGAACTGGGCCAATGCCAACAAGAAGAGCAGTGTCGGCGGTATCCTGCGTTTCGAACGCTCATTCTAATGCGATGAAGCGTTGAGCTCCGAGGTCCAGTTGATGCGCGGACATTTCCCCTACATTCCGTTGATTGTGGATGCGTGGCTCGGACGGCCGTCGTACGCGGCGACGTCATGGAGCTCGGGTTTGACGCCGTGCTCCTGAACACGGCGGTCCCGAGGGCGGCCGATCCGGTCGGCATGGCTTGTGAGTTCGGCAAGGGCGGTCGATGCCATTCGTGAAGCTAGCACTGGAATGCTCGAACCGCGCTACTCACCGACGGTCGGCAGGGCTTTCTTCTCATGAAGCTCGATCCCTTCTATCTGAATTTCGACGTGCCGGCTGGGTTGACCGGCTGGCGCCGCTCGGCGTGAGTCTGCTGCAGCTCCGGATAAAGGATATGGACGAGAAAGGACGGCAGACGGAAATCCGCCGCGCGAACGACGCCTGCGCGGTCCATGGTTGCCAAGTGAGCGTCAACGACAATTGGCGCACGGCAATCGAGGAAGGCTGCGACTTCGTCCATCTTGGTCAAAAGGATTTGGCTGCCGCCGATGCTGACGATTAAATACGCCGGATTGAAGCTCGGCCTTTCGATCCACGATCACACCGAACTGGAAACGGCGCCAGTGGCCGAGCCGGAGTATGTGGCGCTCGGCCCAGTCTATCCAACTAGCCTCAAGAAGATGAATGGGCGTCGCAAGGGCTCGAGCGGATCAGCGAGTGGAAGCACCAGGTCGCGCCGATCCCATTGGTATCCATCGGCGGCCTCAACCTGACCGGCTCGAAGGCGTTTTTCGAGGCTGGCGCGGAAAGCGCAGCCGTGGTCACCGACTTTGCGCTGAACGACGCCCCAGAAGCGCGCACGCGAGAATGGATCGAAAGACAGAACAATGGCGCTGGGGCGAGAACCGCATCTGCTCGTTGTTGTCGGGTCAGATTCCCGCGGTGGGGCTGGAATTGCCCGCGAGATCGAGACGATCGCTTGCCTTGAACGTGCGCACCTGCCTTGCTGTCAGCGCGCTGACGGTGCAAAACCAGGAAGACGCCTTGGAAATCCAAGTTACGCAACCCGGTCTGGTGACGGATCAGATGCGCGCTGCGCTTCAGGCTAACAGAGTGGCCGGCACCAAGGTTGGCATGCCCGCAACGGCTGAGATCATCGTCGCTGGGGTTGCCGCTGTGCTGCGCGAATATCGGGCGCATATCGACAGTCCAGATCCGGTGCCGGCTTCCACGTCAGGCCGAGCGCTTCTTGAAGCAAGCGCCATCCCGGATCATGAAGTAGCATCTGATGCCGCTTTGCCGTGTCGACACCCAATGTCATTGAACTGGCGCTTCTTGTCGGCTCAGAGCTAGCGGCCAATGAGGTCGGCGAGCTTCAAAAAGGACCACAAGCCACCCCGTCTGCTGGACTACTCCTCCACCATTCGAGACACGGATGGTTCCTATCCAGACAATTGATTTTATCAATCTGCGACAATACCGCATAGCGGCGCCGGCGGAATGATCATCCGTAGCAAGACGAGCTGCTTTCGGCGGCCTGCAGGACGCGCACCGCGACCGAGTACAAGCCGGCTCGTCTGCAGCCATGTTCGGATCGGCCGCATCGGTGCGCCGAATGAGATTGCCGGCGGAACGCTCTATTCGTGCAGCTGTGACGGCAGTCATCTCACCGGGGCCAGCCTGCCGATGGATGGCCGGCAGTCGGTGCAGCATGGGCTGACACTGTTCACGGAATGAAGCCGCTCGCGCTTCGCGGTTGAAATGGAGGACATTAGCTTGGAACCGATTAGTCTCGACGAGCTTCTGGCCAGCGTCGGCAAGGAAGTCGGCGTGTCGCCGTGGCGGGTGGTCTCGCAGCGGATGATCGACCAGTTCGCCGAGTCCACCGATGACCACCAGTTCATCCACTGCGATCCGAAGCGCGCCAAGCGCGAGACGCCGTTCGGCGGCACCATCGCACATGGCTTCCTGTCGCTTTCGCTTTTGTCGGCGATGACTTTCGAGACCATGCGGCCGCTCGAAAACTGCAAGATGGGTGTCAACTATGGCTTCGAATCGCTTCGCTTCCTGGCGCCGGTGAAAACCGGATCGCGCATCCGCACCCGTTTCGTACTGGCCGACGTCAAGGTCAGGCCGTCGGGCTGGGTGCAGACGGCGCTGGGCGTGACGATTGAGATCGAGGGCTCGAAAAAGCCGGCGCTGACCGCGCGCTGGTTGACGCTGACGCTGATCAAACGCCAGCCGAAGGCGGCCTGAATTGCTCAACGAGCGTCAGCAGAGACGATCTTCACGTGCCGGGGCGATGTAGGCGACCAGTGCGCACCGATGGGCAACGCGGCCACGGGGGTCGGCTAGATAGAGTGGCAGGAATGCCTAATCGGGGCTCCGTCTCGGAAGGGGCGTCGATGTATCGGAAGCGCTTCGGCTTTCGGCGCTGCATTCCTTCTTCACGAAGTCCATGGAGAATTCCCGACCACGGGGTCGAAAGATCGGCTTGTGATCGGAGTGGGCAGATCCTCCCCGACTGAATCTGCCAATAGGGTGTTATCGAGTTAACCGGGTCGAACTTGAGGTCGCGGGTGTCGCTGATCGGCTGCTCGTCGAGCTCGAGAGCTGCCAGCTAAAGGCAGAACACGGCGATGCCAAGAGCTCCGCAGTTGATGTGGACGCCCAGAGCTGGGAGTACAGACCGACGAGTTCCCGGCGGGCGAACTTGCCATTGGTAGCGCGCCAGACCAGTCGCGAGAAAGCCTCGATGAGAAGGCCCCGAGCCGCGCGCGGCATCGACTACAGTGGCGTTTGGCGAGAGGCCTTCGAAGACGAGATCGAGTGTAAGATGGACGAGCTCGACACGCATATCGCGCAGTCCCTGCGATCGCGCCTTGTCCGGGGCGCTCGTGCGTGCGAACTGTTGGTAGATCGAGCTGACTAGATGAACCGGGATCGCGTTAAAGCGGAACTGGAAGACACGCCCCTGGCCGAACTAAGCAAGATCAATCCAGCCATCGCTAAAGGTAGGCGAACACGAGACGTTCGGACTCCGTGCCGCTGAAATCCTCAAGTTGAATCGGCCGGACCATTGGAGCTATCATCACCCGCTTGGCTTGCAGAGCTACGGAGCGGGTTGATTATCTGAACGTCCTCGAAGTCCTTTTCATTGTCGGTCACTACGACACACTCGTTGGCTTCAGCTATAGCGGCAATGATTGTGTCTAGGGCGCTCCGCGAAGGGCCTCTGGCTTTGCCGTTGGCCATCAGCCGCGCCCACACGAGGCCGGCTTTCTCGTCGAACGATAGCACGCGGCCAGCGAACAGCGCTTGCGGGCCTTCGGAGCCCTCGAACCAAGTTTCAAGGCTGCTGCGCTTTTTCCCCTTCGGCTTCTCTAGGATGCCTCGGCGAATTTCGGCGACAGTAAGCGAAGCAATGAAGAGGTCTTCGTCCTTCTGCGCGCCCATCCAGGCCAGCAACGAGCCCGAAGGCTCCGGCTTTATGACGTTGCTGATGATATTGGTATGAAGAAGGTAGCGCGTCACAGGTCGATCTTGCGCCCCTCTTCGCGCGGCCGGCTGAGGTCGAGACTGGAGCCAACCAGAGGCGAGCGACGCAACGCGGCGAGAATGCTGCCCGCTTTCGGTGGCTCACCCGCCACGGCTTGCTGTATGGTCCGACGAAGCTGTCGGGCATCCGGCCCGCTCGCCGTTAATTTTCGGGCAAGAGTTCGCAGTAGATCGCGGTCTGCGTCGAACGCCTGGATCTCGAACCGCGCGATGCCGCGCTCAGCCAGGCGAGAGCGATAATTCTCGATGGCTCTCTTCTGTGCAGTGTTGCCCATCGCGTGCCTCCGTTCTCTATCCGGATATATAGCCACGGCTTCTTCGGAGCACAAGGTGCCCCGTCATCGGCCAGCACTGGCTCCTGCGCGACGCGCGTTATTGATCACAAAAAATTTTCATCTTATCGAAGCACTGTGACTTGGCATCATTGTCGCGAAACGGAGTATTTCGCGTCAGGACAGGAACGCGATTATAGCGCGACCGAAACGTGCAACAGCCGAAAAGCTTCGTGTGGTCGCCGGCGCGGCCCGCGAATCGGCTGTGCCTGCGTCGCCGAAGCCCGATCGACGCTTCGTCAATCTGGTCCGGCTGCTGGCGCGACAGGCCGCACGGGATTTCGTTCAAGCCGAAACGGATAGCCAGACGCGAGACCGCGTCCCGGAGTAAGGGGCCGCCTCATGAAGGTCGCGCTTGGCGCTCGCTACTCAACTGACAATCACCGAGACGCCTCGATCGAGCATCAGTTGCGGCTCTGCTGCTTGCGTGCTGAAAAGCAAGGCTGGACAGTCGTCGACAGCAATACCCACCGCGCGATCTGCGGCGCGTCGCTGTTGCGTCCCGGCCTTCAGGAGCTGATCAGCGATGCGATGCAGGGCAATTCCGTGCTCGCAGAGGCGATGGATCGCCTGACCATGACCCTGCAAACCGGGAGCAGGCCAGGCTGGGCAAACGTTGCAACAGATCCTTCAAGGAAATTCATAGACTCTTAGCAACTTCGGCTCGCTGTGAATGGTAGGCTTATTGCAACGTCTGAGGTCAGTGGTTCCAAACCGTGGCCCCGCTTATCTTCGACTCGCCGAACTGCTTGCAAATTCGGCTAAAGGCAAAAAGAGCGCCGATTTGTTTGTTCGACACAGGATATCGACGGTCGTCACGGCCACCGAGATTTGTCCGGTCGTTGGACAACCTTCGAAATCTGCAACTTCTGTGGAGAACGCGAAATGAGAAATTCGGTAGGACTTGGTCCTGAGCCATGATGACACTGGTTAGTCGCCTACGCATGGCAGCGCATCCTGACCGCCTTCGAATCCTGGGCCTTTGTGCGCATGCGGACCTAACTGTCTGCGAGCTAGCGGAGATTCTGGGCGTGTGTCGAGAGCGGGTTGCGCGACACGTCCGGCTGCTCGCCAGAGCCGACTTTCTTTGCTGCAACGAACAGCCTCCGTGGCGCTCGTACCATCTCAAAGCAGGATCCAACGACGGCGGGCTGGTTCAATTATTGGTCGATCTCCTGCCCCATCGCGACGGCTATCATAAACAGGACCTGCAGCGGCTCGAAGCGGTACGAGACACGCGGCCGAAGGGGACCGCGTGCTTGATCGTGAAATAGGTCAATCCAATTGGAGCGCGAAGCGACCATGGACAACTCCGCCGACGGCGCGATCGCACAGCCGGACACCCACGGACGGTCTTCCTTGGCCGCGGTTGATCGCCGCGTTCACGAGCTGCTTCTGAGACAGGAGCGGCAGGAGCGGACGACCCTCAAGCTCATCGCCTCAGAGAACTTTGCGTCCTCGGCCGTGCTGGAAGCGAACGGCTCGATTTTCACGAACAAGTACGCCGAGGGGTACCCCGGCGCGCGCTACTACGCTGGAAACGAGATCGTTGATGAGCTTGAGAATCTAGCCATTGAGCGCCTGAAAACGCTATTTGGCAGCGAGCATGCCAACGTCCAGCCTTATTCCGGCTCGCCGGCCAACCAGGCTGTCTATCGTGCGCTTTTGAGTCCCGGTGACAAAGTCATGGGCTTGCCCCTTCCGGAAGGGGGCCATCTGACTCATGGTTGGGCCATCAACTTTTCCGGAACTGACTATCAACGCGTGCCCTATGGACTAGATGAAAAGACACAGCAGATTGACTATGACCGCTTGCGCGAGACAGCCAAGCGGGAACGGCCGCGGCTCATTTGGGTCGGCGGAACTGCTTACCCGCGTGTCTTTGACTACGCGGCAATGGCAGAAATCGCCCTGGAAGCGAACTCCTATCTCGTAGCCGACATTGCGCACATCAGCGGCCTGATTGCCGCGGGAGCGCACCCGAATCCCGTGGGCCATTGCGACGTGGTCAGCAGCACGTCCCACAAGTCGATCCGCGGTCCCCGCGGTGGCTTCATTTTGTCAAGGAACGAAGATCGCTATCAGGCCCTGTATCATACAAAGAGCAAATACAATCTCGCCAGACGAATAGACCGGGCGGTCTTCCCTCACCTGCAAGGCGGGCCCCACATGAATGCCATCGCTGCGCTAGCGGTTGCCTTGCACGAAGCCGCGAACCCGTCCTTCCGAAGCTACGGCCAACAGACGGTCAAGAATGCCAAGGCTCTGGCACATGCACTGCTTGAGCGAGGTTATGACCTGGTGACCGGGGGGACGGACAATCACATGCTGATCCTTGATCTTCGCGATCGGCCACTATCGGGCAAGGCCTTTGCCGAGCGACTAGCAAAGGCAGGAATCATCACAAACTTTAATATGGTGCCCGGCGACCCGCGGGATCCGGCGGTCACAAGCGGAATTCGCCTGGGGGCGCCAGCAGTGACGTCAATGGGCATGCGCGATGTGGAAATGGTGCAAATTGCTGGCTTCATTGACTCCGTCCTCCAGCGGCCAGACGACGAAGATCTCCATGCCTGCGTGCGAAGAGACGTTGCCGACTTGTGCGCTGCGTTCGAGGTCCCGGGCATCTGCGACAAGTAAGGTCGGCCAAGCAAAATGCCCATACCACATCCAACATCCGAAGCGAGGTATTCATGGCTAGGCAGTTCGTGTTCTCTTCCGAATCGGTTGGCGCGGGGCACCCGGATAAGTTGGCCGACAACATCTCGGATGCCATCCTCGATGCCATCCTCCGCACAGATCCCAAGGCGCGCGTCGCCTGTGAAGCGTTGGTAAAATCAGGGATAGTCGTTCTGGCTGGCGAGATCACCAGCGATGCCCAGGTGGATTACAGCCAAGTTGCGCGCGATACGATTCTCGGCATTGGGTACGACGACGAGGCCGTCGGCTTTGACGGCCGGCGTTGCTCCGTCGTTCATGCCCTCACCGAGCAGTCGCCCGACATCAGCCAAGGCGTTGACGAGGGAAGAGGGCAAGACCTGCAGCAGGGAGCGGGAGATCAGGGCCTCATGTTCGGCTACGCATGCCGCGAAACCGATACCCTGATGCCTTTGCCGATCCAGCTCGCTCATCGCTTGACGAAACGGCAGGCGTATGTCCGGAAGGCACAACAGCTTGGCTGGTTGCGTCCTGACATGAAATCCCAAGTCTCAGTGCGCTATGAGGGGTTGCGCCCGGTCGCCCTGGATACCATCGTCGTGTCGACGCAACATGACGAGCAGGTCTCGCAAGAGACTGTCCGCGAGGGCGTCATTGAGGAAATCATAAAGCCTGTCCTGCCGACCCACCTGGAGACGGAAGGCATCAGAATTCTGGTCAACCCGACGGGGCGGTTCGTAGTCGGCGGGCCGCGCGGCGACTGCGGTCTCACTGGACGCAAGATCATCGTCGATTCCTATGGCGGGATGGGTCGTCATGGCGGCGGCGCCTTCTCGGGCAAGGACCCGTCCAAGGTTGACCGCTCAGCTGCCTATGCAGCCCGCTATGTCGCAAAGAACATCGTCGCTAGCGGACTTGCGGACGTGTGCGAGGTGCAGCTTGCTTACGCAATCGGCGTGGCCAGTCCGGTTTCCGTCATGGTCAACACGTTCGGGACAGCCAGGGTCGAGGAAAGCAGGATCGAGCGCCTCATTCTGGAGTTGTTCGATCTCAGACCGAAAGGCATTATCAAGATGCTTGATCTCTTACGCCCTATATACCGCGATACAGCGACCTATGGCCATTTCGGCCGTGAAGAGCCTGATTTCACCTGGGAGAAGACAGACAGGGCCGACGAATTGCGTCGCGAGGCAGGACTTGCCGCCCCGTGAGGGCTGGCGCCGAACGGATTGGCAAGCGGAAAGCCCATTCCCACTGGCCAGACCCGCCCGCGCCCGGCATGCCAGAAAGCCGGTGGGTTTTTGGCGGAGACATTGATGCCGGATTATGACGTGCTTTGCATCGGCAATGCCATTGTCGACATCATCGCCCAGTGCGACGAGGCATTCCTGGAGACCAACGGCATCATCAAGGGCGCGATGAACCTCATCGATACGAGGCGCGCCGAACTGCTCTACATCCGCATGGGCCCGGCGATCGAGGCCTCCGGCGGCAGTGCCGGCAACACGGCCGTCGGCGTCGCCAGCTTCGGCGGACGCGCAGCTTTCTTCGGCAAGGTCTCCAACGATGCGCTGGGCGAAATCTATGCGCACGACATCCATGCGCAGGGCGTCGCCTTCGACACCAAACCGCTCAAGGGCGAGCCGCCGACGGGACGCTCGATGATCTTCGTCACCCCGGACGGCGAACGCTCGATGAACACCTATCTCGGCGCCTGCATCGAGCTAGGGCCGGAAGATGTCGAGGCCGACAAGGCATCTGGCGCCAAGGTCACCTATTTCGAAGGCTATCTGTGGGATCCGCCGCGCGCCAAGGAAGCAATCCGGCAGACAGCCAAGCTGGCGCATGCGGCGGGCCGCGAAGTCTCAATGACCCTGTCGGATTCGTTCTGCGTCGACCGCTACCGCGACGAATTCCTCGACCTCATGCGTTCGGGCACGGTCGACATCGTCTTTGCCAACAGCCACGAGATCAAGTCGCTCTACCAGACATCGTCGTTCGACGAGGCGCTGGCGCAGATCNCAACAGCCACGAGATCAAGTCGCTCTACCAGACATCGTCGTTCGACGAGGCGCTGGCGCAGATCCGCAAGGACTGCCGGATCGCGGCGGTTACCCGCTCCGAAAAGGGCTCGGTTATCGTGCGTGGCGACGAGACAGTGGTCATCCAGGCGACCGCCATCAAGGAACTGGTCGACACGACGGGCGCCGGCGATCTCTACGCCGCCGGTTTCCTGCATGGCTACACACAGGGGCGCGACCTCCAGACCTGCGGCGATCTTGGCTCACTGGCGGCCGGATTGGTAATCCAACAGATAGGCCCTAGGCCAAGGAAGAATTTACGCCGCGAGGCGGAACGGGCTGGGTTGCTGTAGATGCGCGGTCAACTAACCAGCCGCCCTACTGACGCGATCATCGCAGTGGCGGAACTGTGTCAAAGCTCGCTGATAGCGACAGCCATTCGCTTCGGAGAACTGACCGATTCTGCTGCCGTGAAGCTCGCTGGAAGAGCGGTGCAAGACGGGCTTGCCTTGACGGCATTCACCGTCATCGAGATCGCCACCGGCATTTTCCAGAAGCTCAGCTTGGGGAAGGCCAGTAAGGTTCCTGAGGTAACGGAGAACTCGCGGCGTCCGTCGGAGCACTTGAACTTGCGATCACGTCCCGCGTAGCAGCGAAGGATGCCGAATGCGGGCAGACTGGTTCGCCATTGGTCTGGGACCAGCGGAACTGGCAGCTGGGCTTCATCCTCGTCAATCTCATTACAGGACGGGACGGGCCAACTTCGGCTTGTTGTTCTGCCGGCATGGGACGGACGAGTGGATGCCAATAATCTATGAGAACAGGTCGTTCACCCAAGCTGCGTCGCAGCCCGACAGGAATCCGCTAGTTGGACAATGGTGGCAGGGGTGCAGCTCCGGCAATGGGCGGACTGAATATTTTACAATGCAGACAAAGACGTAAAGGACGTACTATATAACGACATAAACATTTCGTTATGCGGTATTGACGAGGTGCGGGCTGCTGTGATTGTCTGCGCGTCGTGGTTCTCCGCACGGCGCTGCCGCGGCGGAGCTAAGAGGGAAGCCGGTGCGATGCCGGCGCTGCCCCCGCAACTGTTAGCGGCGAGCCAAACCCACTCATGTCACTGAGGCGAATAGCCTTGGGAAGAGGGGTAGAGGCTATGACCCCGCGAGCCAGGAGACCTGCCACGGCGAATTACGTCCACGGGCGGGGTGTCTCGGTGGCCGCTGCCACCCGGCGTTCGTGCCGGCCTGCTAGCGCCTTCCTTGTCATCGACGCCTCAACCATCGGGGTATGACATGACTGACTCTCAGCAAATTCCTGTAGCAACGCTCGGCGTGCCGCGCTTCGGTCGTCGGCGAGAACTGAAATTCGCGCTTGAAAGCTACTGGTCCGGAACATCGTCCGCTGGCGACCTTCTCACGACGTCGAAGGCGCTCCGTGCCGCTAGCTGGGAAGAGCAGCGCGATCGCGGCGTGTCGAAAATACCGTCAAACGACTTCTCGCTTTACGACCATGTGCTCGACACCGCAGCCATGGTCGGCGCCATTCCCTCCCGTTACGGCTGGAATAGCGGCGAGGTCCCACTTGACATCTACTTCGCAATGGCGCGCGGCAACCAGGGTCAGACGGAGGATTGTGCACACGCTGGTCACCAGGAGGCGGCTCATGGGCCCGGTGTAACCGCGATGGAAATGACCAAGTGGTTTGACACAAACTACCACTACATTGTTCCGGAACTGGATGATGATCAGACGTTCGCCCTCTCGTCGACGAGACCCGTCGATTACTTCCTCGAGGCCAAAGCTCTCGGCATTCACACACGCCCAGTCATCCTTGGACCCATCACCTTCCTCAAGCTGGCGAAATCGCCTGCCGAAGGGTTCGATCCTATCGCGCTCCTACCGCGGCTGCTGCCCGTTTACGAGCAACTCCTGCAGAGGCTGAAGCTGTCGGGAGCCGACTGGGTGCAGATCGATGAGCCAGCGCTTGTCCTCGATCTGAACTCCAACGAACGAGCTGCGTTCGAGTTCGCCTATGGCCAGCTGTCGAAAGCCGCGCCCGAGCTGAAGATCATGCTGGCTACGTATTTCGGGCATCTGGGAGACAATCTCGAAACCGCGGTTTCTCTGCCCCTGGCCGGGCTGCATATTGATCTCGTGCGCGCTCCCGAGCAGCTGGAAACGGTGGGTCGGCTCGCTCCGAAGGATCTGGTGCTCTCGCTTGGCTTGATCGACGGCCGCAACGTCTGGCGTGCGAACCTGCCCGCCATTCTCGACCGCATCAAACCGATCGTCGCCGGCTGGCCCTTGGACCGCGTCGAGATCGCGCCTTCTTGCTCGATGCTGCATGTGCCGATCGACCTGCGCATGGAGACGGAACTCGACGCCGACATCAGCTCGTGGCTCGCCTTCGCGGCCCAGAAGACCGACGAATTGGTGTTGCTGGCCCGGGCCCTGTCCCAAGGCAGAGATGCGGTGGCTGGCGCGTTGAAAGCGTCTGCCGAGGCTGCCGCCACGCGCGTGACATCCACGAGGATCCATGACCCGCTTGTTCAGGGGCGGATCGCTAGCATTGACGACAGCGCGAAGCGACGAGAGAGCGCTTTTGCCGAGCGCTCCAGAGTCCAAGCCGGCTCACTCGGGCTGCCGCCGTTCCCGACGACGACCATCGGGTCCTTCCCGCAGACGCCGCAGGTACGCAAGGCGCGGGCCGCTCATGCGAAGGGCCAGCTGAGCTATGTCGACTATGAGACGTTCCTGAAGAAGGAGATCGAGGCTGCAATTCGCTGGCAGGAAGAGATCGGGCTGGACGTGCTGGTGCACGGTGAGTTCGAGCGAAACGACATGGTACAGCATTTCGGCGAGCAGTTGTCCGGCTTCGCGCTCACCCAGCATGCCTGGGTACAAAGCTATGGGTCGCGCTACGTGCGTCCCCCCATCATTTTCGGCGACGTATCGAGGCGCAATCCGATGACAGTGCGCTGGTGGCAATTCGCTCAGTCGCTTACGGAAAAGCCCGTGAAGGGAATGCTCACAGGCCCAGTCACCATTCTCAACTGGTCTTTTGTTCGCGACGACGTACCCCGCTCCGAAGCCTGCCGCCAGATCGCGCTCGCCATCCGCGACGAAGTGACGGATCTCGAAAGGTCCGGCGCAAGGATGGTCCAGATCGATGAGGCCGCGTTTCGCGAAGGATTGCCACTGCGCCAATCTGACTGGAAAGTCTATCTCGACTGGGCTGTCGAATGCTTCCGGATCGCTTCAACGGCTGTAAAGGACGCGACTCAAATTCATACCCACATGTGCTATTCGGAGTTCAACGAGATCATCGACGCGATCGCTGGAATGGATGCGGATGTCATTTCGATTGAGACGTCGCGCTCGAAGATGGAACTGTTGGACGCCTTCACGAGCTCCAAATATCCGAACGAAATCGGTCCCGGCGTCTATGATATTCACTCACCACGCGTCCCGGAAGTCGGCGAGATTTCGGACTTAGTCATGCTTGCCCGCGAGCGACTGTCCGACGGCCAACTGTGGATAAACCCGGACTGTGGCCTCAAAACACGCAAATGGGAGGAGGTCCGCCCTGCCCTCATTAACATGGTCGCTGCAGCACGCGCGCTCCGGCAGAAAGTGCAGGCGTGAGGCTTCTCTTCCTCACCGTGTGGGGAGTTGCCGGCTGGCGGATGTCGGCCGGGAATATGCCAAACCGATCAAATTCTTGGAAATAAGCCACTCGGCGAAAATGTGCGATTTTCCTTCGGCACGTGTCCTCATCCCGCAGAAATATGAATGTGACACTACGCTATGGTATTGGTCCTTGGGAACATACAGGCCCCGCGCCTCGAACAAATCGTACACACGTCGTTTCTCAAAGTAGACTGCTCGGCGCGTTCGCTCAGGCGGCGACAATATATGATGCTGCGCGTCTGTCCGCTTCCCTAGTTGATTTGCGCAGACTACGGGCGAGGTGGCAGGTTTCGGGTATTGCTAGCGTCTCCCGCCAATTCGGAAATGGACCTCGCGATTCGTCCGTCCAAGTAAAAGTTGCATCTTGTCGATTGCCACGTCCGCAGCCAGCTGGCCCTTTATTTTCCTGAGATCTGCGTTACAGGCCGGGGCGTTGTCGCCGTTTCGGAGGGTAAGATGGGATAGGCGACCTCGGGTGCCTCTCCGGTCAGCGAGTTGAGGAAGGCAACAAGCAGGTCAACTTCTTCGTCCGCCAGTACTACGCCAAGCTGGGTGGTCCCCATGATGGCGACGGCCTGTTTCAGATCCCAAACCTTGCCCGAATGAAAGTATGGCGCGGTGAGTGCAACGTTGCGCAGCGGCGCCACGCGGAAAACATAGTAGTCATCGGCTGCATTGGTGACCGCAAATCGGCCCTTGTCTTTTTCCGGCAGGACCTCGGCGCTGGGCTGTTCCACGAGGCCGAATGGGAAATAGGCTTGCCCACCAACGTTGATGCCGGCATGGCAGGACGAGCAGCCTTTGTCCATGAAAAGCGCCAGGCCCTGTTTCTGTTCGGAAGTCATGGCAACCTCATCACCATTCAGGAAGCTGTCGAAGGGGGCCGGCGTGACCAGTGTCGCCTCGAAGGCTTCGATTGCCTTGGCGAAGTTGTCGAAGGTGACCCGATCCGCTTCAGCCGGAAAAGCTGCATCGAACCACTCGACATATTGCGGCATGGACGTGAGCGTGGCGATGACTTGGCCCGGTGTATTGGCCATTTCGATGCCGGCTTGGACCGGTCCCTTTGCCTGAGCCTTCAGGTCTTCGGCACGACCATCCCAGAACTGGGCGATGTTGAAGACAGCGTTCAGTACAGTCGGCGCGTTGCGCTGTCCCTTCTGCCAACCATGGCCGATCGAGGTTTCGTGATTGTCGTCGCCGCCGGTGGCCAGGTTGTGGCACGAGTTGCACGACAAGACGCCTGACGCCGAGACGCGTGGATCGAAGAACAGTGCCTTGCCGAGAGCGATCTTTTCCGGGGTGATCGGGTTGTTGGCGACTGTCGGCGTGATGGATGGCAAAGCCCTGAAGGTGGCCAATGCCGTATCTCTGAGATCGGTGGGGATCGAATCCGCAGCAAAGGCGGTGGGTGCCAGCAAGGTGACAGCCATCGTTCTGAATAGGATTTTCATAAATGGTCTTCCTGCGTCGTGCACGCAGCCACTATGCGATCTGCGGCTCATGAAGGCCCTGAGCTAGATCAGCTGAGGGAGAGGACCGGGGTCTGACACCTGTTTTCGCTGCTGAGCTGGGACCCTCTTGGAAGTGATCGCTCTTCTCGATTGGCTTCAGGGAGAAGGAGTATCCCTGCTCGGCAACCAGTTGTATGCATCAAAGCACGCCCTGAGGGCGGCTTCGTAGATTCGGTCACTGCGATCTTCCAGCCAAGGTTGAGAAAGTCGATAGCATCCGCAAGACTGGCAATCTCTTGCACGATGTGCGCTGCACGCCTTGCGAAAAGTGAGCTTCTGAAACGTCAGGGTTCATTCGTTCCTCCTGACCTGCTGATTGCGTGAATCGGCCTTGTCGACACCCGCCGACTGCACATTGTGATGTCACCAGCGATGGCGGTTTCAATACCGACGGTCTATGCGACAGTATGGATGCCGTATCGGAATAGCCGTTCTGCTTTTATCGATCGTCACACCGGCATATAGCTCCGCTTCTACAAACTCCCATTACGCGAGGACGGCGCGGCGCTTGAGCAGGTCCACCCGCTGTAACTGCCTCACACCTTGATTCAGGATCCTAGGCGATGACCATGTTGTCGTCATCATTTGACGGGCGCGGGGAGCCACCGCAAACTGTGCGGTTGCCAATGCGTAATGAAGTGAATTGGAATGATCTTCGGTTTGCGAAACACGCACGTCCGACGCAGCTTGCGTTGACAGAGGCGGTTTTAGGCGCAATAGCACTGCCGCTGGCCTATTTTGTGGAGTTCAATTGTGGTTCGGCCAAGGGCGCGGGGCGCCGGACCGGCCCCTTGTAAACCTAATTAAAGAGAGAGAGAGACCCTGCATGGAAGAAATCTTACCGCGCATCGCCACTGGTGCCGGCATCGGCCCGGCTCTCGCAGAGAAGGCCGTTGGGTTAATGCTGGGGTTCCTGCGGAGCCACGCGGCCGACGGTCACGGCGCGCGCATGATCGAGGCCATTCCGGGAGCTTCGGAATTAGTAGCGAAGTATCATGGCGACGACCCAGAGGGTGGCGGCCTTATGGGGCTCGGGCAGCAATTGATGAGTGAGGGTCTCAGCATGGCAAAGATCGCCGCCCTCGCCAACGAGACGATCGCCTGCGCCAAGGAACATGCCGGCGACGAACTCGTGGACGAGGTCCTCAATTCCGTTCCTGGCCTTCCCCAGTTCGTCTGATCAGCGGCAGCCGGGGCGCATGACCTTGTGCGCCCGTGCCGGCCCGTCTGCGCAGCAGGCATTCTCCGCCGAGCGTTCCGCACCGATCTCGCCAGACCACCAACCGCCGGGCACGCGAAGCGAGCGTTGGAGTACTTCATTCGTCTATCGAAAAATCAACTTCAGGCGATTCGATGTGTATAATTTCTGGCGGTAAGGGTTTATCCTGAACGCTTTCGATGAAGCCCGCGAGATAGGCAAACGTATTGTATTTCTCGAGGACTAGCCGCTTCGCCTCTCTTATTGCGCCGCGACGTTCCTTCCAGAGGTCCGAGTCGATGATTTCTTGAATTTTTTGGATTACGTTCTTGTCCTCTGGGTCAATCAGAACCATAGAGTCCGAAGGGAAGAACCTCGTGATTGCCGGGCTGCCGTAATAGATCGGCATTGTTTCAGCAACGAAGCAGTCCATAAGCTTCTCTGTAAAATAGTAATCGGCACGAGTATTCTCGAACGCTATACTGTAACGGTAAGGTGCGAGTGCGTTCCATTTATCTCCAATCAGCCGAAAACCTCGGCCGAACAGGTCAAAATCGAGCTCCTTTCTCAGCCGTTCCAGAAACGCCAGCCGATATCGATGTCCTTTAAGCAGGGCGATGTCACTGGTAATCCATGAGAGCCGAAGCGGCTTATCCACGACTTCGCTGACCAGAAGTTGGTCATATGTCTTGTTTACCGACCAAGACCGAGTGATAGGTGGAGACAAAACGAATCGGCGCGCTGCGCTCTGCCGAGCAGCCAGCTCTGCGTCACACGTCAGGACGATAGTATTGTTCCCCTGCCCTTCATGAAATGCGCGATGAGCTTTCGTCGGCGGTTCGCCGATTGCAAAAATTGTCCTGTTTGGGCTCGCCTCGATATCAACAGGGAGCCCAAAAAGAGAAGCAGAGTTAAAGACAATATGCCAATCCGGCACGAAGGATGTCGTGCGTACAAAAGCGACATTGTTCCAGATTCCACTGCCCTTTGGAGTGAGATGGTGGATTGCATCATCCAAAACGCCCCAAGAATCTAGACATGTAGCAACAATGGGCGCCGGGCGTTCCGTCAACAATTTGGCCGACAAAGCAGTTCCACTCCCTCACACGTGAAGGTACTCAATCGCCATTCCGGATTGCGGTAACATTGGGCAGCATAAACCTTCCGGGACCCGCTGTCGAGGCAATTGTCGCTTTGCACTTGACTAGGTTCTTCCTCGCTTTGTGTGGTGATCAGGCCGGCTGAGTGGCAGCATGCGTGCCCTAAGGAGTTCGCAGCCCGCTCTGCCTACATGGTACGTTTGATCGTCTTCAGGCGGTTGATCAGCCCTTCCGCCTGGCCGTTGCTCCACGGTAGTTCAATGGCATCGCGAACGGCGTCAGCGTCACGGCGTAGGACCCGACCGAAACGCGTGATGGCGACGAACCCGGAGTTGACGCCACGTCGATCGAAGTGTCGAGCTTGCCCAATTCACAGGCCCCGCAAAATGCCGCGGAAGCGCATGGCAAGGCTGCGCATAGTGGCAAACTCATGTGGCCCCTGCTTCAGGACGTCGACCTTTGTGGCCTGGTTGATCGTCAGCACATCCCGAGGCTTCGTGCAGAGGGCCGGGGCGACTACCGGCGAGATCACACGGCCGGTCGCGGGATTCCATATGGGACAGCGTCGCTGGCTGGTTGACGCGTATGATTGAAGCAGGCGACGCACTGTCCTTGCCCGGCCTCTCGGCGCGGCGCCAGCTTGCGAGAAGCCGCTCCAGACTCGAGAAGCTGCCCGTGTCGCCGCGCTGTTCGATATCGTGGAACAGCTGTCGTCCGCAGCGATTGCTGTCTCTCCAGGACCGGCTAAGGAAACGCCTCGAAATACATTGATGTCCTTGGTTTTACCAGCGGCGGTTCCCAGCAAGAGCGGCTCACCGGGCGATGAACTTACGTCGCTTTGGCCATTGCCAATGAACGTTTGATCCATCGTCCCTGACGCCCACCAGCAAGCGATCACGATCGCTCTATTTCACAGTCCAAAGAAGTAATACTGAGACAAAATACCGCGCTTAGGCCCGAGACTACTAGCAACTTCGACGCAAAGTTAGAGTCCGTTTTGAAATTCACGGATGAGCGTTTCGGCGGATGAGATTGCCGCCCATTGCGACAAGGATCATGNATACCATCCAGGATCGCCTGAGCGCCGGCACTGTCGGAGATGTCGGCGGTGGTGAGATTGACCATCAACAGCCGCCCATCCGTATCGACGGCAATGTGTCGCTTGCGGCCGACAATCTTCTTGCCGGCGTCATAACCCCTTGTTTCAGCTTGCGGAGCCTTGACCGACTGGCTGTCGATCACACCAGCCGTGGGACTGGCCTCGCGCCCGGCTCGCTCGCGATCCAGCATCAGCGCCACGTCGTGGATGGTCTGGAACAGAAAGCGCCGAGCCAACTCGCGGAACCAGCCGTAGACCGTCTGCCAGGGTCCGAAATGGATCGGCAGCATCCGCCAACCGCAACCCGAGCGGACCAGGTAGCGCACGGCGTTGACCACCTCCCGGAAATCAACCTCGCGCGGACGGCCGCGACGCCCAGGCTTGGGCATCAACGGTGCGAACTGCTCCCACTCTTCGTCCGTCAAATCAGACGGGTAGCGCTTGGTCTTCTTGGCAATCTGGGCCATCCGCCCACGGCTCTGCTCTGTCCACATCAACAGCTTGAATCATAACCAAGCCTCAGACGGAACCCATAGCCAGCCGATTTTCAAAACGGTCTCTTACAGCCGGGACGCGTCACGCACCTCGGCAGCGTCGCCAACAACGAGTGGCTCAGCGTCACGACGGGAAATACGGCGCATCGATGTCGCTTCTGGACGAGCATTGGCAATAACGCTGTCGAGACATTGTTGCTTTCGGCGGCAACCGGCCCTATGAAGCGACGCTTCGCTGACTATGTTTCACCGCCTGGAGAGTTTCATGACAGAAGAAGCCGGAAAAAACGTCGACACCCTCATTGAGCTTGCCGCCGATGTCGTGTCGGCCTATGTCTCCAACAATCCGATCCCGGTGGGGGATCTCCCTGCCCTCATCGGCCAAGTGCATGCGGCTCTGAGAGCGACGGCCGGAGGTGTCTCTGCGCAAGAGCCGGTTGCCCTTACGCCTGCAGTCCCGATCAGGAAATCGGTGACACCGGACTACATCATCTCCCTTGAGGACGGGAAGAAATTCAAATCGCTAAAGCGCCATCTGTCGACCCACTATGGGCTGACGCCGGATGGATATCGGGCCAAATGGGGCCTGCCCGCGGATTATCCCATGGTCGCGCCGAACTACGCCGCGGCGCGCTCGTCATTGGCCAAGACGATGGGGCTCGGCCGCAAACCGAAGGCGCCGGCAGCGCCGGAACCTGCGCCGACGAAGCGAACCCGCAAGAAGGTCGCGGCTTGATTTCGGCAATTGAGATTCGTTCTGGAGCGTTGCAGCCATCGGCTTAATCTGCGCGTCATATAAAAAGGCGGGGCCAACCCCGCCTTCCTTTCAAACAACTTTGTTTCATGAGGAGTTCGCGACGCCTGCAGCAATCTGCCGCCCTCAGTTTTTGCTCGCCCCCATCGAGCGGCCGTGAGGACCTCCGGACCTACGTGCCTACTCTTGCCAGGACGCAGGAGAAAATTTCAACCAGCTTTGCTCAGGCTGCCAGCTGAGGACTTGCCAGTGCGGCGGTCCTGCTCGATCTCATAGTTGATCTTCTGGCCGTCAGCGAGGGTCGAGAGGCCCGCGCGTTCGACAGCGGAAATGTGGACGAAAACATCCGGACCGCCATTGTCGGGCTGGATAAATCCAAACCCCTTGGTGCTGTTGAACCACTTTACCGTTCCAGTCGGCATATACTTGTTCCTTCTTTTACAATGCAAACGTGGGCAGGCCATTGGGCCTGTCCGAGTCATAGCCGAGACTTGGGCGCAGCAAAAAGCGAAAAATTGTTAAGCCCCGATCAGCTGGCGCACTCCATTGTGGGCGTACCCCTCTCCGGCAGCGCGCCTAATCGTCTTCCGAAGGAAGAAGATATTCTCAGCCGTGCTCGCGTCGCCTTCAGCCCTGTTCGATCGCCCACAATGTCGGATGCGCAACATGGCAGAGCCCGATTTGTCGACAGCCTCCAATGGTTTTCTGATCTGGCACGGTGCATGCCTGGTCGTCCGCGAGACGTCGCGGACCAAGGAAAATCCCTCCAATGGCCACCTCCCCAAGAACACCGCCGCAGGTCTCCTGGGTCCAGCCGAAGATGGGGCTCGAGTAGGGCCTGGCCCATAATTCATCTGGCTCGGCGCTGCCCGCCGATCCTCCTACGGGGAGGCGAAGACGCAGCGCGTTCAACAAAATGAGGACCAAATCACTTTGCCTCGAACCTTGCCTTTCCAACCGGAGCCATCGATCGCCCCCTGGCTGCGCAAGGCGTTCACTGCCACCGCCCTGGCCTGGTGACGACCGCTCCGGCTCTGGCCGCCACCGACGGCGGCAAGATCGCGGATTTCCTGCTCGGCAATGGCATGGAAGGGTCGACATCCCCGATCACCGCGCGCCAATCATCACTCATATGGTCTGGTACAAGGTCGGCAGCGCCGACGAGCCACCCGGCAAATCCGGACTTGCCCATTTCCTCGAGCGTCTGATCTTCAAGGCGACCACCAACCGCGCCGACAGCGAGTTCGACCGAGCGGTCTCAGTCAGCGGCGGCTACAATAACGCCCTCACCGCCTATGGCTCGTTTTGGGCGAGATGATGGGCTTCGAGGCCGATCGCATGTTCAACCTCATCCTCAACGAGAATGATCAAGACCGAGCGAAACGTGATGAGGAGCGCCGTTGGCGCAGAGAGACGAACCCGCAGGTCTGCTGGACGAGGAGGTCAACGCGACATTGCGGCCGAACCAGCCCTACCGCATTCCGGTCAACGGCTGGATGCAGGAGATGGAGAAGCTGAACGGCACCGACGCATTCACGATCTACAACAAATATTGCCGACCGAACGACGCGGTGGCCGGCACGTAGAACCAGGCGCTGGCCGCGAAGACCTTTGGCAGGGTTGTGCGCGGGCCGGACCTGCCCGCGCGCAACCGCCGGTCGAGCCCGGCTAGTAGAACCGCGACTCATCTTCTAGCGAATTCAGGTATTCTCCCTTTCCAGTTGGCAACCGTGGTCTGCTAGCTGTCTGGCCGAGGTCCTATGAGGAGCTTGGACGTCCGGACTACATACCGAACCTGCTATATACGCCTAGCGTTGAGGAGGAAACCGATTGCCCCTGTGCCCGCCGATGATCCGTCACCTGAGATCCCCTGACCTGTTTAGACCCATCGATCGCCTGCCGGCACTTGGCATGCGGATTAGAGAGCGGACATTCGAGGTTCTCAACCCGTCGACCGGTGAAGTGCTGGCAGAACTACCTGACATGGGAGTCGAAGAGACATGCGCTGGAATCGAGAAGGCCTATATCGCGCAGCCTGGATGGGCAGGGTTTACCGCACGTGAGCGCAGCGATGTTCTATGGCGATGGCATGAGTTGATCATCGACCACACCGACGATCTCGCTGCAATTCTCACCGCGGAGATGGGCAAGCCGCTTGCCGAGGCCAAATCGGAGATATCGCATGCTGCGGCGTATCTGCAATGGTACGCCGAGGAGGCAAATCGCGTCTATGGCGAGACGATCTCCGCACCATCGACGGACCGCCGAATGCTGGTGATCAAGCAGCCCATCGGGGTGGTCGGCACGATAACCCCATGGAATTTCCCGGCCTCGATGGTGGCGCGCAAAATCTCGCCAGCCTTGGCGGCGGGCTGCACGATTGTCCTCAAGCCCGCTGAACAGACGCCGCTCGTGGCTGGAGCAATGTTCGCCCTCGCCCATCAGGCAGGCTTCCCCGAAGGCGTCGTCAACCTGATCTATGCGTCCGAAGGTGACGCGGTCGGCCGCGAACTTTGCACAAATCCCAAGGTCCGCAAGATCAGCTTCACCGGGTCTACTGAGATCGGGCGCTTACTTATGCGCCAGTGCTCGGACCAGATCAAAAAAGTCAGCCTAGAGCTCGGCGGCAATGCACCCTTCATCGTCTTCGATGATGCCGATATCGATGCCGCGGTTGACGGTGCGATCCAGGCGAAGTACCGCAATGCCGGCCAGACCTGCGTTTCAGCGAACCGCCTTTACGTCCAGTCGCGCGTTCACGACGAGTTCGTCGAGAAATTCGTGGAACGGGCTCGCCAACTTCAAGTTGGTGACGGTTTCGCTCCCGGAGTGGACATCGGGCCTCTCATCGACAAGCAGGCTTTGGCCAAGATTGAATCCCATATTGCCGATGCCGTAGCTAAAGGCGGCGCAATTCGATGCGGGGGCAAACGCGTCGGCACGAATGGCACGTTTTTCCAACCAACGGTCCTGACCGGTGTCACCAGCGAGATGACCGTGGCGCAAGAAGAGACATTCGGGCCGCTCGCACCGATTATTCGCTTCAACGATGCGGATCAGGTCGTGCGTGATGCCAATGAAACGATCTACGGCCTCGCGGCGTATTTTTATGCCTCTAACCTGAAGCGTGTCTGGCGTGTCGCCGAGGCCTTGGAATATGGAATGGTCGGGGTAAATACCGGCCGGATGTCTTCGGAAGCGGCGCCGTTCGGTGGGATAAAACAGTCCGGCATCGGGCGGGAGGGATCCCGCCATGGCCTCGAGGACTACCTCGAATTGAAATACCTCTGCATGGGCGGCTTGGTGACGACGAAGCGGATGTCGAGGCCGAGGGTGGTTGCCTCAATGCGAGCGCAGGTGCGGCGTTCGGCCTTCCAGGACTTCGCCTTGTAGCGGGTCTCGGCATAGCCGCGCAGCACAGACTTGCGCTCGAGCGCGCGGCGGGTGCGGATGTCGTCGGCGCTCTCGTCGACGAGCCGCTGCAGAACCTTGTTGCCGGGTAGGCCGAAGAGGTAGTCGATCGCATTGTTCTCGCACCAGGCCATGACTTGGGCCCGGCCGTAATGGCTGTCGCCACGGATCAGGATGCGGGTGGTCGGCCAGCGCGCGCGGATGCGGCGCACGAGACGGCGCAGATGGCCGCGGATCTCCTTGCCCGTCGGGGTCTTGCCAGGACGCAGGATCATCGCGACCGGGCGTCCTGTCGCGGCGTCGTAGATGTGGATCGGCAGGAAGCAACGCTCGTCGTAGTGGGCGTTGAAGAGCGAGAGCTGCTGATGGCCGTGAACGACATCCAGCGTATCATCGATGTCGAGCGTGACGCTTTTCGGCGGCGCGGCATAGCTCGACAGCCACAGATCGACCAGCACCCAGCCGAGCCGGATGACGGTCCTGAGGTCGGGCAGGTTCTCCAGCCGCGAACAGGTCGGCTGCGAGCACAGATCAATCCCGCTGTCGGGCAGCCGCCCGCAGGCGAGCTTGAAGGCCGGATCGGTGCGCAGCCGGTCGAGATCGTTGGCATCCTCGTAGCCGCAGGCGATGGCAAAGATCCGGGCACGCAGGATGTCGGCCATAGCGTGCGTCACGCGCGCTGGATCGCGCGGATCGTGGATCGCAGCGGCCAGCCTGTCGGCCAGTTGCAGGCGTCGCTCGGCCGCGGCCAAAAGCATGACGCCGCCATCCGAGGTGATGCGTCCGCCGTCAAACGCAGCTGTGACCTTCTTGCGTCCGACGGCTGGAAAAGACAGCGGCAGCAACGTATCCTCGGTCATGGCGGGTGTGGCTCGCGAGATGCGGTGGAAGGGTTGGCCTAAGCAACCGAATCCTACGTCAAATCAATCGCTTAAGCTACATCCGTCAGCCTCAAAGCCACATCGTCGTGCATAAGACGGGCTAGCGAGCGATCTCCAAACATGTGAATTGTAGAATCGCTCCTCGATTGGGAACTGAGGGGCGGTCCGCACCCGAGCAAACACGCAATCCTGAGGAGCCCCCTAAAATAGCTGGATGTATCTCTCGACGAGGCAAGCGTCTGCATTTTCGGCGAAGACGGCGCGCATGCGACGCGAGGATACGCTTGCGATTTGGCGGCCCTCGCCGACTATCCTCAGGCGACGGGCTGTCATTGCGCGGTCTGGTTGGAAGCTTGTGCACCAAGCCATCGTCAACGCTGATTGAGCAATATCCGGCTTCAGGGGCAGAATTTGGACCTGCTACATTCCGATCAGCGGTTCTTCGGCTGACTGCCGCGCCGGTACACGCTCGGACAGAATCGAAGGCATTCGCATCCACATTGGTGATCGGCGCACGGTCCAGGGCGCGCCAGCTTGACCAAGCGGGTCGAACCGCATTACAGCCTTGACCGGCTGGAGGACGGAAATCCCGATGCCGAAGAGGTTGGTCAGCCCAGTCGAGCCCACACGGCATTTTCGGCACGAACAGCACGGGCTGGGAAGCGATCGGCCGAGCGGTCCTTGAAGGGGCGGGCCAGGGTTGTTTGACGACGCGTTGGTTCAGGTCAGCTAATCTAGTCTCTACCGTTCAGAGCGGCTTCCCTCGCCAGTGACAGCGAGTCAAGATATTTGGCATCGTCGGCTTTGATTGCCGCGCAGATCTGGTCGAGATGGGGACAGCTCACTGGTGCACCATTGGGCTCATAGTGTTTCCTCGTCATCGAGATGAGGATTGCCGGATTTCGCGTAGAACACCAACACGGGTCCGAGATCAAAGCGCGTCCCGGGCGCAAGGCGCTGGACGGACCGGGGCCATGTTTCGGTTGAGGCGCCATCGATGCCTCGCGCCAGCGTTTTGGCGAAGCGGGGCATCAGCGGAGCGAGTGTCGGTGCCAGGATCGCAGCGGCCGTCGTCTGAAGGGCTAGCGAAGTCCGATTGCGGGCAGGATAGAAACGTCGCGCCGCCGCAAAGTCTCGCGCCCCGCGGTAGATCACGCAATCGCGCACGAAATCGCAGACCTGAGCGGCCGCGCGTCGGACCGAGAAGCCTTCGTCCGAATATGCCCGCTCCATCGCAGCGCGATAGATCTCTATGCGAGCAAAGAAGGCGCGGTCGACTGGGCTCCAGTCGCCTGCATCGGGTACACGGCCGGCAAAATCCTGCTTGATTTCCTGGTCCAACGCATCAAGCCAGTTCAGCCAAATCCCTTGGAAGACCTCCTTCTCGGTGCGGCGCAGCGCGTCCAGCGTGAAATCCGACCGCTCACCTTCCGGGCGTGTCAGGCCCAAATGGAGGCGCACGACGTCGACTGTCTTTGGGCTCAGAACCTCCTTGCCCCAGACCGCATGGCGGCAGCTAGTTGAGAACTTCTTGCCGTCGAGCAGGTAGAACTCGTTGACGTGATAGCGGATGCGTGGCGTCCAGTGGGAGAAGACCTCGGCGTAAAGAGCGGGGTAGAGTAGCGCGTGGTAGAACGAATTGTCGAAGCCGAAGAAATGGACAATCTGCCAGTCCTTGCTGGGCATCTCCGCCTTCCAGTCACGACCCAGCGAGCGGCCGAGCGCCTGGATGTTGTAAAGAAAACCGAAGGCCATCTCCGGCCAGACCCAGATCACTTGCCCCGGGAACCCTTCGGCCGGCAGGCCCCAGTCCGAGGGGTGGGTAATGGGCACTGAAAATTCGCCGCGTTGGCGAAGGCGCGCGAAGAGATCCAAGATCCGTAGCGGGACGCCCGACGCCCTTAGATGCCGGTCAATATTGTCGTAGCATTGGTCCATGGCAAGTTCCGGACGGCGGAGAGAGCCGACCAGCGGCACCTCGGCAGACTGCCGTGACCGCGCTGCACGCAGGTCGTGGCAAAGGTTTGGGGCACCGCATTCCTCGCAGATGTTGCCTGCGGCGGAGCCGCCGCAATCGGGGCAGAGGCCGCCAACATCGGGCTCGTAAAGATAGTGGCCTGTCACGGCATCGAAAAGCGCTGGGCTCTGGCGCAAATCTACAGCCTTGCTGCTCAGAAGGTTCCGGAAACACGTGGCTTGAAACTGGCCGTAACCGTCATCGTCCATTGTGGCTTGGAAGCTGTGGATGTCACAATCGAGAAGTGCAAGCGTGGCGCGAATCTCGTCGGCGTAGTAGCGCGCGACTTTTGCAGGCGTCGATTGATCGGCATCGGCGCGTGTCGCGACGTAGCTCTGGTAATCGTCGCTTCCGGTCAGGTGATAGGCCTCGACTCCTTTCATGCGCAGGAAACGAGTATAGACGTCAGCGCCGAAATAGGGGCCAGAAAGATGCCCCAGATGCAGATCGCCATTTGGCGTTGGCGGCGTGGAGAAGACGAAGATTGGGCCGCGTGGAGCCGTGGTCTTTGCAGCGGCATCAAGGGCGGCCTCGCCGTCTCGCCAGTAGACAGCGACGAAATCTAGGTCTTTGTTTCCGTCGTTTCGCAGCACATGCGCTTCAAAAGGGTGGAACAGAACGACATCGCCCGCCTCGACCGAGATTTCCCCCCGGTCGGTCCTGACATTGCCCGATCCTGACAGGAACACGAACGCCTCGATTTCGTCGTGCCGATGGGGCTCGGATGTGACGCCGAGTCCAACCTTTCCGAATGAAAACCCCGTGCGAGCGCTGCCCGTTCCAAGCGTGGCAGTGTCGATACCGAACGCCCGCGACAGTTCCGTTCGAGAAAACGTGTATTTGCGCATGACAACGAACCTAAGCTGTTGAAGAGTGGGACGGACCTTCGGCTGCCAACGCGACAGCCTCCCGTGCAATTCGTGGACAGAAACGGCAGCCCGACCATTGGCGGCCCGGCCAGGATAGTGCAGCTCTGGGCCGGCAAGCGGGCGACCAAGGGGGGCACTAGTCGGGCTGTAGGCGCACAGAAGACCTGCTGCGACCACCTCCGCAATCCACGTGCCAAAGCGTCGTAACGGGCTGCGGTCGATGCTCCGCGAGCCCGCAAATCAGACGGCCATACCGTCCGCGCATTTTTGAGCGGTCGATCAGTCGTGTGCATGCCTCCGCCTGGCCTGCGTGAGCTCAATCGCGATAGAAGATGCCATTTGGCGGCTTGAGATTGTCGAGATCGGCCACTTTGCCCTCGGGTGGGTTAAGGGCGCGCTTAAGCACGTTATATTCCGCGCGGGTCGGCCCGCCGGTTGAAGCACGCTGGAACACCAAGTAGAGTGTCCGCCGAGAACGATTGCTTTTGTTCGGTCGTGAGTAGTGCGGTGCGTAATCGTCGAAGATGAAGATGTCGCCAGCCTTCCATACTACGGGTTCCCAGGAGAACTTTTCGGCAACTTGAGGATAGATCACCCCACCGGCATCCATAGGAAACACCCCCTTTTCGTGGTTGCCGGGGCTGAAGAAAAGCCCGCCGTTTTCCTCGTCGGAGTCGTCGACGCCTATGGCAACCACCGCATGGACCATCCGGTCGGGGAGTTTGTGTGGAATGTGATAGATGTCCTGATGCGGGAGATAGCCGCCGCTGTCTGGATAGTGGAAAATCAGCAACTCCTTGAGCCTGCGCGAAGCCTCTCCAAGCAAATCCTCGACCGCTGACTTTATGCGCTGATCTTCTAAGAGCAAGCGACGCAATGGATCATGGAAGTCGAGAAAATTCTCCATCTTGGAGGTGATCTTTCGATTGTCCGTCGTCTTCTCGAACCACATGAGCCATTTATCATCGCTAACGGCCCAGCGTGACATATCTTCGACAAAGGTAGAGATATCTTCCTGAGCCGCTGGATCGAAGAACCTTTCGAGCCTGACGTATCCGTCCTTCTGCCACTTTTCTCTTTGTGCATCAGTCAACATGCGAAAGCCTCCTGTTGGAAAGACTGGTTTGGTTGGACATGCCAATTAGGGCGGTCGGGCGCTGATCAAGTTGCGGGTCCACGGAGACGGACTCACGTGATGAGGGAGGCGATGCTAAGTGCGTTCCGCTCCGGCGGATACTGTCCGCAGAAGCTCGGCGCGAGACTGCCTATGTCAGGCTCAGCCGGGTCTAGGGGTTCCGCAAACTGGGCCGGATCAATCGCTTCACCCGGTTCAACCACGACACGCATCGCCAAAGGCTGGCACCATCCGCTACCTGCCGACCCAGCCATGGCCGCCAAGACCACGGCGGTCTTTCGAGTGAGCGACTTGGTACGGCCTTGGCAACCGTAGGGGAAATGCACGCACCCAGAGTGATGCGATGCGCCGCTTGGTCGAAGGGCTTGGTCGGTCACGATGATATCGGAGAAGCCTCCGGGGTTCGCCGCAGCGCAGGCGGGCATCATTCCTAGGATGCCACCGCCGATCATCAAAAGCATACGAGTCATATTCCACTGCCCATTTCTTCGGCTGCGTGGTCGGGCCAGCTCTCGATCGAGGTATGAGTGATGAAGCCAGGATGCTCGGGGTTCGCGCATGGCGCGCGCCCAAGTAGGCTATCGAGGATGCGACGCGCGCGCCAGGCCAGCAAGCTTAGGTTGGGATCGGCCAGGCCGCGCTGCCCGAGGCTCGCATTTTGTACGAAGATGCGTCTGTCACACGGTCCGTCCCAGCTCACCGAAAAATCCTCGCGAATAGCTAATTCATTGTCGATCTGCTCCAAGCGGCCCATGATCGGTTCCAACAAGCTTGGGACCGCGTTCTCGTAACCGGTGGCCAGGATGACGATGTCAGCCGTGACTTCTTCGACCTCGTCCATGCCATGCTGCAGGGTCAGCCTGTGACCCGGTCCGGCGTTGATGCAGTGCGAGACGGTGCAGCCCGGCCGCAGTGTGATGTCGCATCGGTATGGCTCGAAAAATGCATGGCGGTACAGCGCCTGATAGATCGCGCGCAACGTGCTTTCCGAAATGCCGTCCGAAGCAAGCACGAAACGCCGCAGGAGCAGCTTACGCTGCGACTCGCTCATCGCCGCGAAGCGACCCGAAAAGCAGGGCATGAACAACTCGTTTGTGAACGGGCTGTTGTCCAGAGGCAGATAGTTTTCGCGCTGCGAGACCCAAGTGATCGAGGCAGGCCGCCGTTCGTTCGGTAGGCCGACAAGGTGCAACATCACCTCGGCTCCCGACTGGCCTCCGCCGACCACGCAGACATGCTTTCTCCGCACCTCAGGGTGGATGTGCAGTAAAACAGATGAGTGGAACAGGTTGCGTCCGATCCAGCCCTGAAATTGAGGCGGAATTTGCGCCTGCTTGCCAATGCCGACCACAACGTTTCTGGCGCCGAGAACCGCCTTATCGGTCCGCACCTGAAACTCGCCGTCAAAGCGGATTTCGCGCACTGTCTCGCCGCCGCGCACAAGTGGGTTCCTGTGGAAGACCCAGTTCAGGTATTGTTCGAACTCCACTCTGAGCACGGCTTCGAACTGTGCGTTCAGGAAGTGATACAGACGCCCGTTCTCGTGCAGGAAGTTTACGAAAGTGTAGGCTGATCGCGGATTCACTAGAGTGACCAGGTCCTTGAAGTGGCTGACCTGGAGCTCCGAGGAATCGAATGCGATGCCTGGATGCCAGCGGAAGTCGACCTGCCGATCCAGGAACACTGCCCCTTTCCCAACTTGCTCGTGTATCTGACACGCAAGGCTCAAATTGGACGGGCCAGCACCGATCCCAACGCAAGATGACTCCACCTGCTTCCTCCTATAGCGTCTTCCCACTAGGCGGCTTGTTCGCGGCGAATATCGGCCATAGCCATTAGCCTCCGCTCACGGACTTCGAGCCCCAGTCCCGACCGGGCTTGCGAGAATTTGTCCTGCGCGCTCGGGTCTTCGCATGTAGACCCGCGCATTCCAGCGCGGTGACAATCGACGGGTCATGCCGGCGACGTGGGGCAACGACGTTTGTCCTTTCCGCCCGTCTGGATGCCCCCCTCGCCGTCACGCGAGGAGCTTTCCAGGCCCACTAAGGTGTTTGAAGCCGGCGCAATCGCCTGTCTCGACCATGACGCGCCGGCCTTTCGGCGGCTTGATGGCAGGCGAGAGCGCGGTTTTCACTGCGGCGACGGCATTTTCGGTGCGCATGATCATGGACGATGTCTCGCTGATGCGTTCGCAGCGTCCCATGCATGGGCCGTGCCAGAGAAGGAAATTTTATTAAACAATGGGTTGGCGGATTTACGATCCTGTCGGAAATCCGACATTGGGGGGACGCCTCACTGCGGCGCCGATTTGCACGTCGATGTCGCCTTGTTCCGATAGCTAATCGGGCACCTTCTGCACCAGAATACTTCTCTTGTGGAGACCAGCACGGAGTCTTCATGAACGGACAGTGCAGAACCTTCCGTCTCTGCCGGACAGAGTACCCGCACGATCGGCATCTGTTCCCCGCCGACCAGCCGACCGCGTGGCAAAGATTGAGAGCGGCGAAGCTTGCGGCTAACGGCCACATTTCTCCGGTATTTCAGCGATGCATTCCTCAAGACGCTTCAGGCGGCACTTCGCATTGCAGAGTTCATGTCCGGCTTCGAAAGGCCGATGGCGCCCCTGAGGTGTGATCGCCACGAGATCGCGCTCCAGTTCGGCAATGCGCGCACGCAACCTGCCGAGCCTCTTCCTGACGCCAATGCATTTATCCATCCACGCCCGCAAATCGGTCTTCCTGGCAACACCCTAAAAGCTATGCCGGTTATGCCACCGAGACGAAATTTCCGGCAAGCCCACGCTCTAAACATCCGCTAATGCAATCTAGAGAAAGCTTTCTTCCGGAAGAAGGCTGACGCTGGTTGAGGGAAAGCACTAGGAACCCTCGGATCTGACGCGTCGCGTCGGCCGATTGCGGCAGCTCCAAAGCGCAGGGACTGGCCGTCAAGCGCCGGGCAGCGTGCCCTTCATCGACATTGCGAAAACATCGAGCAGGATGGCCAGCCCGACGCCGCACGCGGTCAGGATAAGGCCGGCCATGAAGATGCGGTTGGCGCGTTCGTAGATGGGTCGGCGCAACGAACTCATGTCGAGTAGCAGGGACAGCGCCCGCAACTGCAAGCGTGATGCCGACCAGGATCGGCACAACGGCGAACAGGTCGTAGAGCCGCCATGGCATGGGGTTCGCCGCCCAATGCGTGACGAAGCCGAGCGAAAAGGCAAGCAGAATGCCGACGACGGTGATTGTGCCGTTGCGAAAAATCGTCTCGATCAGCTCTTCCTTCGGATCGTGTTCGTCCAAGCGTCCCTCCTCTCACTCAGCAGTTGCAGGCCTTTGCACGGTCGACGTAGGCTCTCGGGAAATCCCTGTACATCGCCGCCAACTAGTCAAGGGCCGAGGACCGAAGCCGCGAGGCAAACGTTTTTGGTTTGCGCTGGCCTCATCACTTCCTCAGGCGCCATCGGCCTTTGCCGCGAAGTGAACGATGGAAGCGCCGCCTGCCACGGGTGCTGCGCTCAGAGCGGCAGGGTCAAGAGCGTCATTTCAGCTGGAGTGTCTACACTGAAATAAAAAAAGCTGAATGGCACCCTAGGTGTTTGGTCCCGAGCTTTGATGGTGCATTATTTTCTTCCGAATGGAAGGAGGCACTATCGGCCAGGTTCTACACGGCAGCGCCACGACGACAGAGGCAGTCCGTCGAGCAATACAAAATAGTCATGTCTGGACGGCGCCCGCTGATCAAGGGTTGTTTTCAGCGATGGGATTGTGGCGGGTGCGGTCATGTCTCCGGCCTGTTGCTGCGGTCTTGTGACTGCTGGCCCTGATGGTATCCGCTGATCCTTTGCCCTGATCAAGAGAGCGAGCTCGAAGCTCCGACTATGCTGCAGGCTTTCAGGATCTGTCCTCGTCTGTTCCCATCACGTCATTGTCACCCTGGATTCCGGTTCGCGGCCTTTGCCGATGCTGTTGGTACGCCGGTGTGCCGGCATAGTGTGTTGCGTCGCGCATAAGTGCGAAGACGATACGGGCGAGCTTGTTGGCGGTCGCCACGGCGACAAGCTTGAAGGGCTTGGTCTCCATCAGGCGATCCGCCCAGTTTCTCAACGCATCGCCGGAACGCTTGCGATGGAACAGAACGGCATGAGCGCCGACTACGAGCAGCTTGCGCAAATATCGGTTACCCATCTTGGAGACGCGTCCCAGCCGTTCCTTTCCGCCGGAGGAGTTTTGCCGGGGCGTGAGCCCTAAGAAGGCGGCGAATTCGCGCGAACCTGAGAAGGTGGAGATATCCTGGATGCTCGCCGCAAGCGCGGAAGCAGTAATGGGGCCGATGCCGGGAACGGTCATCAGACGGCGTGCCATTTCATCAGTCTTGGCGAGGGCCAGAATAGCCTGATCGCTCTGCCTGATCTCGGCATCAAGTCGCTCAGTTGGCGCACCAACGGCAACAGTGCCGAACGCACGGTCGCCGGGATCATGTCGTTGCCCTCAATGACGAGGTAAAGGCAAACCCCAGACCCGTCCCACCAAACGATCATTACCCTGTCAGCTCTTTTGGCGCGGTAGACGTAAAGCGCGCCGTTGAACGGGTCCGAGCTGGCATGGCGCACCAGTGCCAGAAGTCCGTCGGGACGTTTTCTAAAATCGACCGGATGGCCGGCGACCAACACCTTCACGCCGGCCGGGATCATGCCTGGCGGACCGCGCGTAATCCTGGCCAAATGATCCTGGCCGACATCGGCGCCAGCCCGAATGACCACATCACCCAAACAGATCTCCACCGTTGAAGACGCCGCTTGGGTGACCTCGACAAAGCCATTCGATCCGCATCCCGCTGCGGCGTCACCGCACCGCTCTTGATCGCCTTGCGCCGCCAGCCAACAGCTGCGAGGTCGCCACTCCAGCCTCTCGCGCGATCGCCGACACATTCGCGCCCGGCTTCAGCGTCGCCTCGATCAGAGCCGTGCCTTCGCTTGCGCCGACCAGCGCCACAGACGCTGCGGGCTTGCCTCCGGTTCGGAACCGCCTCAAGAACATGGAAACTTCTATCATTAGACATAGGCGCAGACATAGAAATTGACACCGCAAGCTCCTCGCTCCTTCAGTGTCATCATCTCTCACCCATGATCTGATGCCGCGCCAGATGGGATTGGCTCCGCGCTTACACTAGATCGATCAGGCGCCTACCGTCGCAGTCGTTGTCGGAACTACGACGATGTCGGACATAAGACACAGCGCTATCAAAGTGATCGTATTGTTCTGAAAAGATTTTCCTGGTTGGCACGACACATGCAAGCCTATGCGCAAACGCACTGCCGCGCCGCACCAACTGAGAAGACCTCATCCCATGATCACGCTCGCCGAGCATGCGGTCGCCGCCGCAAACACTGAGCTTTCCCGAGCGGAAGGAAGCCTTTGCGCTGTCATTCTTCAGGTTGTACGGACATGACCGCGTTCGATTTCCGTCCAACTCTGAATGCTCCCGACGATGATCCCTATCTTTGGCTTGTAGATATAGAAGGCGAACGGGCACTTGACTGGACCGCCAGCCAGTCGGCCAGGACACTGGGGCACTTCGATGGAACGCAATTCGAGCGCGACCGCGCGACCCTCACAGCGATGTTCGACCGTCCGGACAAAACTCCCCAGATCAAGCGCCACGGTCATTACCTCTACAATTTCTGGCAAGATGCCCGCAACCGGCGCGGACTGTGGCGCCGGAGCACCCTAGCCGCCTACATGAAGGCGGATCCCCAATGGGAGGCACTGCTCGATCTGGACGCCGTCGCCGTTAGCGACCGAGAGGACTGGATCTGGGGCGGCGCGTCGATCGAGCCGGAGAGATGGGAAAGAGCCGTTCTGCGCCTGTCGCGCGGCGGAAGCGATGCGGTCGTGCATCGCGAATTCGATCTGAAGTCTCTTAGCTTCGTCGCCGACGGTTTCAACCTCGCGGATGCCAAGGGCGGGGTTAATTGGCTCGACCCTGACACGCTTCTGCTTTCTAGTGCGTTTGGTGATGGCATGGCCACCCGCTCCGGCTACGCGCGCACCGTGCGGCTGTGGAACCGTGGCGCGGATCCGCTCACCTCAGCGGTAATCTTCGAGGCCGATTCCGAATCCCTCGGCGTATCTGGTCATTTGGACCGTACTGCCGGGAGCGAGCGCCTTTGGTTCATCGAGACGCCGGCCTTCTTCGAAATGATAGGTCATATCGGCGACAGGAGCGGGCCGAAGATACAGATGGGCCTCCCACGGGACGCCCGCTGGAATGGATTCGGCGACTGGCTGGGGGTAAGGCCGCGCAAGCCGTGGACGGTGGGAGGGGCGACCCATGCCGCCGACGCGCTGATCGGCATCCCGCTTTCCTCGTTCATCGCCGGCGAGCCCAGTCTTGCCGCCCTCTTTGAATCAGGCGACAGGCGCTCCTTGCAGTCATTCTTCTGGAATGACGGGAAGCTCATCATCTCCTACCTCGTCAACCTCGTTCCGCATTTCGAGATGTTCACCCCCAGCCGCCAGGAATGGACGCGCCGAGCCCTGGACACCGTGCCCGCCGAAGGGACTGTTCACCTCTGGTCATCCGATGCGGAACGTCACCAGACCAATGGAGAGGTCCTCGTTTCGGCTCGAGACCCGATCACGCCGCCGCAGCTTTTGCAGATCGACCTCAATACCGCGCCACCTCTCAGCGCCCCAGTGATCCTGAGGCGCAGCCCGGAGCATTTCGACGCATCCGGACTGGCGGTCACGCGCCACGAGGCAGTCTCGACCGATGGGGAGATGATCCCCTATACGCAGGTCGGCCCGGCGAGCGGGAACGGAGATGCCCCGGTTTATCTCACCGCCTACGGTGGGTTCGGCGTATCGGTCCTGCCCTACTACAACTCCTCGATCGGCAAGCTGTGGTTAGAACGCGGCGGCCCGTGCGTGGTCGCCATCATCAGGGGCGGCGGCGAGTTCGGCAGCCGTTGGGACGACGCCGGGCGCAGACAGGGCAAACGCCTCGCCCATGACGATTTCGCGGCTGTTGCCACCGACCTGGTGCGAAGGGGCATTACGCGGCCGAGGCGGATTGCCGCCGAGGGCGCCTCAAATGGCGGCCTCCTAATCGCCAATATGCTGACACGCTATTCTTATCGTTTCGGCGCACTGTTTAGCACAATCCCACTTACCGACATGCATCGCTACACCAAGCTTTTGGCGGGTGCGAGCTGGATTGACGAATATGGCGATCCTGACAAGCCGGACGATTGGACTTTCCTGAAGGAAATCTCCGCCTATCACGCCGCGGCGCCGGGACAGCCCTATCCGCCTATCCTGCTCGCCACCACGAAGCGGGACGACCGCGTCCATCCGGGCCACGCGCGTAAGATGGCCGCGAAGCTCTCGGCTAGCCGGCCGCGCACGGCTAGGGCAAGGACAACCGGGGGCGAACCGCGTTCATTGCGCTGGGTACAATTTCCTTCGCAGTTCGATCGGCTGGCAAACCGATATCGGTCGATGGGTGACCGGTGTCAACACGAGCAACATTTCAATAGTGAGTACGGATTGCTGATCACGAGCACGGTGAAAATATGTGTGCACAGTCACGCGGATGCTCCGTTAATCTCCAGCAATCCAACAGGGTTTTTTCATAGTGCAATCGATCATTTCTGAAGAGCAAGGAGAGATATCATGGCGAGAAAGCAAACGGGCGTGGCGCGGGGAGCAACAGCGGCCGTCGTGCTCATGGTGGTGGGACAGCAAGCCGTTGCGGCCGACCTTGTGCAAGCCCCGAGCGTCCCGCAGGCAGGAGCCTCGGTCCCGGAACGGCCAAGCCCTTGGCAGATCCGCCTGCGTGCGTTGGGGGTCGTCACTGAGGATTCGGGCTACGTCAATGCAGTGCCCGGATCCGGTCTTTCCTATTCGGACACTTTGACGCCGGAACTCGATATCTCCTATTTCTTCACGGGCAATATCGCCGCCGAGCTTATCCTCGGCACCACCTACGCCAACATCGAGGGCCAAGGAGCGATCGGCGCGCTGGGCAATATTGGCAAGGTTTGGCTGCTGCCGCCCACGCTTACATTGCAGTATCATTTTACAGATTTAGGCGCGTTCAAGCCCTATGTAGGCGCCGGCGTGAACTACACGATCTTCTATAACCAGGGTGCCGGCAGCGCCGATGCTCTCAAGGTTAAGAATACGTTCGGCACGGCCCTGCAGGTCGGATTCGACTACATGGTGGATCAACACTGGGGTGTTAACTTCGACGTGAAGAAGCTGTTCCTCAAGCCAGACTTCGACGTAACGGTCGACGGGGCGAAGCTGACTGGAAAGGCGGAGCTCGATCCCTGGTTGATAGGCGCAGGTGTCACCTACCGCTTCTGATGCGCAACGCGAAGGCGGGCTGCTGACAGCCTATCTAAAATGAAGGGCGCCTCGGGCGCCCTTTTCCACGCCGGCGCTGCACGGGCCAGTCGACCGAATAATTAGGGGGGCCTTGTAACTTGGGGGACGTGTCCGAATGGAGGAACGTTCTGATGAATTTATGCAATAGCCATCCAACGCATAGCAGCCGATTGTCGGGTTACTTGAAGAAGCCGTTGTTGAGTGGGCGTTCCGGCTGCAGCCGACAGGTACTTGCCAGTAGCAGCCGACAGGCTGCCCCGCGCCAGGGGCGCGATGCCGAACGGGGTGAGATCACTTAAGCCTCTCGAAGAAGGCGGGGCGCGGTTGACGAACATCCCTGCGGCGCGCGGGGCCGTAGCAATTACTTGGAAGTCAGGTGCGTCAGGCCTGTTTGTCGGGCCTAACCAGATCCGTGTGGCTGACGCCGAGGGCCAATGCAAGTTCATAGATCGTTATGATCGTCGGATTTCTTCGGCCTTTCTCCAAGCCGCTGATGTACTGCTGGCTGAACCCAGAAATCTCGGCAAGCTGCTCCTGTGTCAGACGCTTCCTTAGCCTGATCCTCTGCACATTACGTCCGACCAACCTGCGCATATCCATGCACGACAGCCAGCGGATTACGCAGCTTGAGTTTATCAACTATAATATGTAATCCACATCGAGCATCTAAATCCGCTAGCGGAGGGCTTCGCGGAGGCCGTTTTCCGGAGGTATAACCAGCGATGTTACAGCCTAAGTCGAACACGCCAATTGCTGACGAAGTGCACTGGTCGGACAGCCTCACGGCCTACGATAAAGCGCATTTCACGACTTATATGCGGCTCCTAGACGCCTCCGCCGATGATGCGAGCGAAGAAGAGATGGCCCACGTCATCCTCGGCATCGATCCAGCACGCGAACCGGAGCGCGCCAGGAAGGCTCTTCGTAGTCATCTCGACCGTGCGAACTGGATGGTCACTACTGGCTACAAGAAATTGTTCGCCGGTTGAACAATTACACCGTGCGCTCCATTTCGCCTCAGCAAGGAAATCCCTGTACTCGTCTCTACAAGCGCGTGCCGTCCTGGATGGCGCGGCGAACGCCTCCACGCAGATGATCGGCAGGATTCTCACCGGCCGGCCTGAACCCGTGGCTCGTTATATCATCTGTTTAGCTACGCCCGGATGACTGCCAGATCCTTGTGTCCACCGCAAGCGGCCGATCAGGGTTTCGGCATTTCCCGTTCCACCCCGGCAGGCGAACCGGCCGAGCGCCTGGAAGACGAGGCAGAGGCGACCTTGCATTGGAGGCGAATGGCCAGCCGAAAACAGCCTGTGCTCATGCTCAACAGAACCAAAGACGAATTCAGCTTCTCAGAGAATTGAAGATCGGGAGGAGGCCAGCAGGGCTACGGCCTGATCCTTGGTGTGCACGCCGAGCTTCTTCTTCGCATTGTCGAGGTGGAAATCGACGGTACGCGGCTTGATGCCCAAGATGCAGCCGACAGCCCAAGAGGACTTGCCGCGCGAGGCCCATTGAAGGCATTCATATTCACGAGGTGTCAACGAAACGCCGTCCACGGTTCGATTGCCGGACAGCTTTCGACGAGCATAAATGTGAAAACATGTCGCCATGAGTTGGAGCGCCTGTTCGTATCGCCCAGCAACGCGCAGGGAGGCGGAATTGGGCTTATCAGCGGCAAAGGTCATAGCTGCAACACAGCCTCTGCGATCGATAATCGGGATCGTCAAACCGCACCGGATGCTGAACTGGGCCGCCTCATCGAATAGCTTCTTTTGAGCCGGCGACATCTCAACGCAACGCAAATCCGACCCCGGCCATTGAAACGGGGAGCCGCCACACCGCGCACGCATAATGACGGGATCGACTTTCTGATACTGGTTTTGCAGATAGTGCGCGGTCCAGGGAGGTGGATAGTTTGAGATCAGCTTGGGCTCGCCACAAGACTGCAATGGCAAAGACAGATAGGCAAAGGTGAGTAGATCAAGTGCTGCGGCCGCCCCAGCCATGGCATCCCGGAAATCTGTTTCATCGACACTCTCCGATAACTTTTCCAGAAGTGTCTCGAAGAGAGGCGGCATGTTCTTCGTCATTGTCCTAGCTCAATCGCTTTGTCCGTCTGCTGCGCGCCGTTCTGACCTGGAGACTCGCCATAAGCCGGGGCCGCATAACTGCGGCCGGTCTTAGCAAGCAGAGCTGACCGCTTTAGAATGCCACAAGGCGTTGCGTGATCTTCGCATAGTCGTCACCAACCGCAGCTGCGCTGGACTGTTGGAACGGCCATCACGGAGAAGCTACAGCATCTTCCCAACGCAATAACGCAATCGGAGAGATCTTCTTGTGAAATGAAATCATCGCCGCCCCCGCATCATGCAGTCGTGAGAAGTCATCCTGCGCCACCACGGTCGGGGCGGCATCAAAGCCGTCATCAATCCAATGGTTGGCGCTGTCGACACGGAAGAGAACAACGGATAAGCCCATCTCGCCGCTGTGAGCGCTATGATCCGGACGTATCGTTGCGCCGCTTTCCGATTGTTGGTGGGCAGATCGACTCCAAACATTGGCATGGATAGGGGCGCCGCTATTCTCCGCTAAATTCAATACCAAGATATCATCTTAAGCCGGGCCCAACCCAGGCCGGCACTATCGCTCGACACTGCTGCGGCGACATTCCATTGAAGGCTCTGAAGCACTTCGCGAAATGCGAAGCAGACGTAAACCCGCAGGCCATGGCAATGTCGATGATGGGCATCCGCGTGCCTTCGATCAGGCGCTTCGCATGGTCTGTGCGGATCCGGAGATAGTGGCGCACCGGCGGAAGTCGGACATGGGAAGCGAACAAGCGTTCCAGCTGGCGCCGCGATACTCCGGCCCGTTGCGCAACCTCTTCCATTGTCAGCGGGAACTCCACATTTTCTTCCATGATCCGCATTGCCATCAAGAGCTTATCGCTCACACCGGCAAAGGCCAGACCTGACGGCCCAGTCTGGCGGTTTGATCCTGAGCGCTGACCTTGGACAGTCGCGTGGCGGCAGACCTCCTGTGCAATATACCCGCCGGCATGGCTGCCGATCAGATCCACCGCCAGGTCGAAGGCTGCCAGTTCTCCTGCGCAGGTTGAATACTGGCCGTCCTTGACAAACAAAGAATCGCTTATGCGGGGTTGGTTGAACACTTCGGCAAAAGCAGCGAGCCGCGACCAGTGTATCGTGCAGCGTGTACCTGCCAGAAGGCCCGTCCGAGCGAGCAGCCATGTCGCTGTCCCAACCGCAGATATCGGCACCGCGCGACGCGCCATCGTTCGCAGAAATCCGTTGAGCTCAGGCGTCAGTTGCTGTTCTACCGGCTCGCCCGTCACGATTGCGAGCTGGTTCGGTCTGCGATCGTCCGAGCCGAAAGCCAGCTCGTCTATCCCGACATCGACAGCAACCGAAAGGCCGTTGGCGCCCTCAATTGGCCGAGCGTCAAGCCCCGCGATTCGCCACCGGAACAGCGGCAGCCTCGATACCGTGTTGGCGATGCGAAAGGGTTCGATATATGCGTGAAGCGCCAGGTGCGAGAACCCGGGTAACAAAAGAACCACCAGGTCAAACGGTCGATCGGCCGCCGCCGAAATTTTCGGCGTGGCCAACGACGTAATTGCGCTGATGTTGGCGGGTGCGTTCACTAGGATGCGTACGAGGCTACTGGCTGACCGAACAAGCCGGGTTCCGGTTTGACGCCGAGGCCAGGCAGCTGCGGCACCGCGATGTGACCATTTTCGATGACAATCGGCTTCTTCGCGTCGAAGTGTCCTTCGATATATTCCTGCGCGATCCAGGCGCCCTCAAAACGGCGCGGCTCCACAGTGGAAGCTAAGTGTACGCAAGCCGCCGCGATTATGTCGCCACCCCATGCGTCATCACAGCTGTGCGGTAGCGAGCGGATGGCGCAAACGTCGCGGATTGTCGCCATTTTGGTGAGGCCGCCGAGACGCGTGACCTTAAAGCCGAAGCCATCCGCGATGCCGAGGGAGATCGCCCTGAGTACCGCGTTCTGATCTTCGGTGTTCTCGTCCAAATATACCGGATGCGTCACCCTGCCCTTCAGGGTGGCGATCTCATCGATAGTGTTGCAGGGTTGTTCGAAAACGAATGGGATCGCCTGGCAAAGCCGGTCAAGATGAATGGCGGCAGCGACAGTGAGGCCCCTGTTGCCATCCACTGCGATACGAGCTTTGTAGCCGACCGCCTCCCAAACCTTGTGAATCAAGGCCACATCCTGTTCGAGATTTAGCCCCGAGATTTTGACCTGCAGGCGTGGATAACCTGACTTCACCTTGTCGGCGGCTATCCTGGCCGTTTCGTCAGGCGGGCCAACAATGAGCGAATAGTAGGCCGGAACACGGTCGGTAAGCGCACCGCCCAGCAGCGTCGAGACCGGCACTCCAAGCCGCTGGCCAAGGAGGTCGAGAAACGCTATGTCGAACGCTGCCTTGGCATAGCCATGCCCGTTCAAGCGCTCGTCCATGCGTTTGGCGAGAAGCCTGATCGAGGCAATCTCGGCACCCATAAGACCTGGGGCGATTTCGGCAATCGCCGCGCGTGCGCCGAGTGCATGATGCGGCTGATAAACCGGCCCTACCGGGCAGGTTTCGCCCCAGCCAGTCAACCCGTCATTTGTCACAACCTCGACAAGGGTGCTGTCAAGCGCGTCGACGTCGGTGCTTGCCATTCGATAGGTGCCGCCTTTAACAGGCAGCTTGGTACTATAGACGTTGATCCGGTCAATGCGCATGATGCTCAGTATTCCTCGTTGAGTGCGTCGACGGCGGGGATTTCCCTTGAGCGACGATCGATATAAGCGCGCAATTCCTCGTCCTTCGCGACATCGAGCTTAGGTTCTTCATATTCGGCAAGAAGGCGGCGCGCATGATCGAGGGCACGTTGCTTGATATCCTTGGAGCCATCAGCGTACCACTGCTCGATCGAGTTATTGTCGAAGAGTTTCGGAATAAAGAAGGCCTTCTCGAAGTTCGCCTGTGTATGCGGATGTCCAAAGTAATGGCCGCCTGGCCCGACATCGCGAACCGCAGCCAGGGCTTCATCAAAGTCGTCCCACTGGATGCCTTGCGTCATGCGATAGCCCATGGCACAGACTTCGGCGTCGACAACAAACTTTGCGATCGAGCAGTGCATGCCGGCTTCGTTCCAGCCAGCCGAATGCCAAATGTAGTTTGCGCCTGACATCAGCACGGCCATCATCGTCATCGCACTTTCATAGCCAGCTTGCGCATCGAACACCTTGGCGCCGCCGAGCAAATTCGAGGTACGCCAAGGCACATTGTAGCGGCGAGCCATCTGGCCGATCATGAAGTTCATCAGCGAAATCTCAGGCGTTCCCGCCATCGGCGCTCCCGATTGCATCGACACGGTCGACAGGTAATGCCCATAGATCGCAGGGCAGCCCTTGCGCACCACCTGCGTGTAGGCGAGTGCCGAGAGCGCCTCCGCATTGAGCTGCGCCACTGCCGCCGCAGTGGAGGCTGGCGTGTTCGCGCCGCCGAGAACGAACGGCGAGCATAGCACGGGCTGATTGCGCCGGCAGAAAGCACGCATGCCGCCTAACATGACCTGGTCCCACACGAGCGGCGAATTGCCGTTGCAGTTTCCGGTGGTCACTGCATGAGTCTCAAGGAAGCCTTCGCCAAAAAGGATCTCGCACATATCGAGCACGTCCTCGGCATTCTTGGGAGAGGTAGTCATGCCCATGAATATCTTGTCGGAGTGCTTCATTGACGAATAGGTGATGTGCAGGTGCCGATGCGCGACAACAATGTCCATAGGCTCCACGATGTGGTGCGCCGATGAATGCAAGGCTGGCATCATGTGCGCCAGCTTGTGGAAGGTCCCAAGGTCCGCGATCGTCGGCCCACGCCTTACGTCATCAAGGTCGCGCATGTAAGGCGCGCCGGTCATCGGCACGAAGATGGATTTGTCGCCTCCGAGCTCGACATTCTTCGCTGGATCGCGCGCGAAATATTCGACATTGGGGGGAATGGTCTTGATGAGCTCCATGACCAGGCTGCGGTCGAGATGAACGCGGTCATCTGCTCGCACGTCTGCTCCGGCTCTCTTCCAGTCCTCAATCGCGATCGGATCGCGAAACACCACGCCTACTTCTTCTAGGATCGCTAGAGAAGCCTCGTGAATGCGTTCAACCTGCTCGGCATCCATTGGCTCTACCACCGGTAGGCCGCGCCTCAGCGTCGGCAACATATCGACCTTTGGCGCCTTGCGGATCGTCCGCCGCGCTTCCCGCCCTCCCTTACGAGAAAGTTGTAGTTGAGCAATCATGCCGGCCTCCAAGAAAAACGATGCGGCCTGTGTAAGCCGGCCGGAACTATTGCCGGAGTCCGAAGATTCGACCTACTGCAAAAGTCTCACTCGTCTGTTGACTGAAGCGCCGCAGCAGACTGGCACGTCGATCAGGTGGCTTGCGTCGGAGGGCAGTTTCGTGCGGGCAGTATCGGTCGCCGACAGCACTTCGGCTTTGCTCCAGAGCCGGTAGATGGAAGACCCCACCCAAGACAGCGTTGCAGGTACAATCGACGAGACGCCACCGAAATAAAGTCAATCGGGAGGCTACTTTTTTGCGCCGACGAGCTTCCGCGGTTCCGTGCTAGCTTTTGCTTGGTATTGGTGGGGGACTCAAAATTGTGCCAATGTTGTGTACTTGAGGGCTGATTTCGCAGCATGGGGTGGGAAGGAATGAGATTTGCGGGGTCTGCGACAGCCGCCGTAGCAGATTCGTCGCGAACTCCTGAAAAAAGGCCCAACCCCCTGATATCGGTGCGCGCGTCCAGCTAAACCGCCTCGAAAGACACAACAGTACGCCTCGACACGTTTTCCGCCGTTCCGAGGGGTGGGTGACCGAGTCTTTTAGGCGAAGGACCGATTTTTCCGGATGCAAAAGTGTCCGAAAAAATCCCCTTCAGAACAAACGGGGAATTGAACGCAACGAGGCATCTCGCCCGATGCACAACTCCACGACGGCTCGCACCTCATGACGGAGTCGTCGGACAGAACTTGATCGAAATCGTTGGTGCACCAAGCCCCCGGAAGACATGGAGTCGAAGTTGTCGAATAGCTGGAAATATGAACGCGCCAAGAACGCCATCGATGCCCGTTTCAAAGACGTCGAAACGGTGACGGTTGTCGACTACACCCGTGACACGTCATTGACGTCCATACCGACGAACAAAGCCTACCGAATGGATGCGGTTCACCTCTATGTGGACATCTTGAACCTCCGTGACATGCTCGAAAGCACCGACGTGGAGGGCGAGACCTGTCACAAGAGGACGCTCCGCTTTCTCAATCTTCACTACAGGGCCGTACGCAGAATCTTAGCGGCGTCGGATGCCCTGCGTGTCGATTTTCACAACCAGCGCCTCCACGCGGTTGTCGCCAAGCCCTACGGCGAAGATTCGGAAGGCGATCGCGTGAACCGAGCGGTGGCGATTGCACGATTGATCAGCGACGTCCTGCAGGAAACGGGCGACGACGATGAGAACATTCCCGCAGCACAGGTTCGCATCGGTATAGACAGCGGCCGCGCGCTGGTCGTCAACAACGGTCGCGGCGGCAACCGGGAACCATTATTCCTTGGCCGCCCTGCCAATATGGCTGCAAAGATCGCGTCGAACGGAACCGACGTCGGAATTTATCTCAGCAATGAGGCACGATCTGCAATCGGCCTTGAAGAGCTCGATGCCGACGACATCCCGCTTACGCCATTGACCGAGGAAGAGATCGCCGAGTGCCAGGATGCAGCGCAGCTCGGCTTGAGCAAGGACACGCTGGTGTCCGAATGGCGCGCTGACAACAAGAACAATCCGATCGGCTCCTTTGTTTTCGCGCGAGTCACGCCACCCCTGAGAGATCTCGACATCTCGCTACTGACGCCGGGCAACTCAAGGCGCATGGAGACGATTTCGGTCTACGCTGACGTCGACAATTTCACGGCCTACGTGGATGCCCATATCGACGACGATCCGGAAGACGTTGTTCGCTGTCTCCATGTCATCCGCTCAGAGCTTGATCGAGTTCTTTCTTGCGACTTCTCGGGACGTCGTATCAGGTTCATCGGTGACTGCATCCATGGCCATTTGATGGAGGGAACCGCCTTTCAGACCTACACCGAGGACACGGTATCGACTGGAACACTCTGCGCCGGCGCCCTCAGGAGCAGCTTCGACCTGACGCTTGAGCGGCTGCGCGCAAATGACGTGGATACGGACGATTTGGGACTGGCGATTGGTTTTGAGTTTGGACCAACTGCCATCACCCGACTTGGCATGCAGGGCAATCGTGTTCGCTGCTCCACTGGACGAGCAGTCTTGGGATCAGAGGACGAACAGAAACGCTGCACTGGCGAGCAGACGGCAATCGGCCAAACCGCATATGACGGAGGCCCGGCATCGGTGCGCACGCTCTTCGGAACGTCGAGGCGAAAGTCCGGCCTCACCTATGATGTGGTGCTCGAAGCGCTCGTTGCCGATGAAAACAAGGTGGCCAAAGCCATCCACGGTGCCGCTTACGCGGTGGTGAGTCCTTCAATAGCCAGAGCTGCCGAAGCGCCATTTCGACCTTACTTGGAGAAGCGCTAACTCCATGTCGGCCGTGCGGCTTCTGACTGAGACTGCAACCTTGAACCATGCCGTCCTCATGCGCGAGAGCGGCGACAGCGCAATCTTTGCTGTCCAGCCCGCGCTTGCTTCCGGTGCCCCAGCGACTAAATTTCTTATTGAGATCACGCGGGTCGGCGAGACAGTCAAAGCTCGCGAGGTGAAGCCAGACCGCCTACCGTCATTCTGCCCGGAACGTCACATAAACTTCGATGGAAGCTTCTGCCTTTTCTGGGCGGAGCTCGAGCGTCACACCATCGACAATCATGAGGCGGCGGCGGGATGGTGGGGGAAGTTGCTCATTTTTCTCCTTAGACAGGGCACTGCGGCGGTGCTCCGCTCATGGCCAGGGAAAGCCGATGCTAGAGCCCATGGGCCAGAGGCAGCGAGATTTCAAGCGGTCGCAGAATTCAATGCGTCCAATCTCGGCAAAGCATTCATATCCTCTCTCCGAGAGGAGCGTTTTTCGACCGTGGAGAAGCGAGTAAACAACGAGCGTCGGGTCCGACTGCTCCTGAACGGTAAGAGGATACTGTCGGTAGTTCGAAACGATCGTCGCGTCATGACGCTTCGGCAAAGATGCAAATGCGGCGATGGGAACCGGCCGATTTCCGCCTGCTCGGACCACGCAGATGTCCTCGCCGATTTCGCGCTGGCGTTAGATGGCTGGCGTGAGGCGGAGCAGTCGTTCTTCTACAGTTTCAAAAACACAACGCTGAAATGCTGCGGGACAATGGACAGCTGCCCTCTCGCCGACTTTCTGGCCGTGCAGTTGGATGAGGCAGCATAGGATTTCAATGGCCAAGAACGACCAGCAAGATACTTACGAGAAACTGCTTTCGGCCAATCACGGCCGGATGCTGGACCTTGTAAAATTTGCAGAAACGAAGAACGCGGCTCTGCTCACGTTTTGCTCGGTTTGGATGGGATCGATCATCACGATGCTCCGATCTCCGGACGAACTAGCCATGGGCTACCGCGCAGCGTTCCTCGTCGTTCTTCCGCTCTTGGCGGTGGCGGCAGTCATATCGTTGGCTTCATTCCTGCCAAAATTCCTACATCACTTTCATCGGGCCGCAGATGGCTCGACGAACCTCCTCTATTTCGGCGACATCGCAAAACTGGAAGCCGGGGAATTCGGTGAAGCCGCCAAGAAGCGATATTTTCCGGAGGAAGGGCAATCCGCAACCGATGACTATCTAGACGACATGGCTCTCCAGGTTGCGATACAGGCCCGCATCGCAAATCGTAAATTTAAGACTTTCAACGCAGCCGGCCGACTCGTCCTTGCTTCATGTGTCTGTATGGCAACGCCACCGGTTGTCTGGGCTCTTCAAACAACATGGGCAACCGTTCAGCGTTGGGTTATTGCAAGTGGCTAGGCGGTTGTCGACGTCAGAATGTGCGGCCAGGTTCGCTGGAAAGCTCGGTATGGCCAAGGACGACGCAGGATCGGCTAACATCGCAACCGCCTGTAAGGAGTTTTTGACCAGATCGCAAAACCCGAACGCCGTACACTGCGCAGGCATGGTCGACGGCTGCGGGCACCAGTGGCAAGTCGCGCCATAAACCTCAAATGCCAGTGTCTTTCCGACGCTGCCTTCAGCCGACAACCAGGCGTACTGGTTTGCCTACGCGGGCCAGCATGCTCACCAAGGCATCCATCGTGAATTTGCTGGTCTTCCTGTTCACGACATCGGAGATGCGCGGTCTGGTCACATGAAAAATCTTGGCAGCCTCCTCCTGTTTCAAGGGGTTCTCCGTGATACAAACAGCCAGCTCTCCCATGAGCTGCTCCTTCAAGAGAGGAGCTCCTCGATATGCTTTCTGGACTCCCCGTGATAAAGCTCGGCTTCATTTTCCGAAAAGCCCAGTTCCGCGAACAGATTAGCTCCCGGATTCGTAACATGCCTGATTTCGGTGGCAATTTCACTCATGCTCAAACCTCTTCCGAATGACTGCCTTGTGGCGTCCAGAAGCAATCTCCTTGTCGTGTTTTGACGTGGCCTCCGTTTCTTCTGGAAGCAGTGAAGGACATCGATCGCTCGACGTCGCCGGCAACCACACGCCCCCCCGCAACGAACTCTCTGGAGATCGCTTGCCCGGTATCTCCCCCCGCGCCTGTTATCATCGCAGTCTTCGTCTTCTCAACGCCAGTCACAGGCTAGCCATCTTTAAAGGGATAGTTCGGTTCATGGTCTCTGAAAGGCTGCTGAAGACCAGTGGGGCAGCCCTGCAAAAGTCTCACCCCCTTGTTTTGTTTAGTTGCCAAGCGCAGACAATTCCCCGGGCATGTTCCGCTGCAGCCGCGTCGGACATGGATTTGGCAGAGTCGCAGATCGCGAAGCATGGTTCATACAAATCTCCTATGTTCCGCCGCAAATGGGTGGGGATCGCAGCCATAGTCGGTCGAAACGCAGGCTATCGCGTCGCCTTGTAAATGGTTGTCCCAACATATTCAGCCCGCTTGCTCTATTTGTCGCGCGGCGCGATTATCGAAGTGTTTGGAGCTTGAGATGGTTCGCCGCTATTATGACCTGCCGTCCCTGACTGCTTTAGCTGTTTTCGAGGCGTCTGCCCGGCACCTGTCATTCAAATTGGCTGCTGCGGAACTGAACGTCACTCCTGGCGCCGTCAGCCGACAGATAAAAGCGATCGAGGACGAACTGGGGGTTCCGCTGTTTACCCGATTGGGAATCGGTGTGGCGCTGACAAGCGCTGGCGAAGATCTTTATGGCGTGTTGGCCAGCGGTTTTTCGCGGGCCGCAGACATCGTCCGAAATGTGAAACGCGGCGACCGTTCCAAGAACGTCACGCTGGCGTGCACGGACGCCTTCGCGTCGACGTGGCTGATCCCACGGATGCCGGACTTCTGGACACGGCACCAGGATATTGCCGTTGACCACCTTATCTCGGACAATCCTCGCGATTACCGCCGAGCCGAGGTCGAATTGCGCATTCGCTACGGGTTCGGATCGTGGTCGAATGAAGATGCTGAGCTCCTTTTCGATGAAACAATTTACCCGGTATGCGGGCCGGGATTTGCAAGCAAGCATCGCGATGCAACGGCAGAGTCGTTGGCCGACCTCCCCTTGCTGCATGTTGACTGGGTCGATCCCGACTGGGCTGGCTGGGACGAGGTCTTACGGCGCGCGGGGGTGTCGCATGGGCCGACCCGCGGCCGGCGCTTCGGCAAGTTCTTCGTGGCGCTTCAGGCTGCTCAAGCCGATCAAGGGGTGGCCGTTGGCTGGCACCGGCTTGTCAAGGCGCAGATTGACGAAGGGAAACTCGTCAGACTGACCGATCTCGAGCTCCCAGCCCCTGGCAGCTACTATCTCACCTGGTATCAAAATCGCACCCTTTCCCCTGCCGCCCAGAGCCTCCGTAGCTGGATCCGGGAAGCGGCCGCGCAAGAACGAGAAAGCTAGAGCTCTATGCCGGCGCGCTTCTGCATCGCCCACAGCTTCAGCGGCGCGCCGATCGACATCAGCGGTTCTGGATAAAGCCGAGCCGGGGCTGGCTCTTTCAGGGCGTCTGCAACCATTGGCTCGTTAGTACCAAGGGCAAGATCGGCAGCCAGCATTCCGTAGAGGGTGCCTTGCACCGTTCCGAGACCATTGCAGCATCCAGCTACGAACACCCTCTCATCGACTTCGCCGAATGCAGGAGCGGAGTTGAGGGAAAGGCAAAGGTGGCCTCCCCATCGAAACTCCATAGGTATTTCACCCAGCATCGGGAAGCGCGCCTGGAATGATCGCTCGTGCACGGCGCCGATCCGACGGATCCTCTTCTCACTGGTGGACATGTCCGGATTATGGGTGAAGGTGTTGCGGACAACGATCCGATCGCTGATCCTGCGGATGGTTGACCCCATCGGGTCGGCCGGGATCAAGCCCCAATGCGGCTCACCTCCCAGCGCTGTCTGTTCGCTCTTGGAAAGCGGCGTCGTCATGCTGGCGTAAGTGAACACATGCAGCAGGCGTTTCTTGAAGAAGCCAAAGCTTTCGAGATGACCGTTAACGGTGAGGATCAACCGCGGCGCGGTGATCTCGCCCTCGGCCGTCTTGGCAGTGTGCAGTTTGCCTGTTTGCAGAGAAGTCACCGGTGAATTCTCGAATAGCTGCACACGCCTCGACAAACCTTCGGCGAGTCCACGAATGAAGCCGGCCGGCTGTGCCATTACCGTTCCAGGCGTAAACGTACCGCCGACGAAGAACTCGGTTCCGGTGATTTCCTTCAACTGCAGCGCGTCGAGCCGCTCGAATGGCTCGCCTAGCCCCGTCAGGTGTTTTTCGAATTCGCGCAGGACGGCAACACCGTGATCGGTTGCGGCTCCGTGGTACTTGCCGGCCCGAACGAAGTATTTCTGCAACGCATATTCGTCCGCGGCAGAAGCCGAAAATTCGATCGCGGCGCGGTTCATGCGAATGCGCCTGCGGTCGCGGTCCTGACTTCCGCCGTAATGCTCCCCACCGAGCTCGTGCGGCAGATCGATCATGAAGCCGGAGTTGCGCCCGGCAGCACCCCAGCCGACGCGCTGAGCATCGATCACCACTATGCGCTCGTTCGGCACCAGTTGTGAGAGGCGCCGCGCGGCCGCCAAGCCAGCAAACCCAGCTCCTACAATGAGCCAGTCCGCCTTGTGACGGCCGCGCAGCACCTCAGGTGCCTTGGGAGGCGGCAGAATACCGTACCAGCCGGGCATGGATGTGTCCGCAGGCGTGCGGACAGCCTCATAATCGCTCATCGATGCGACCAGGCTAGTCTACCGAACGCGAGACCTTAGGATCGGAGATGTCCGCCCAGATGGTCTTGAGTTCAGTATATTGGTCGTGGGCATGCAAAGACTTGTCTCGTCCCCCGAAGCCCGAAAGCTTGAAGCCGCCGAAGGGTGTCGAGACGTCTCCTTCGCCGTAGCAATTGATGGTCACCGTCCCGGCGCGAATATCCCTTGCGATGCGATGCGCCTTGCCGAGATTGGCGGTAAAGATCGATGCTGCAAGCCCGTATTGCGTGTCGTTGGCGACTCGAAGCGCCTCGTCAGCGTTGGCGACTTTGATTACCGACAGCACTGGACCGAAAATTTCCTCTCGCGCAATTGCCATTTCGGGCGTGACATCGTCGAAAACGGTCGGCTCTATGAAATAGCCTTTGCCGTACTTGTGTGCGTTGCCGCCCGTGACGATCCTGGCGCCTTCCTCCCGCCCCTTCTTGATGTAGCCCATGATGCGGTCGAACTGCTCCTTCGACACAATGGCGCCGAGCCGATTGCCCGGATCCAGTGGCTCGCCCAAAGGCCATTCCTTTAGCTTGTGGAGGACGGTTTCCACCAAGCGATCCTTGATCTTCTCGTGTACGATCAGGCGGGAGTTGGACGAGCAGTTCTCGCCCATGTTCCAGAAAACAGCTTGGGTGACGTGCTGTGCAACAACGTCGAGGTTCTCGGCGTCTTCCAGCACGATGCATGGGTTCTTTCCGCCGCATTCGAGCACGACGCGCTTGAGATTGGACTTGGCGGAATATTCCAAGAATTTCCGGCCGACGTCAGTTGACCCGGTGAAGGCGACCATGTCGATATCGGGATGCACGCCGAGTGCCTTGCCGGTCACTTCGCCCGGACCGGTGACGATTTGCAGGACGCCTGACGGCAGCCCGGCCTCATGCGCCAGTTCGGCGATCCGCAACGTCGACATATTGGTCTGCTCGGCCGGCTTGGCAATGACGGAGTTCCCCGTCGCAAGTGCCGGACCGATCTTCCAGGCCAGCATGAGGATCGGGAAATTCCAGGGCAGAACGCAGGCGACCACGCCCAGCGGCTGGCGCACGATCATCGACACGACATCGTCGCCCGAAGGTGACGTCTGGCCGTAGAGCTTATCGGTGGCTTCCGCATGCCATTCCAGGCAATGCAGAGCCTCGGGGATGTCTATGGTTTCGACGTCGAAGATCGGCTTGCCGCTTTCGAGCGTCTCAAGTACTGCAAGCTCATGGGCGTTTCGCTTCATCAGTTTCACCAGCCGCCGCAGGACGCGCTTGCGCTCGCTCGGATGCGCACGCGACCAGGCGCCCGACTCAAACGCCAGTCGCGCCTTCTCGACAGCGAGATCGACATCGGCCTGGCCGCAGCAAGCGATCTCGGCGATGACCTGCCCTGTCGCGGGATTGATGGTCTCGAAAGTATCCCCAGATTGTGCAGCCCGCGCCTTGCCATCTATTACTGCGCTGGTCGGCAGTGGCAGGCTGTCCGCTAAGTTCTGGTACTCATCACGCGTTAATAGCGATGACATTCTCGGAAGCCCTCTTCTGGGATTTTAGAGTGATTGATGCGATGACTGCCTTAAGAGTGCGGATCGTCGACTCGAGTTCCCGCTTCTGTTCGTCGCCGAGTGCCCGCATCGGCAGGCGCACGGGCCCAGCCGGCAATCCAGCCAATTCGCACCCGAACTTGATGCTCTGGACGAATTTGCCGCCCTGTTCGAGAAGCCTCATCAGAGGCAGAAGCGCCGACATGATCTGCCGGCCCTTGGTGAAGTCCTTCTCGATCACGCAGGCTTCGTATAGCGCGAGGTGCTCTGTCGGCAGGCAGTTGCCGGCGCCGCAGACCCATCCTTTTGCGCCCCAGGCGAAGAATTCAAGCGCCTGATCATCCATGCCGCAGAACAGATCGATGTGCGGGTAGTCACGAGCCAAGGCGTGCAGCTGGTTCATGCTGCCGCTGGATTCCTTGATGGCACAGAAATTGGAGCTGCGACCGACCCGGTCCAGGAACTCGACGTCCATCATCGTGCCGGTACGTCCGGGATAGTTGTAGAGCATCGCCGGTAGATTGGCGGCCTTGTCGATCGCAAGTGCATGATTGGCAAGTTCGAGCTGCGTGGGAACAGCGTAGTACGGCGAGCCGATCAGGATGCCGTCGTACTTGAGGTCCTTTGCAATTAGCGCGTATTCAATGCAGTCGTCGGTGCGAATGGCGCCGACGCCGGCGATTAGGGGCATCTTCCCCTTCACCAAGTTCCTGGCAAGCTTAAGAAGGCTGACACGCTCGTCGCGTGACTGGGCGTAGTACTCTCCTGTCGTGCCACCGACAATGATACCGTGGACGCCAGTCGAGACTAGGTGCTCGACCATGACGCAGAAACCGTCACGGTCGATCGACCCGTCCGCGTGAAAGGGCGTTGTGACGGGCGGAATAACGCCTTTGAACGACATCTGCCTCGCTCCAGTTGCAGCTACAGGTCGGCGTTATATGCAAGCTGAGGAGCGGAGGCAGCCGAAATAAATTCACCTGGCAGGCAACTTTTTTGCGGGTTCAGGCCATCATCGAGCATGCCTATGAATCGGCGTTTCGCGAGGCTACGAGCTATTCGCTCCTCGGACAAGGGTGTTCAAAGGCACGCCGGGTGCGAGCTCTACCTCAGGCGTTCCGCTTTTCGGCCAACACCTCGCTCACCCGTTCACCCGCTCATCCGCTCGGGGTAGTGTGCTGAGAGTTCTGCAAATTCGCTGAGAGTGGGCGGTCATGGCAGGCTGGTGATTGTTCACGTCACCTGATTCCCGCGAAGGAACGCCACCATGACCAAGACTGAAGTTAAGACCGCCAGCGCTGCCGTCAAAGACATTTTGCTTTCGAACCCGGATGGATTGCACGAAGTGCTCCGTGCGGTGATGCAGGAGGTGCTTGAGGCCGAGATGGACGAGGCGCTGGGTGCCTCGAAGAGCGAGCGCACGCCCGAACGGCTTGGCTATCGCTCGGGCTATTACGGCCGCACCCTTGTGACGCGGGTCGGCAAGCTCGAGCTGCGGTTTCCGCAGGACCGGGCCGGGCGCTTCTCCACCGAGCTGTTCGAGCGCTACCAGCGTTCCGAGCGGGCCTTGGTGGCGACGCTGGCCGAGATGTATGTGCAGGGCGTGTCAACCCGCAAGGTGAAGGCGATCACGGAAGAACTGTGCGGCCATGCCTTCTCGGCCTCGTCGATCTCGGCCATCAACAAGCGGCTGGACGAGAGCCTCGCTGCCTTTGCCAGGTGCCCCCTTCAAGATCCGTTTCCTTACCTCATCCTCGATGCGCGCTACGAGAAGGTGCGTGAAGCCCGGTGTTGTCATGAGCCAGGCGGTGCTGATCGCGGTCGGCATCGACTGGGACGGAAGGCGCCAGATCCTGGCCGTGAAGATGGCCAATCGCGAGAGCCGCTCGGCCTGGAGGGACTTCCTCGTCGGCCTCAAGGCGCGCGGCCTCAAGGGCGTCGAGTTGGTCGTGTCCGACGATCACGCCGGCCTGGTGGCAGCGATCGGCGAGGTGATCCCCGAAGCCGCCTGGCAACGCTGCTACGTGCACTTCCTCAGGAACGCGCTCGACCATCTGCCGAGGAAGCACGGCGACGACTGCCTTCAGGAATTGCGCTGGCTCTACGACCGGCGCGATCTCGCAGAGGCCAGGGCTGATCTTGCCGCATGGCTTGCCAAATGGTCGGCACGCTATCCGCGCCTGACAGGCTGGGCCGAGGATGCCATCGAACAAACCCTGACCTTCTTCAGGCTGCCGAGACAGCACCACAAGCATCTCAAGTCCACCAACATGCTGGAGCGGCTCAACGAGGAAATCCGCCGGCGCACCTATGTCGTGCGCATCTTCCCCAACACCGAAAGCTGCCTGCGCCTGGTCAGGGCCTTGGCCGTCGAGACCAACGAAAACTGGATGGAGGCCAACCGATACATCAACATGGACGACCTGCGCGAGCACAAGAAGCTCGCTCTGCGCCAAGCCGCATGACCAGCATCATGGCCGCCCCATTTTGCAGAACTTGACGCACACAACCCCGCTCGGCCCCCGGCGACAGGCTCCGGCTGTCGTTCCACGTCAGATAGTATCCTCCGTGGCGTCCAGTTCGAGGTCGGTGATCCTGATGAGCTTGCCCTCTTGGGCCAATGTTAGCGACAACCCGTGCCAGCCCACGGGCAATGCACTGATCAGCCGGTGGGCTTGCAAAGCCACGGAGAACTTACTTAGGGATTCCCAGGACCTCGTCCCAGCCGGCCAAGTCAGGTTCGATTCATTCGACCTTCAGGAGCGGCAGTTGGGGCAAGCACTTGGGATTGCATCGCTGTGCTCCTAGCGAAGCCGGGATCTCAGACCGGGTAGATGACACGCCCACTAACAGCCGTCTCGTCAGGCCATGAGCCGCACCCCTAAAGGATGGGCAGCTCGACTTGAGCGCCCCAATAGTCGCGCAGACTGTTGGAAATCACATGATCAACTTTGATATCAGCATGCAGTGCCCAATAGCGCGGCATGCGCGGCGTCAACCGGATCGCCGCTAGCGCATCGCTCGAAGCATCATGGCGTTCCCGGGACGGCCGCGTTTCATGGTCCTGACGACATCGGACGCCTTGGAAAGGCTGCTTGCCAGTGCGCTGAAGATGTCTTTGCCAGCGCTGGTAAGCATCACGCCGGTTCCTCGCCTCACAAACAGCGGAACACCGAGATCGTCCTCAATGGTTTTGATCTGCCGACTGATTTCTGCCGACGTGACGCCCAGCTCGGAAGCCGCAAGCTGGAATGAGAGGTTGCGTGCCGAGGCCTCGAATGCCGTGAGGGCAGTCATCGACGGGAGATCGTAATACTGCGGAACCATTGAAGAAACCAATCTAATCGGGAGTCGCGCACGGAACAACAGGAGTATCCGCTCGCCCTCTGGCCCATAAAGGACAGCCGCCATTTTGATCAACCACACCAGCCTCGTTAACGGACGTCCGGCGGTCCGCCGTGACCCGAGCAAGTTGCATGCCGAATTGGCGCACAGTTTCAGCTGCACCCACTTCCCATGCCGGCTCCCGGCCCCTGGCGGCCTTTTCGTCGGGTTTCGGACATTCTTGTCCTGCTCCAGACACAAGGTTTGCAGATAGACATGCACGGGACTTCACATTGACGATGTGAGATCCGGCGACCCTGTGAGAATTTATGACAAGCCCCGTCACTCGGGTTGTATTCCCATCTTTTCCCCTGCCGAGGCGGTCAGAGTTTGCGTGCGCGGCCACGACAAGGTTCTTCGTAGCGAGAAGTTCGGATCTGGGCTTTGCCGCTCGCTAGGATTGGCACGGTGGTGCGGTCAATCATGCAGACGCTTGGCAGCAACCACATGCGCCCTAATCAGCGCGTGGTTGGCTTCAGCACCGCGGCATAGGCGCCGACCTGCAGCTTGGAGAGCTCGGATCGATGCCCCTGCGGTGACAAGCGCCCCGCCGGTTCATCGGCTAATGCTGACGAAACTTCTGAAACAGGATCATCGCCATCTGGTTCGGCCCGGCAAAGCCGCGCAAGGGATATGGAAGGGGGCAGGCGGCTGCGTCTCGCAAATCGACAGGTAAACTTCTCGCGCCCCGTAAAAGTGTGGCGGCAGTGTCAGCTGCAGTGTCACCAGAGTAAATGCCTGTCCGCTCTCATCACGCGTTGGCCAAGTGAGCGTAACTTGCTGCGAAACGCGCGAATTTGTGCTCGCCGCACATCACCGAGTTGTAGCGAAGCGGGTTGCTGTCGGTGACACATGAGGGCAATGCTTCGATGATCGCGTTGAAGTCAGCGTCGATAAAGAAGGGGATTGAGTATCTCTCGCGTCCCGAAGTATTCACCACGCGATGCATGTTCGCCAGGTAGACATCATTGGTGAGCCGCTGAATCAGATCGCCAATGTTGATTACGAATGTGCCGTGAATTGGAGTGCCCTCAACCCAATCGCCATCTCGGTTCATGACCTGAAGACCACCCACGTCGTCCTGCGCCAGGATTGTCAGATTGCCGTAGTCCGTGTGGGCGCCAATACCTATGATCTCTTCGCCAATATAGCCACTTTGCGGCGGATAATGAAGCAGGCGCTGAATGCTGATGGGGTTGCGCATGGATTTCTCGAAATAGCTTTCCGACTGGTCCAGACTGAGCGCGATTCCCTTCAAGAGTATTTTCGCGAGGTCCACCATTTTTTGATGGTATCCGTACGTCAATTCCTGGAACTCGGGAAGATTTGAGGGCCACGGGTTGGGGCCAAAGAACGGACCTTCCAACTTCGAACGTTCAGGTCCGATGTCAAAGCACTCCTTCAGGTCTTTCGTCTTGCCCGGGTCGGTGTTCTCCCCGAACGGCTCAACATATCCGCGGAGCGCCACATCGGATTTGCTAACATGCAATGTCATCTTCTCCGACGTGGGCAGATCAAAGAACCGACGGCTCACATCGAACACCGAATGCACGAGATCCGGCGGAATACCGTGGTTCTTCACATACATGAACCCAGTATTCGACAACGCCCAACGTATCTCCCTCGCAACCCTCTGCTTATTGCTGCCATCGAGAAGCGGTGCGATGTCAACGACGGGCAGCTTGTCAAAGCTTTCGCGTTTCGCGCGCAGCTTGTCGTCCAGTTTGGCTACGAGATATTTGCGCATTCTTCACCTCTGTTTGACGATGAGCCGAGACAACGAATTTGGCATTTTTTGACCGGCAGCATGCGGGAGGATGGTACCTAGCGCGATGCGTTTCTTGTGGTGGTGCCATCCTCAACAATGTAGAAAGACACCGGACTTTTGGCAGGGCATGCGTAGGCGCTCGCGCTATTCGTGTCGCCTTGCAAAGGCTGCAACTCATCGCTAGCGAGTTTTGCGACAGCGTCATCATGGCAGCTCCTCCGTTGGTGCGCTGGCCTTCTTGGGCACCTGGAAAACCCAGTAGTGCGCGTCCTCCTCCGCGACGTATCTGCCGTCGTTTAAACGCTGTGCCGGCACAAGGATGCCGTCATCATGCAGACGCTGCACCTCGTCTTCAAAGGATGTAGCCACCGCATAGCTCTTGCGGGTGCTTGCGATGACGAATCCGTTCGGGCGCGTGACGCGAGCCAGTTCGCGAAGCCCATCCGGTCGGACATGCCCGAGCGTGAAGACGCCGCAGCTGACCGTAATGTCATAGCTCGCACTAGAGTGATGGGAGAGCCGCTCGTTAAGGTCAACATCGCCTCGGACATGGCGGTAGACGCGGGTTTGCCGGGCCCTTTCGGCCATCTCCACTGAGAGATCGAACCCGTCGATCAACCGAAACCCGAGGCGTTCCAGTTCCACGCCGACAAGGCCTGTTCCGCAGCCAGCGTCCAGGATTGCGATGGCTGCTCGCTGGCTGGCCAAATAGGCCGTCTGTACGGCGCCCGCCAATTCCGCCACGATCATCGGCCCGCAGTACCCATCGCGGCCGACATCCAGATCGTAGGAACTGGCCCATTCGCGATAGAAGTGGGACAAACGATCGGCGTCGCTGTCGAGGGCATGGGAATCTTTGATGCGCTTTCGTGCGGCTTGCTCCAATGTCGTCTGCTGATCGCGGGTGTTCATGATAATTCCTCTATATAGGGATTAGGCGTAGATGAGATGAGATGCGGTGCAGTCATCGGCGGCGAAACGGCCGAGGCTGGATCTACAATCGTTCTCTTCTATTGCCGAGCATGGCTGTCCTAGGCGCTTCTAGCGGAGGCACGCCAAGTGCTGCCGCCGGACAGGCGATTCCAGTGGCAGGCAGGTTACGACATATGTCGCAATCGCGGGTCGCATCGCGGTGCGTTTTGTCATCAGGTGTCCTTTTTGAGCACGTCGTTCGCGGCGCCGCCGGATTGACGTCTTCTTTACCAGATAGCCGGCGCCCAGGAGCTTGGCGATCGGTCCGCCCAACGCTGTCGGTAGCAATGAATGTGGTTCATTGTGGAAACTAGTGGCGCGCACGGCGCCTCGTCCAGCCTCTACAGCAGACATGGGGGGTTCCTTTCGCAACTCAGTCAGCGAGACCTGTAGATGAAGCTCCGTCGTTGCGAAAGAATATCATCTGGATCTTACGATTATCAAGGTATATTACGTTAAGAATACACTACATAATGTTAATCTTACCCACCGCCGCCTAACGTTTATGTCTTGTTACTGTCACAATTCGTCAACAAAACATTTTTATGCATTGCGACTTTTTCGATGGAGGTTTGGCGAAGCCCTCTTTGGCAGCCGCGAGAGGTCGAGATTGGCTACGGTGCGGTCCGGAGGGAACCACGTTGATCTCAAGGCTGCTCGAAGTGAGCGCCAGCTGATCGGGATCGAGCTTCTCCGATCTGCGGCTGGAAGGACGCGTGGTGGAGTTCACGCACCAAAATGCTCCCGGCGTTCAGTGCGCGCGGCCTGGCACCTGCTGTCGATTTCGTCGAGTGCGCGACACAGGGCAGGAGCTCTGTCCCAATTTCTTGCAGCCCATTGAATAATACGCAAGAACTCTCTGTCTGGCCTGCGTCTGCACAGTTGGCACGAGTTTTGATGCTCCCTCGTTGCAGCTGATCGATGTGATTGAGGCGTAGCTTGTGCTGACGCTTCAAGTTAAAAGCAAGATTGTGAAGCTTTTTTCCCTAGTATTAGGTGCGGTTCTGTGGTGCATCAGACCATCGCGGGCGCTGATCAGTCCGGCCAAACTTGCTGGCTCGTGGTCAACTGGAGTAAGCCAGACGTGCTTGTGATCGCCTGCAGAACGGAAAACTTGGGTGGGCTCCGGTGGGAACGCGCTCATCAGGCGTCATTGAGGACGGTAGCCGCCCTGTTCTGACTCAGCCGCTGGCAATATAAATTCACGGAATCTTTACATTCGAACCTAACGGTTAGTGGTATCCTTTGCCGGTAACTTGAAGACGCCAATACAGGTTGGGATTGATCAAGGCCACGATAATACGATTATTCGTGGAAAAGGCGCATGGCACGAATCTGGGAGTCATCACTCAATGGCAAGAAGAGCACTTATTATAGTTGAAGGGGCAAGCAATGGAGCGTTATTCGTGCAAGCGGCTAGGCGCCTTGGCCTTCACCCGATTGTACTGTCAGCCGACCCGTCTCAGTACAACTACGTTTCTATGGAAAAAGATGAGATAGTTCGGGTCAATACGAACGATGTCTCTGCTCTCATCTGGGAATGTTCCAGGATTCGTGCGAACTGTGAAATTTCTGGCATTACATCTTCCTGGGAGTCGTTCTATGCGACAGTTGGCAAGCTCTGCCGGCATTTCGATCTACCGGGACCAAATCCTTCGTCAGTTGAGCGTTGCTGCGACAAAGTCGCTCAACGTCAGCTTCTTGCCGAGGCCGGCGTTCCCTTACCTGCTTATCGCGCGGCAGTGAACGCCACGGAGATCGAAAGTGCTGCTGCGGAGATCGGCCTCCCGGTGGTTCTAAAGCCAGCGGTAGGCAGCGGTAGCAGTGGTGTCCGTTTGTGCCGCAATGTCGATGAGTTGGCAGAACATGCGAGCTTTCTGTTGGATGGAAAACACCCGTGGCGGTCTTCGCCTAGAATGCTGGTGGAAGAATTCGCGGAGGGCCCTTATTACAGCGTGGAGATAATGGGGAGTGAGGTCATCGGGATTTCCGCCGGGGACTTCGGCTCCCCACCGCATTTCGTCTTTCGTGGTTACACTTATCCGGCGCGGCTGACAGATGAGGAGCGTCAGCGAATTGCCGATGTCTGCCTGAGCTGTTTGCGAGGGCTTAGTCTCGGCTGGGGACCAATGAACGTTGAACTCAGGTGGACGAAGCGGGGCCCGGTTGTAATTGAGGTCAATCCGCGTCTTGCTGGCACGCCCATCCCTCAACTGGTCCAAGCGGCTGATGGAATCGATCTCATCACTGAGCACATCAAGCTTGTCATCGGTGAGAAATGGGACTTGCGCAAAAGGCAATCGAATACCGCGCGGGCACAGCTGCTTGTTCCGGATCGCGACGGTATCCTCGATTGGCTCGAAGGCGCCAGCAGGGCGGCTGCTGAACCAGGTATCGTCGAGGTCAAATTGTTTACTGAACCGAAGACGCTGATTGTCAGGAGAGGCGATTATCGAGACTGTATCGGACATGTGATCGCTGCTTCACGCGGTTTTGCTCAAACCGAGGCGATACTTCAGCGTGCTGTAGGCTTCATCGATTGGTCAATCAAACCAAATCCATCTCTCGACGGATAAAACCTTCGCTCGCCGTATCCACGGACAAGTCCGGACCTCCGGCGCGCAGCAACTTAGCGCAACCTAGCCAACGCAAGGGCAGCCCGGCCGGTTGTCTGTGTTGCCGGGCTTTTTACGAGATCAGACAGGGCGACCACCATGTGTTCATGGCGAGCGAACTGATCAGCCCATAGAGACCATAGCCGGTCGAGCCGGCCTCGTAGCAGAATATGCCCAATCGGACTTGGAGGCGATCCGTTTGAGAACTCGGCGCATGCTCGTATCCGATACGTCGATCCCGCCGAAGAAGCAAACCTTTCCCTCCCGGCCGGCGTCCACGCCGTGCACCTGAAAGACGTCTTGGCGACATCCAGACCGATTGTGCTAACCTTCTCCATGAACGGTTCTCCCTCATGTCACCTTCGACAGCCACACCGGGAGCGGAGGCCGTCCATTACATCAGGTCACCTGCAAGACACGTTTGTGGTTTACTTGCCAACCCTCACGGCCAAGAAGGGCGCCGATCCGTCGATAGCCATAGTGCCGTTGGCCAAGGCCAGCTTTGAATAACGTCTCGCAGACCAGTTGTCCTGCTGCGGCGCCGACTGCCGCCAGTGCGGTAGTATCCAGCCCTGCTGACACGGGCGAGACGGCACATCTGTCAATTCCTGGAGAGCCTTGCGGCACATCTGGAGTGCGCCCCTTCGGGTGGACACTGATCAGGCTGCGGTTTTGCCCGTCTGCCGGATGTGTTGATCCTCGAACTGTTGGGGGCTGAGATATCCCAGCGCCGAATGGAGCCTGCGTTTGTTGTAGACCTCGTCGATGAAGTGGGGAAGGTGCTCGGCAACGTCCTGGAAGGTTTCGAGCGCCATCGGATAGACCGCCTCGAGCTTCAGGGTCTTCATGAAGCTCTCCGCTTTGGCATTGTCATAAGGATTGCCTCTGCGGCCCATCGAGCCGGCCAGACCGTAGCCGGCGAGAAGCTGCCGGTAGGCTTGGGCAGCATATTGGGAGCCGCGATCGGAATGGTGAACGCAGCCTGGCGGTGGCTTTCTGCGCTCGATTGCGGTGCGCAAGGCGGCGCCCGTCAGGCGGGCATCGATCGCGCGGCCGATGGCGTAGCCGACGATCATACTTGTGAAGTGATACCCCACTTCTAATTCAACCAACCGCAAGCACGAAAGAGATGGGCGATAGGTCCGACAGACTCGCGTTTCAGTCGCTCTCCAAACACATCAGGGCGAACTGTGCCCGTAACAGCTATCAGACGCCACGAGATGAGCCGCCTGCAACATACGGCCGTTCCTATGTGAGCACACTGTCTGGACGACGGAAGATACATTGCGATCAACAATGTGCACTACAACGTTTTTCAGACGCCCCACAGGGGCAAAGCACGAATGAGGAGTGACTATGACCACGCTACCGCAAATATCACTGGCGAAACTGTCAGCCGATGCAACGCGACGTGAAGAGCAACAGCACTTACGCGCAACCTGCGAGGAGTACGGGTTCTTTTACCTTATCGAGCACGGAATCCCGAAGGAACAGATCGCAGAAGCGATCGACGCTTCCCGGCGGTTCTTCAAATTGCCACAGTCGGTCAAGGAACGCTATGGTCAAGCTGCCCAAGACGTGTACCCCGCTACCGCCCGTGGATACAGTCCGTTTCACGGCGAGGTGCTACATCCCGACACCGGCCCCGATCCAAAGGAACTGTTCGACCTCGGAGTCGAGGACGAATACGACCGGCGTCATATGGCGGACTCACGCGCTTCCCGGATGACGCCCTGGCTCCTGGTTTCGCGCGAAACCTGCTTGCTTTGCAGGCTACTGTGCTTAACGGGGTTGTCCCGCAGCTTGGGAACGCGCTTGCCGACCTGCTCGATATGGAACAGGGCTGGTTCCAACGCCATTTCAGCCCGCCAACAGTCCTGCAACGGGTGATCCGGTATCCAGCTAGCGGCGGCGTAGCCGGCAAGCATACCGACACTGGCTTCTTCACGCTACTCCTGCAGGAGGAACTCCCTACGCGCTCCTTGCAGGTGTGGGTTAAAGGGCGCTGGACGCCGGCGCCGAGCCTGCCCGACAGTCTAGTAGTCAATTTGGGCGACATGCTTCAGGCCTTGAGCGACGACCGATTCAAGAGTACGCCGCATCGGGTCGTACACAACGGTTCGACCGACAGGATTTCGCTGCCGTTCTTTATCTTTCCCAACATCGACGCTCGGCTGATCTCGCGGCAAGGGAAGTACACCTTCAGTGTCGCAGAAGTGATGCTGCGCAACGCCACGTCACAGGAAAGCGGGAATGGCGCCGGACGTGCGCGAGAGTTGCAGTAGTTTAAGACGTGCGTAAACTGGGGCGACGACGCGGCATACGTCGACGAGGTGTACGCAAATCAAGGATGTGTTGCAAAGTTTTTGGTAACCAGGCGCATGGCATTGGGCTCCGGTGTTCCCCGGAGAGTTGAGATGTTCAAAGGCCGCCATTTCGACCAATCCGTGATCTTGCTTTGCATTCGCTGGTATCTGGCCTACGGGCTGAGCCTACGTGATCTTCGAGAAATGATTGGCGGAGCGTGGCATTAGTATCGATCATTCAACGATCCATCGCTGGGTCGTTCATTTCGCGCCGCTGCTGATAGAACGCTTTAACCGGCGCAAGCGCCCCGTGACCGGCAAATGGCATGCGGACGAGACTACATGAAGGTCCGCGGGCGATGGATATACCTATCGCGGCATCGACAGCGTCGGCGACACCGTCGAGTTCTGGTTCAGTGAATACCGAGATCCGCCATCTCCTGACCTGATGTGGTGGACGCCCTCCGCTCCCGGCATCGCAATGTGCCAAAGTGTGGCTGTCGAAGGTCACATGAGGGAGAGCCGTCCATGGAGAAGGTTAGCACAATCGGTCTGGATGTCGCCAAGCACGTCTTTCAGGTGCACGGCGTGGACGCGGCGGGCGCGGTGGTTGTGCGCCGGAAGTTGCGTCGCGACGATGTCGTCGCATTCTTTGCGTCTTTGCCGGCATGCCTGATCGGCATTGAAGCCTGCGCAACGAGCCATCACTGGGCCCGCGTTCTCATGGGGCTGGGTCATAAGGTCCGGCTGATGCCAGCCTCCTATGTGAAGCCATATGTGAAGCGGCAGAAGAATGACGCGATGGACGGAGGCGATCTGCGACACGGTGACGCGGCCGTCGATGCGCTTCGTTCCGGTGAAGAGCGAGGAACAGCAAAGTGTGCTGATGTTGCATCGAGTTCGTGAGCTTCTGGTCCGACAGCTGACCATGCTGGTGAACGCGCTGCGCGGCCACCTGGCCGAGTTCGGGATTGTGACGCGCCAGGGCATTGCCGGCGTCGGGATGCTGATCGGGCTCGCCGAAGACGAGAATAGCGCGCTTAGCCCGCCGCTTGCCCGAGATGCGCTTGTTCCCTTGGTCGAGCAGCTACGGGCAGCGCACGAGAAGGTCCGTGAGCTCGATCATCAGATTCACGCCTGGCACCGCTCGAATGAACTGAGCCGGCGACTGGAAACGATCCCCGGCATCGGTCCAATCACCGCCAGCGCGATCGTTGCAACCGTGACAGACGCCTCCCTGTTCAAATCCGGCCGGCAACTCGCGGCTTGGCTTGGACAGAACTCGTCCGGAGGAAAGGATAGGCTCGGCCGGATCAGCAAGCAGGGCGATCCCTATATCCCGACTGCTTGTCGTTGGCGCACATGCCGTCCTCAGATTCAGCCGCAAGGGCAAAACAGCGCCTACCCGCTGGGCTGCCGAGCTTCTGACGAAGAAGCCCTATAATGTCGTCGCCGTTGCTCTTGCGAACAAGATGGCGCGGATCGTCTGGGCGCTGATGACTACGGGCAAGCGCTTCGCAACTTCGCCGGCAGCGTGACGTAGGCGCAAGGGATACGCAGAGATCGGTGAGGTGCTGATGGTGTGATGGTGAACGGTCGAACCGGGATCGGACAAACCCGCTCAGTGGGTGCCGCTCAAAAAACGCGTTGACCTGTCTGGGATCCGATCCGGGGACTTCATCAGGGCCAGCGGCATGAACAGGCCGCACTCAAAGGCCGAATACATGCCTGCACCCGACCGACCTGTCATCAATGTCACAAAGCCCTTGCCACGCGGAGGCCTGTCATCCAGTGGCGATTAAATTAGAGGGCCGTCCCGATCGCATCGTCATCGACGGCAGTCAGACCAGGGAAGACATTGTTTCCTGTGATGCCACAAGTCGATTGCAGGATTGCTCCCGGCGCCGGTCAAAGCCGACCCGCATCCGCCAAAGCCAATACCTCAATAACCGCATCGAGCAGGATCATCGGCGCATCAAGCGCCGGGTGCGGCTGCGCATTTCGTAAAGCCGGACAGGGGTTCCGCTAATTCCCGGACAGCGATTTCGGTAATTCGCGGACAGTTTGGCGGCGACGGTCCTCGGGTGCCTTGTTGCGTTCATGGATGATTGATTTCGCTGTTTTCGGCGCCGGTCAAGAGGGGCGCTGCCTTTTGC